>NZ_CP172056.1:2199687-2530625 GCF_049860565.1 Desulfitobacterium nosdiversum
GGAATTTGAACGGATTATCCGTTTGCATTTAACTCCGCTTTACATTTCAGTGCATGCTTGGAATTCTGAAGCACGGGTGCGCTTAATGAAAAATCCTAAAGCGGGCGATATAGGAATGCAGCTCGGCAGGTTAGCGGACGCAGGAATTTCAATTCATGCACAAATTGTTCTTGTTCCGGGTTATAACGACGGCGCAATCCTTAAGGAGTCTGTACATGAGCTTGCTAAACTTTATCCTGCAGTTCAATCCATCGCTGTTGTTCCGGTAGGACTTACAAAATATCGGGAAGGACTGCCGGATTTACGAAGTTTCACACCGCAGGAATCCCGGCAGATTTTGAGTCAAGGCGAACGTTGGCAAGCTGAGTTTTTTGAAAAGACGGACCGACGTTTAGCTTATTTTTCGGATGAATTTTATGCTCAAGCCGGGTGGGATTTTCCAGACGTTGAGATCTATGACGATTTTCCTCAGCTCGAAAACGGGGTAGGGATGGCAAGCAAATTCCGAGCGGAGTTTGAAGCGGCCTTAAACAATTTACCTCAGGTTTTGCCTGAAAGAAAAGTCCATATTTTAACCGGAACTTCGGCTGCTCCGTTTTTTCAGAAGATTTTACAAAAGTTTGAAGGGGTAAAGGGCTTGAACCCAGTGCTGCATACCCTTGTCAATCATTTTTTTGGCTCGTCTGTTACGGTGGCAGGTCTGCTCACCGCCGAGGATATTGCCGAGCAGCTTAAAGACCTGCGGGGAGAAATTTTCTTAATTCCACGCGTTATGTTAAAATCTGATGAGGATATTTTCTTAGATGATCACAGTGTGGCTTGGCTGGCAGAAAAGATTCATGGAGTACCGATTATTGTCGAGAATCATGGCGCGGCTTTTGTTGAAGCTGTATGCGGCCTAGACATGGAGGGAGAAACGAGTGAGTAAACCAGTTGTAGCAATTGTGGGTCGGCCGAATGTGGGTAAATCGACCCTGTTCAACCGTTTAGCCGGAGGATTAGTAGCTATTGTTGAAGACCGTCCAGGGGTCACGCGGGACCGTTTATACCGAGATTCGGAATGGCTGGGCCGAAAGTTTACGATTATTGATACCGGCGGGATTGAATTTAAAAATGAACAGACCTCAATCTCAACACAGATGCGTCGGCAGGCCGAGATCGCGATTGAGGAAGCAGATGTCATTGTTTTAGTCATTGATGCTCAAAATCCGCTGACCCCTGAAGATGAAATGATCGCTCAAACCCTGCGCCGTTCCGGTAAACCTGTAGTTATAGCGGCCAATAAGGTTGAGGATTTCTCAAAGGTTGAACTTTATGAATTCTATAGCTTAGGATTGGGCGAACCTATTCCCATCTCCGCGGTTCACGGAATGAACGTCGGGGATTTATTAGATCAGGTCATTTCTTATTTTCCTTCGGAACAGGAAGAAGAGTATGATCCCGATATTATTAAAATTGCGGCAATCGGCCGTCCAAATGTCGGGAAATCTTCCTTAGTCAATGCTTTATTGGGTGAGGAACGAGTTATTGTCAGCAATGTTCCAGGCACAACCCGAGATGCGATTGATTCGGCCTTTGAACATGAAGGAAAGCATTATATTTTAATCGATACGGCGGGAATGCGCCGTAAGGGTAGAATTGAGGAATTGACAGAGCGGTACAGCGTTTCTCGTTCCCTTCGTGCTGTGGATCGCTCCGATGTGGTTTTGATGCTGATTGATGGTTCGGAAGGCGTTACAGAACAAGATAAAAAAATTGCGGGTTATGCCCATGAATCCGGCAAAGGAATTATACTGGTCGTCAACAAATGGGATTTGGTTGAAAAAGATGAGAAGACGATGAACCGCTTTGAAAAGGATATCCGTGAACAATTAGGCTTTATGCAATATGCTCCGACGCTTTTCATTTCGGCGAAGACAGGTCAACGGGTCAATCGCTTACTCGAATTGGTTGATTTTGTCGCTGAGCAAAACTCTACGCGGATAACTACGGCGACCATCAACACCTTGGTTCGGGAATGGGTTCATTTGAATCCTCCCCCAACGGACAAAGGACGGCGTTTAAAAATCCTTTACATCACTCAGGTCGGGGTGAAACCTCCGACATTTGTTTGCTTTGTCAATGATCCGGAATTGATGCATTTTTCATATAAACGCTACCTTGAGAACCAACTGCGCAAGAGTTTCGGTTTTGAGGGCTCACCTATTCACCTTGTCGTTCGACAAAAAGATGAAGAGAAGGAGTAAGATCGGGTATGGGACGATATGGGATATTTATCATCACCTATATCCTAGGGGCCATTCCTTTTGCCTATTTAGCAGGACGCTTTAAGAATATTGATGTACGCAGGCATGGAAGCGGCAATATAGGGACAACGAACGCCTTCCGCTTGCTCGGGGTCAAATGGGGAATTGCAGTTCTTATCGGGGATGCTTTGAAGGGGGCTCTGGCCACTTGGCTTGGCATAATGGCTGTGGGCCCTTGGGGAGGGATTTTAGGCGGACTTCTTGCTATGGCGGGGCATAGCTGGAATCCCTTTTTTGGCTTTAAGCCGAGCGGCAAGGGAGTCGCTTCAGGGTTAGGCATTATTCTTGTTTTGATGCCAAAAATAACAATAATCGCACTGATTCTTTTCTTAATTGTTGTCATTTTCACACGGTATGTATCGATGGGTTCAGTAGTTGCAGCTTTAGCTTTATTGATTTTTGTTTTTGTTTTTCAAGAGCCCTTAGCGTACCGTGTGTTCGCTATCATTGCATCTTCTGTGGTTATCATTCGTCATCGGACAAACTTCCAACGAGTCTTAAACGGGACTGAAAATCGCTTTGGGGTAAAAAAGAAATAGAAGGGGTGGGGAACATGACGCAGATTGCCGTTTATGGAGCGGGAAGCTGGGGAACGGCCTTAGCTGTCTTGATGGCGAAAGCCGGAAATGCGGTGGCCTTGGTTGGACGTAATGACGAAGAGATACGGCAGATGAAGGAACGCCGTGAAAATCTTCGTTATCTTCCTGGTGTTGTTTTGCCGCAGCCCCTAGAGCCAACAACGGATTTATGGCGGCTTAAAGCTGAATTAGTGATCCTCAGTGTACCCTCTCATGGTGTGCGCGGTGCAGCTCAATTAATCCGATCCTATTTACATCCGGAGACGATCGTCGTGAATACGGCTAAAGGATTAGAAGAGGGAACGCAAGAGCGTTTATCGCAAGTCCTAAAGGAAGAATTACCGGGACACCCTATCGTTGTTCTTTCGGGCCCGAGTCATGCTGAAGAAGTTGGGCGGGATATGCCGACGACTGTCGTCGTATCTTCAGATGATCGCAAAGCAGCGGAAAAAGTTCAAGAACTGATGATGACCCCAAAATTTAGAGTGTATACTAATCCTGATCTGATTGGCGTCGAACTCGGCGGGGCGCTCAAAAATATTATAGCCCTATGTACAGGAATAGCCGAAGGCCTGGGCTTTGGCGACAATACCAAAGCAGCCTTAATGACACGCGGATTGGCTGAAATTGCTCGCCTGGGGGTAGTGATGGGGGGAAATCCCTTAACATTTGCGGGATTATCCGGAGTTGGAGATTTAATTGTTACATGCACGAGCTTGCATAGCCGTAATCGGCGGGCTGGGGTAGCATTGGGACAGGGAAAACCTCTTGAACAAGTATTGCAAGATGTTGGCATGGTTGTCGAAGGGGTTAGGACGACCAAGGTGGCTTATGAACTTAGCCGCGAACGAAATATCAGCATGCCCATTACCGAGGAGGCATACCGCGTTCTTTTCGAGGGCTTTGATCCCAAAGTCGCAGTATCTAACTTGATGATGCGCGGCAAAAAGCACGAGCTTGAGGAAGTCGCACAACTTGCTTTGGATCAACAGGCTCAGGACTGACAGCATCAAAAAGACCTATCCCGAAAGGGGTTAGGTCTTTTTTGTACTGTCAGAAAGTATAACCTTCAGTTTTTTATTTTCTTCCAGCATAAGTGCAGCCAGCGGCTTTGCTTTCGCTAGTTTTAATATTTAATGAAGAACAAAATGTTCTTCATTCTCTCTTTCGATTTGATAATTGAAAGGGATTGTACTTTGTGCCATATTCTCCACATGATTAAATTCCTGCTGTTTTCTTGGGAAAACTGTATCATCACCCAACTTTGAAATAATAGTCGCTGTAGTTGCTCCCAAAATGAGATGATCCAAATAACTTAGAAGTGCTGCACCCGGTTTTTTACTTTTCCTTACTTTAGCTTGAGTGCTTAATCCGTATATACCAAGCCAGGCTAGTGACGTTATACCTATTCCTTTTAGAGCAGCATAATCACGACCGGTTTTGGAAAGGACATAAGTTGTTGTAACACCAACAACCGAGGTCAATAAACTATTTGCTATTCTCCCAACATTTTTTCCCTTGGGCTTAGTTATATCTCTTTTGTTTACAAAAAGCATAGCCGCCATTTCTTCGTATCTTGAGTCAGTTAATCCAAGTTTGAATTCTGTCTTGTTTAAAAGTCTACCGGGAATCGCGCCTAACATTCCTGAAACAAAACCAAGAAAGATTCTATCGCTTATCTTTTTCAATCCTATCAACCCCTTTTAAAGTTAAGGTTAGCGTACTATAAGTAAGTTTGTATCTAATTTATATTTTATAAACCTTTTCGTATATAGAAATAATTGTAAGTTCATCTATACATCAAAAAGTCCAATTACAGAAAGCAATTGGACTTTTTTTCCGCCTTAAAATGGAATTAGATAAAACCTGCGGTTTTTATTTTTTGCCTAAAGTTTTTCCTAAAAAATTTTTCAAATAGGTTAAAAATGACATATTTGCCCAAATAGGCCAATATACTTATACTGCGTAACGTGCTAGTCCAGCTATCCGGAACCATATCATGCCGCTGGGAGGTGGAAGGGAGATAAGGTGGAGACCCTTCCCCGGTTTTGGGACAGCACTCAATAAGGGAGGGAATTTTAGTGGAAAAAGTGGACATTTTTAAAGATATTGCCGAGCGTACAGGTGGCGATATCTACCTAGGAATCGTTGGGCCGGTCCGCACTGGGAAGTCCACCTTCATCAAACGTTTCATGGATCTCCTGGTTCTGCCCAATATCACGGATGTGTTTGAGCGGGAGCGGGCTAATGATGAACTGCCGCAAAGCGGTTCAGGTCGCCAAATTACAACAACGGAACCCAAGTTTATTCCATCGGATGCGGTTGAAATCCTGGTTAAGGATACCATTCAAATGAAGGTTCGATTGGTGGACTGTGTCGGCTATGCCGTCGAAGGTGCGATTGGGTATGAATCAGAAGATGGCGAAGAGCCACGGCTTGTCCGGACATCCTGGAGTGAAGAACCCATTCCTTTTCAGGACGCGGCAGAAATCGGAACGCGCAAAGTGATTACAGATCACTCAACTATTGGCGTTGTTGTGACAACCGATGGATCTATCACCGATATTCCCAGAGATAATTACGTTGACTCAGAAGAACGCGTCATTCAAGAATTAAGGCAGCTGGGTAAACCCTTCATCATTGTATTGAATACAACACGGCCTTATGCTGATTATACGACAGAACTGGCTCGTTCCCTTGAAGAAAAATACGGCGTGCCCGTTATTCCGGTGGACTGCCTGGAAATGACAAATGAAGATATTACACAAATCTTAGAAGAAGTTCTCTATGAATTCCCGGTTGCTGAAGTAAATATAGAAATTCCGAAATGGGTTGAAGAACTCGATACCAATCATCCTGTGCGTGCGAGCTTCGAAGAGACGGTTCGTCAATCGGTCGAGGGAATTCGCCGAGTACGGGATATTGATCAAGCTCTGGATAAACTGACAGAGTGCCCGCAGGCTCAAGATGTACTTCTCAAACAGATGAACCTTGGAAGCGGGATCGCGGAGATTGAAATGACTGCGATTGACGGACTCTTTAAAGATGTTCTTGAAGAAATGACTGGAATTACCGTTGAGGGTGAGCATACACTTCTGCGTCTGATTTTGGATTACAGCCGGGCTAAGAGAGAATGGGATAAGCTCGCTCCGGCTATTGAGGAAGTTAAAAACAATGGTTATGGAGTTGTAACCCCGCTGCTTGAAGAAATGTTCCTCGAGGAGCCAGAATTGATTAAATCAGGCGGTCATTATGGAATTAAACTGAAGGCCAGTGCGCCGTCTCTCCATATCCTGAGAGCAGATGTAACAACAGAAATCACCCCGCTTATTGGAACGGAAAAACAAGCAGAGGAACTCGTTCGCTACATTTTAGATGAATTTGAATCCGATCCTAAGAAAGTATGGGATTCAAATATCTTTGGCAAATCCCTTCATGACTTAGTACGTGAAGGCGTTCAGAATAAGCTCTATAAGATGCCCGAAAATGCACAGCATAAGCTACAGGATACCTTGCAGCGGATCGTTAATGATGGCAGCGGCGGACTGATCTGCATCATCATTTAAGCAGCTTAAGTTTTTAACGCTCTTTTAATTAGTCAACAGCCGATTAAATCAATTAGTCAGTAGATTAAATTTGTTTTTAACCTCGTATCATGGGTGCACTATAATGCGTCCTGTGGAACGGGGTTATCTTGCTTATTCACAAGAATTTTCTTATAATAGAAAAAGATTTCTTTTTGGAAATGGAGCGAAAATTGTGGCTGCTAGAAGAAAAGATTTTTTAATGGTTAGTAAGGAGATATTACCGGAAGCCATTTTAAAAACGGCTGAAGCAAAAGAAATCCTTGCTAAAGGTCTGGTTTATACCGTCAATGAGGCGGTCGAGAGAGTGGGTATCAGCAGAAGCGCCTATTATAAATATAAGGATGGGGTTTTCCCATTTTATGAAGCGAGTAAAGAGAAAATCATTACCTTTTCTCTAACCCTTGAAAATATCGCCGGTGTTTTGTCGAACGCCTTAAATTACATTGCCAGCTTTAATGTTAATGTGTTGACGATCAACCAAGGAATTCCGCTTCAGGGAGTGGCTCATGTTTCGATTTCTATTGAGACAGCAGGAATGGTCAATACACCGGAAGATCTGATTGCAGGTTTGGGAGAGATCGAAGGAGTCCGTAAAATTGAGGTTATAGGCCAAAACTAGAGTTGCATTTTTGGTTCAGTTGTGGTATTTTATATGAGTCCCTCAAGTAAGGGATACAAAAAGCATCGGGGCGTGGCTCAGCTTGGTAGAGCGCTACCTTGGGGTGGTAGAGGTCGCAAGTTCAAATCTTGTCGCTCCGACCAGTATTTTCAAGGCTCTTAGCCTTTCGAATATTCTTAAAAATGGTTTGTAGTGCAACTTGTAGTGCAATTTCATAGCATTTAATTAGCTCCTCAGTTTTTGAGGGGCTTTTTTTGTGTAAGCATGCTGTTTAGGTTTGATGCAGCTTGCTTTTTTATTTCTGGCATAACATGCATAACATGAGCGTAAGTATTTCCAGTCGTTGAAATATCTCCATGTCCTAGAAGTTCTTGAACGGTTTTTAGACTTTATCCTTGTTCTAAAAGGCGAGTAGCGTAAGTATGTCTTAAGGCATGTAAATTTATTTCTGTAGACAGTTCTGCTCGTTTTCGAAGTGCTTCAAACTTTCTTGTAAAATTCCTAGGGTGAATTGGTGTTCCTTTGCTTGTTGGAAATACTACAAATCTATCTAGGCTTGTCACCAAAGAACCTGCTCAGCATAGAATACATCAAGCTCATAATAATTGAAAGGAGATTAATTACAAAATGGGGGTGAAAATTATCAATGTAGAGAGCTTAACTAAAGGCCCAACAATCATTGTCACTAATACCAATGATAGTGGTCCAGGTTCGCTTCGCGAAGCTATTGCTACAGCAACGGCAGGTTCCACAATTGTCTTTAGTGATGCAATCCTTCCTGCTGCTATTACTTTAACCAGTGGATCAATAGCTATTAACAAAACCTTAACCATTAACGGTCCTGGCGCGGATAGGTTAATAATCAGTGGTTCGGATAATCGTATTTTTGTTATTACCGGCGCATCAACTATAGTAACCATTACGGATTTGTCATTCGAAAATGGTTTTAATTCAGGTCCAGGTGGAGCCATCCTTAATCAGGGTGCAACATTAAATGTGCTACGCTGTGTGTTTTTTAACAACAGATCAGATTCATTCGGTGGGGCCATAGCGAATGTTGCCTCTGGTAATGTCAATATTTCAAATAGTACGTTTAGAAACAATAACTCTGGAAGTTATGGTGGGGCTATAGCGAATGGGGAGAATGCAGGTGAAACTGGTACAGTCAATATTACAAGAAGTACGTTCTCTATGAACCACGGTAGATTTAGTGGCGCTATAGGAAATGCTTTTGGAACACTCAATTTGTCGAATAGTGTACTCGACTCCAATAGTTGTGACGTAAATGGTGGAGCTATGGCCAATGATGGCATGACTACCATTACGAAAACGATGTTCTCTAACAACAATGCAGGCGATAATGGTGGGGCCTTTGCAAATGATGGCATAGCTAATATTACAAATAGTACGTTCTCCAGCAACAGTGCAACTAATAATGGAGGGGCAATAGCAAGTATTGATTCTGGTTCAATCACTATTTCAAATACCACTTTCGCTGGCAATACCGCTTTAGATGGAGGGGCAATAGCAAATAGTGATACTGCTACAATCAGTATTTCAAGAAGTACGTTCTCTAATAACAGTGCTACAAATGATGGAGGGGCTATAGCGAATATTGGTTCTGGTACAATTACTATTACAAGAAGTACGTTCTCTAATAACAGTGCTACAAATGATGGAGGGGCAGTAGCAAATATTGATGGTGGTTCAATCACTATTGATAGAAGTACGTTCAATGGTAACACACCTAACGCTACAGCGAATAATGATGGTGGTACAATAATCATTACAAATAGTACCATTGTCTAACAACAACCCAAAGAATGTTTGGGATATATCAATCCAAGTAAAGTGCTAAGATATATGAAAAGATTAAAGGAAAAATAGATATTTTATTTTATCAAAAAGACGATCAGCTAGATCGTCTTTTTGTAAGTGTAAAACTCTCATGATTTTATAGGAGATAAAACGAAAATTTAAATCTGGTTAATCTAGATCCAAATAATGTTTTGACCCATACTCGGTTTTACTAAATTTTTATTTAATAATACACTTATCGTTAAAGAAACAACGGCCTATTCAGACCGTTGAACCTAGCCTTTAATATTGATTTGTCTACATGGGAAAGTTCTTTGAGCCTTTTTTAACTACTACTCTCAGAATAACTTTGAGATCGCTGTTAATAAATTCAGACTTCTATCACCTCGGGATAAATCATTCCTAACGAAAGGATTGTTTAATCCTTATTGGGGATAAAAGATCCTTAACTGCGTAGAATGAGAGAAGTATTTGGTAAAACTTATCTTGGAAGATCGTAAAGTGGGTTAAACGGTTGAGGAATTCCAATCCTTCGTTCTAATCGTTGTAACCAGGGTGGCTCGAACTGTTCTTCGAAAAGCTCCCACCATATGGGTTCACGACCCGGTATTATTCCCATACGGTGTTCAAGTTGTTTCAGCCAAAGTGGGTGGAACTGTTCTTCATATCTTTCCCAGGCGGGTGGTTCGTAACCACCGACATGAGTTAGTGGATATCTGGCTACAACACGTGGATATGGTGCATAAACCGGTATGGTTATAGGATAATACATAATAATCACCTCTTTGACCAGTTTTCAATGGTAATATATTCCTTAAATTATAAATTAGAAAGTTGGCCATTTTTGTTTTTTTATTACAATGTTCCGGCTATCAAATTATTTTGGTCAAAAGTTCTTTTTCGTTTTTTATTAGCATAAAAAATCCCCCTTCAAATGAAGGGGTTAATAGTAGAGCGGTTAACGTAGCAAAAATCAACTAAAATAAATATACTTGAAAATTAAGATGACCTGAAAAATCTTGGGAGAAGTAAAATCAGCTCAATACTAATTTAAAGGGAATGCTGTTATAAACTATAAATGTCCGAAATGCAATATGGCTTATACCTCAACCTCATGTTTTAGAATTTCTTCAATCCGTCTTTCTATTTTATCCAAATCGAGTTGGGCTTCTTTTCTAATACTTTTTCGAAGCATAGGACCTATCTGATGAATATCATCATAGATATCATGTAAAAGTTCTAGGGCAGCTGTGGCTTCCATAACTTCTTTAGGGGTTTCCACTATATTGGCTAAAACCGCTGTTTCGGTCCGTGAAGCAATTAGGGGAATACCTATTTGTTCCACATACACGCGTGTTCTCCGTCCGGGACCTCGGTCTTCCTCGATCGGCTCCAATGCGATGATCTTATCGGAGCGTACGAATTTTCCATATCCCAAGGGAATAATGATATTTTCTCTAATTTCCAAGTTTTCTCCAATCCCTTCTTAAATATCTTATCCGTAATTTCCCCGATATGTTGGTAATTATGCCAAACCGAATTCCAAACCAGTTTAAGGCGTATTACTTGTATAATGCAAAGTAACCTTATTGTGAAAGCTAAATAGCCCTTCCTGTCTAGAAAAGGGCATACTCATATGCTGCAATTAACCCAGCGATCTTGGCCTTAACTTAGATCTACTTCATCATAGACTGCCTTCACAACCTGAGTATAATTGCCTTTGTTAACATATTGGGTAGAGGAGTCCTGGTCTAGATATTATCGTTTCCAGGGGCAGTAGTTGGCTGCTTTACTTTGTTCCTTTGTAGGATCTACTTAGTTCCTAATAGTCCAATATGTTTCGAGAGTTCCAAAAAAAAGAAGTAAAGTTACTGTGTAGGCTAAAATGTATTACCTTTTGCCTAACTCTAGAAAGGGATCGTTTTCATTTGGATTGATGGTTACTTCATTGGGAAAAAGCTTGTACATCTCTTTTCTTTTAGCTAAGGTAACCTCAAACCAATTGAATGTTTTAAATAAGCTTCCACCAAGCAGCAAGCCTCCTAAGACATCGAGAAGGGTATGCTGTTTTAGAAATAGCGTTGAAAGGATAACTAAAATAACTGAACTCTGTATCATTAAAGAAATTTTCGGAGAATGAATACTCATTTTCAAGGACCCAAGGAAGATAACATAAGCGGTCAGAACATGAATGCTTGGAAAAGCATTAAAGGGCTGATCAATAGTATAGATAACTTGAGTGAGCCTTGAGAAAATATCGTGTCCAAGGGTATCTGGTCTTGGAACTGTAGTTTGGAAAAAAGAGAAAATGATAAAACAGATCGCCAGACCTAAAATCATGGAGAGAATACTGGATCGATAAAGCTGAAAGCTATAAGACATAAACCAAATTAAGGCAACAAAAAGCAACCCATACCAGGCGACATACGGTATGATGAAATAGGGCAAAAATGGAATCCTTTGATCAATTATCGTAATCAGTAAATAAACGCGTTCTGTACTATGGTTCAGAAGAAGATAGAGCGAATCGACGATTGGAATAAGCAGGAGCCAACTGGCCTTTAACAAAAAAGTTCGCAATGGCATTAGAAATTAGATCCTCCTTAGTATTTCAGCCATGAAGGCCTATTTCTTTGAACATTATTTCCATTATTTTTAATCTAATGCAAATCGGATTGGGTTATTTTGGGGACTTCGGCTTTGAATAATTTAAGAACAGAAAGAACAATCTATTGCTGTTAAATAAGGACGATCACTAATTTTTAGGAGGCTTATGATGGACAATCAAGAAGTAATTGAACAGACTCTACAGAATTACGAACTTGCTAATGAAACATTATTAGACATATGGGAGCATTTAGATACTGAGCTTATTAATGCTATTTTGGAAAAGCAGCAACATCGTTTAGAGCAAATTTCAGAACGGATTTATCATGAAGAAAAACACGATGAGTTTCGTGATACGAGTGATCATAATATAGAAATACTTGAAAATACATTAACCCGTTTTGACTGGGCCAATCAATATCTTTATGAACATTGGGATACCCTACCGAATGACGAGCGTTTGTCTATTATGCAGAAACAGTGGAACCGCATAGAAGACATGCGTAACAGAAACCAATATAACCAATAATTTTATGCTTAGAAATATAAGAACCGAGGCATTCGCCTCGGTTTTGTATACCAGCTATTTCTTTAAGCATAATTTATGTCAGCCCAGGGGACATATGAATTAAACAAATGCTATAAGGAGAAAAAATCTATGGAATTGTCACCTCGCTTATACCATTGGTTTGTCCGGCCTAAATTTTTTACCCAATTATACATTAATAATCTCCTGCAAAATAGTTTTGATTTTAGAAACAAAACTATTTTGGATTTTGGTTGTGGGATTGGGTCAAGCAGCTCGATATTTGACTCTAACCATTACCTCGGGGTCGATCCTGACTTTCACCGAGTTGCATACGCTAAACGTTTATACCCTACCTATCGGTTTGATGTCTTCGATGGGAAGAATCTTTTTCTTAAACAGGGTTCATTCGATTATATTATCATGGTTGCAGTGCTCCATCATATCCCCTCAGATGGCGTAGCAAACTACCTTACGCAATTAAAACGTATTCTAAAACCTTTTGGGCAAATTCTCGTCATTGAGCCTTGTTTGGCTAAAAATTTACGACTTAGTAACTCCCTGATGAGGTTTCTTGATAATGGCCCTTATATTCGAGACTCAAAAGGGTACATAGAAATATTTAAAACAAATCAATTTAAAACAAAAATTCATAAACAATATCGAAGATTTTTTTATCACGAAATTTTCTTCTCAGCCATATTAAATTAGTTTGAATCTGAGACTTTTAAACGTAGGAGGTCAAGGGTACTTTTGCCAGAAACCATGATATAATTGGATAACGCAGTAAGGCTAGGTCATATCAGCTTTATGTGGGTTATGTGACCGCTTCGCCCGCGCGAAGACTCTGAAGTTAGTTTGTTAATTTGTTCTTGCACAGGTTAAGCATATCAATGTATATAGGTCTCGCTCTGCTATACTTGGGAGAGCGGCTTCACTCGTTACACGATGCTGTGCCTGCCCGCCTATGGGGGTAAATAAGAATGGAAGAACATGGTGATATCCAAGCGATCATGGTATAATTAGATGGTAATTATAGTATGAAAAAGGTGAACTAATGGATATCTATCGATTACTAGATTTATATAAAGCTAACATTGATGAACGCAGACCCTTCGAGGGAGATATGTTGGAACAACTTAAAGACTATTATCGCATTGGACTCACATGGTCATCGAATGCACTTGAGGGAAATACCCTTACGGAAAGTGAAACCAAAGTGCTGATTGAGGATGGATTAACCGTTGGCGGCAAACCTTTACGCTATACGTTTGAGGCCATTGGCCACGCTAAAGCCTATGATTTCATGTTTACACTACTTAAAAATAGAACCATAAAGGAAGAACATATCCTTACCATGCATCGCATGTTTTATGAGAGTATTGAAAGCGAGTACTCAGGAAAATATCGTGATATGGATGTATTCATCACTGGATCTAAGTATCCTGTAGCTGAACCGAAACGCATTCAGACAGAAATGAACGAACTGTTTCAGTGGATCCAGGAAGAAAGAGATAATCTTCATCCGGTTATTTTTGCAGCAGAACTTCATAAACGATTTGTTTTTATCCATCCGTTTAAAGATGGAAACGGAAGAATTGCTAGGTTAATCATGAATACGGCACTGATCCAGGATGGATACCTATTAGCCGTGATTCCTCCCATTCTTAGGCATGAATATATTCAGTTGCTCGAAAAAGCACATAGAGATGATAAACCCTTTGAAGAATTTATAGCAGAAAGAGTCATTGAATCAGAAAAAGAAATTATGCGCCTTTTGTACATGCCCATACCTAAGCCTGAAAGCGGGCTGGATGTATAGCGAAATTTATACGAGCGAAGATTATTTATATGATAACTTCTTCTTTTATTGTCTAGGAAATTATGAAGTCGGCAGCCGCCGGCTTTTTTTGCAATTAGCCTTGCTGTTGCTGCTCTTAAGCCAATAAAGGACTTCGCTTCCACAATGTGGAATATCATATTGGGAATGAAAAATAAGAATTTTGGAGTCGATTGAGTATGCCGAAGAAACGAAAAAAGATCGCTGGCAGGACTAGAGTTTTATTTGACACGGGTACAAAGCCTCATGCCTCACCAAAAGATTACTCGAGAAAAGTAAAGCATAAGAAAAAATTAGACCCAAACAACAATAATTATTGAACTGATTAAAATTATAGTTAATTTGATTAACCAAGTAGGTTAATCAAATTTGAAACTTGAGGGATGTTAGTGTATATAGTATGAGAATGGCCGTAAATTGATAAAAAGGTTGAATGAAATTCTGGCTACTATTGAGTTTTAGGCGGACGGAGGGGCTACCGTTCAAATCTCATAGTGGTTGGAATCTGCTTATATAGGTAACAATACTGAGGTAGGGTTATGTAAGGGATCATTACAATGCTTGTTAAGGGATTCACGAGTTTTTTCAGCCATTTGACTGAATGCGGAAATATACGGAAGAGACTATACTTAAGTTAACGAGCGATTGGAGGTAGTTGTTATGGGCGATAAAAGTCCTAAGAACAAGGAAAAAAAGAAAAAGAAGGCTGAAAAAAAGGCAAAGTCTATTTCTCCAATATCTTCTTTAATAGAGCCAACGAACAAACCCAAATAATGATATCGAAATTTAGGAATTGTGCTGAAAGAATCTTTCTACTATATTGGTTGAAGTTTAATTACTATAAATCCAGCTTGCTAGCTGGATTTTTTTTATCAGATGTGTCAACGAATAAAGATCGCAAGAACATATTAAGCAATCAAAAATATATTGACATATGATCACAATGAACATATAATAACGTTATAAAGAACGTTAACATACATTAAAGACTACTACTTATAAGACTGACATGAATAAAACGGACTTGGTTTTCAGGAGGTGATTATTTGAATTCACACTATCTAAATGAAATCTTGGAGATTGCAAATCACTTTGAACCGAAGGCTAAAGCCTTACCCTATCTAGAGTTAGACTCTATGATGCTGTCCCAAGTCGTCGAAGTTGCCCAACAAGTAAGTCAGAATGATATAAACAATATTCATATCCAAAACTGGGTTCGGCGAAAATATCTGCCCCATCCCTCTAAGAAAAAGTACAACCGAGAACAGGTTGCCAATATTCTTCTGCTTAATGACCTCAGAAATATTTTAACCTTAGAGGATGCATCTCACTTACTTGGGTTCGTGAACCAAAAGCTTGATGACAATTCCGATGATAGGATCAATCCAGCTAAGCTTTATCGGTATTACAGCGAGATCTTTGATCGAACTCAACAAGATTGGGTGAAATCCCTTGAGCATTTATCCGAAGAAGTCAATGATTCATTAGCTGGGGAAGAAATGAGTGATGTTGATAAAGAGAAAGTCGCAGCGACCTTAATTATCCTAAATCTACTTGCACACGGTAATCTTTACAAGCAGATTGCACAACATTGGCTGAAAAACATTTCTCATACTTCAGAGCAAGAAGAGGAACCAGTTACTAACTAACTGGGTCTAAAAAGGATAATCTGCACATGTTGCAAGGGGGGGAGTATCATGGGTACCGGATGGATTATTAGTTTGTTGGTGTTAGGAGTCATTCTGCTTTTTCTCGAGATTTTTGTTCCAGGGGGGATTCTTGGAACTATAGGAGTCATTCTTTTAGCAACAGGAGTTTTTGGGGTTGCGGATTCTACTGCTCAAGGAATAGCATATGTAATTATTATGCTCATTGTTCTTGGGATATTGATTGCCCTAAGCTTTCGAATTCCTCAGACTAAACGATTTTGGAAGCGGCTTTCCTTGACCACTGCCCAATCAAAAAGCGGAGGATATGTTGCACCTAACCAGAATCTTGAATGTTTCCTTGGATGCGAAGGAATAGCCCTAAGTCAATTACGACCCGCTGGAACGGCAGATTTTAACGGAAATAGAATCGATGTCGTAACTGAGGGTGGATTCATATCTAAAGAGACTCGAATCAAAGTGATTGAGGTTGAAGGTACACGGGTCATCGTACGCGAAATCTCGGATCAAAAATATTAAAAATAGGGAGGTGAAGCCCGTTTGACGGGCGAAAAAACATGATTGGAATTGGAACACTTATGCCTTTAATTCTACTTGCACTAGTCTTAATCGTGATTAGCATTATCTTTACCTTTATTCCTGTTGGACTCTGGATCTCTGCTTTAGCAGCGGGTGTCAATGTTGGTATCTTTACTCTCGTTGGAATGCGTTTACGGCGTGTTACACCAGCAAGAATTGTTAACAATTTAATCAAATCTCATAAAGCAGGATTGGATATTACCACTGCCGAACTCGAAGCACACTATCTGGCGGGTGGAAATGTCGATAAAGTGGTAAATGCATTGATTGCAGCTGAACGCGCAGCGATTCCTCTTAAATTCGAACGTGCCGCCGCAATCGACCTTGCGGGTCGCGATGTCCTTGAAGCTGTACAAATGTCAGTTAACCCAAAGGTCATTGAAACTCCGATTGTTTCCGCTGTAGCTCAAAACGGTATCGAACTCCGTGTGAAAGCTCGTGTTACTGTTCGGGCCAACATAGAACGCCTTGTCGGTGGGGCAGGAGAAGAAACCGTTATCGCCCGTGTCGGGGAAGGAATCGTTACGAGTATTGGTTCTTCAGATTCCCATAAAGCCGTACTTGAAAATCCAGATCTTGTTTCTCGTACTGTCTTAGCCAAAGGACTTGATTCCGGAACCGCTTTTGAAATTCTCTCCATTGATATTGCTGATGTAGATGTCGGTAAGAACATTGGTGCTCAACTCCAGACGGACCAGGCAGAAGCTGATAAGCGGATTGCTCAAGCTAAAGCAGAAGAGCGCCGTGCTATGGCAGTCGCGAAAGAACAAGAGATGGTGGCCTCAGTCAGTGAAATGCGCGCTAAGGTCGTAGAAGCGGAAGCAGAAGTTCCAAAAGCTCTGGCTGAAGCCTTAAGAGAAGGGAGAATGGGCGTCATGGATTACTACAACATGCAAAATATTATGGCAGATACCAGCATGCGTGAAAACATTGCCCACCCAGATAAAAATAAGACTACAGCCGATGTTACCCCCAAAAAGTAGGGCGGTGAAATTATAATGGATTTTTTCTCCTTCTTACCAATAATCATCATTATCTATGCTATTGTAACGATGTTCAACCCTAAAAATAAAACTCCAAGAAACAAGCGACAAAATCCTTTTCCATTTCAAGGGACCTGGATGCAAAAAATAGAGGAATTAGAACGCCAAATGTTTCCGCAAGAAGTGGCTGTGAAGCCACCGACAAATAGGGGTGAGCCAATGATGCGCTCAAGTTCTGAAGGTTTTGGAAGTGAAGGCTATATAAGTCAAGAAGGAACTTCCGGAACGGAAGGAACATGGGGTACAGAGGGAACTCCTGGAACGGAAGGTACTTGGGAATCTGACACATTAAAACTAAGCCCCCAAGATGCTCCAACGAAACAGCCGGAGAAGCAGCAGAATCCAATGAGTTTACCTAGGATAACTGAAGAGTCCTTAATGCAAGGTGTAATCTGGGCAGAGGTTCTCGGGAAGCCTAGGGCACGAGGTGGATGGTCAAGAAGGCACTAAGGTTACTTTTTTCTAATTTAAAAAACAACCAACCCGCAGTGTAACAGCAAATTGCTACTCTGTGGGTTATTTTTTTAGATAATATTTAAATTCTTGGTGATTATTATAATATTGTAGCTCTTGTTTTCTTGTAAATTATAATTTTAATAAAATAATATTATCTTTTCCCTAATAGGAGTACAGTCAAATTTAATTGTACTCCTATTAAAAAGTGCTTGACTTGGAGTTAACTCCAGATGATATGTTTATTTTGCAGATACAAAAATGCGAAGAAAATATATCAAAAGGAGTGTCTATATGAGTTTTAACATGTATATCCCCACACGGGTTTTGTTCGGAGCTGGAAGGCTGAACGATCTAAAAGAACAAAAGATGCCTGGCAAGAAAGCCATGATCGTAATTTCAAATGGAAAGTCCACTAAAGCTAACGGTTATCTAGCCTGTACAGAGGAACAGCTGCATTTGGCCGGCGTGGAAACTGTCGTGTTTGACAAGGTGGAAGCTAATCCTTTGAAATCGACAGTTATGGCCGGCGGAGCCTTTGCTCGTAAAAACGGTTGTGATTTCATCGTTGCACTGGGTGGCGGCAGCTGCATGGATGCTGCCAAGGCCATTGCCACAATGGCGACAAATGACGGCGATTGCTGGGACTACATGGGTGGAGGCACCGGAAAAGGGATGCCCATCACAAAGAAGCCGCTTCCCATCATAGCCATCACCACGACAGCTGGCACAGGTTCTGAGGTGGATCAGTGGGGTGTTATAACCAACGAAGAAACCCACGAAAAGATGGGCTTCGGCGGTATTGATGAGTTGTTCCCGGTGCTGGCAATCGTTGATCCGGAGCTGATGTGCACTGTTCCCCCGCAGCTTACCGCTTTCCAGGGTTTTGACGCGCTGTTCCACAGTGTAGAATGCTATATTTCCGGCATGGCGAACCTAATGGGTGATATGTACGCTTTGACTGCCATCGAAAACGTGGGCCGCAATCTTGCCAGAGCGGTAAAGGACGGAAATGCTTTGGAAGCCCGCGAAAAAGTCGCGTTCGGCAATACTCTTTCCGGCGCAGTCATGTGTATCAGCGCCTGCACCAGCGAACATTCCATGGAACATGCGATGTCGGCATATCATCAGGAATTGCCCCATGGGGCTGGTCTCATCATGATCAGCAAGGCCTATTTTACACACTTTATTGAACAGCACGTTTGTGACGAACGCTTTGTCCGTATGGCACAAGCGATGGGTATGGAGGAAGCCAAGGAACCGATGGATTTCATTGCTGCATTGACGAAGCTTCAGGAGGACTGCGGTGTGGCTGATCTGAAGATGTCAGACTATGGCATCAGGCCGGAAGAGTTCGATGAAATGGCTAAAAACGCCAGAGAGACGATGGGCGGTTTGTTTATGTGTGACCGCAGTCCGCTGAGCCATGAGGATTGTGTTGCGATTTACGAAAAATCCTATCGATAATCAACAAAGCCAGGAGGAATGAACGATATGAGCATAGCCAATGATTTGAGCAACAGTGTGATTTTCCCGAAAGGTGAAAAACTCCCGCCTGAGTTCAGTAAGAATTTTGTGGGTCAGGCATGGCTTCAAATGCTTGTGCCAGGCGGAAACGAATTCAACTGCCCCATCGGTAATGTGACCTTTGAGCCGGGATGCCGCAACAATTGGCACAAGCACGCAGGTGGACAGATTTTGCTCGTCACCGGTGGCAGAGGATGGTATCAGGAGGAGGGTAAACCCGCTCAGGAGCTTCATCCGGGCGACGTGGTGAAAATTCCGGCAAACGTAAAGCATTGGCACGGCGCGGCACAAGACAGCTGGTTTGTCCATCTCTCCGTCGAAACCAATGTTCAGGCAGGACCTCCTGAATGGCTGGAGGTTGTGTCTGATGAAGATTATAACAAGCTGAAGTAAAAGGGAGATAACAGATATGGATAAAAAATTCGGTTTTGGCTGCATGAGGCTGCCCCTGCTGGATCCCAATGACCAGACCTCCTTCGATACCGAGACGTTCAACAAAATGGTGGATACTTTTCTGGAAAAGGGTTTTACTTACTTTGACACCGCTTATGTTTATCATGGTTATCGCTCTGAAGACGCAGTTCGAGAGTCTCTTGTAAAGAGACATCAAAGAAACGAGTTCGAACTGGCCACTAAGCTGCCGATGAGAGACTTTCAGTCTGCGGAGGATATGGAACGAATTTTCAATGAGCAGCTGGAAAAGTGCGGCGTGGATTATTTCGATTACTATCTGCTTCATAATATCGGCGTGAACAGTTATAAGAAGGCCTGTACGTTCGACAGCTTTGGGGTCGGCCTGCGAAAAAAGCAGGAGGGCAAAATCAAAAACTTCGGCATGTCTTTCCATGATACGCCGGAACTGTTGGACGAGATTCTATCGGTCCATCCTGAGTTGGATTTTGTTCAGCTGCAAATCAATTATATCGACTGGGAAAACCCCGGAATTCAATCCAGAAGGTGCCACGAGGTGGCAAGAAAGCACGGAAAGCCCATTATTGTTATGGAACCCTGCAAGGGGGGAAACCTTGCTCTTGTTCCAGAAAAAGCCAAAAAGCTGATGAAGGAATATAATCCGACAGCGTCGGTTCCTTCCTGGGCCATCCGATTTGCCGCCAGTCAGGAGGGTGTAATGATGGTGCTCAGCGGTATGAATACGATGGAGCAGCTGCTTGACAATACGTCCTACATGGCGGATTTCAAGCCCTTAAGCAAAAAAGAATACAAAATCATCGGACAGGTCGTCAATATTATCAATGAAAACACAGCTATTCCCTGCACAAGTTGCAGATACTGCGAGAAAGGCTGCCCACAGAACATTGCGATCCCGGATTACTTTGCCCTTTATAACGGTGCGAAGCGTGCGGTGACCAACAATATTTCGAGCCAGTTCATTTATTATTTGAATCTCTCCGCTAAACACGGCAAGGCTGGCGACTGCATCAGCTGCAAGCAGTGTGAAAGCGCTTGTCCGCAGCACCTGAAGATCACGGAACTGTTAAAGGATGTTTCTGCCACATTTGATGTAACCCCCGCATTCCCGACGAAGAAATAAGAGGTAAGTTATGAGAATCAGTAAAACAGCAGAAACGAATCACAAGGAATTGTTCCCTAACCACAAATCCACGCTAAAAATTACCGACCCGGAATTGATCGAGCTGTTCGACAATTTCGCGTTTGACGAAGTGCTCAGCTACGGCAATCTGGACACCGCAACCCGGCTTAAAGTCATACTGGCTTCCCTCATTGCTATGCAGACCTTGAGCGAATATAAGGTCATGCTGGGCGGTGCACTGAACGTCGGCGTCACCCCTATCGAAGTGAAGGAGATTGTCTATCAGTCCGTGCCGTATGTTGGCATTGCCAAAGCCTTTGACTTTATCCATGTCACCAACGAGATCCTGGAGAGCCGGGGCGTCAAGCTGCCATTGGAAGGACAGTCCACGACCTCACCGGAAACGCGATATGAAAAGGGCCTTACGCTGCAAAAAGAGATGTTCGGTGAGATGATCGACAATATGTATAAGGAATCACCGGAAAACCAGATCCATATTCAGAAATATCTGTCCGCCAATTGCTTCGGCGATTACTACACCCGCACGGGGCTGGACATCAAGACACGGGAACTTTTGACCTTTTCCATGATTCTGTCTTTGGGAGGATGTGAACCGCAGCTGAAAGGACACATTCAGGGCAACGTTAATGTAGGCAACGATAAAGAGACGCTGCTCAGCGTGGTTACACAGCTGCTGCCCTATGTGGGATATCCGCGCACGCTGAATGCGATCCGGTGCCTGAACGAGGTGATCCCTGAGTAATCAAGAAACAGAAAGTGAGGGACGAGGGATTATGAGTTTTAGCGATGCAAAATGTCTGATCGCCTATTTTTCGCGTGAAGGCAACAACTATGTCAGCGGAAGGATCGTGAACCTGGCGGTCGGTAACACAGAAGTTGCAGCAAAGATGATCCGGGAAATAACCGGAGGCGATCTGTTTAGTATTGAAGCGGTGAATGCGTATCCCGAGGATTATACGGAAACCACGGAGGTAGCAAAGCAGGAACTGCGCGCCAATGCCAGACCGGAGCTTACCGACCAGTTGGAAAACATGGCTTCCTATGATGTGATTTTCCTCGGCTACCCCAACTGGTGGGGAACGATGCCGATGCCGGTGTTCACCTTTCTAGAGGAATATGATTTTTCGGGAAAAACCATCGTTCCGTTTTGCACCCATGAAGGAAGCGGACTGGGTCACAGTGAAAAGGATATTGCCAAGCTTTGTCCCAAAGCAACGCTGTTAAAGGGCTTGGCAATCCACGGCACTCGTGTGAACGATGCGAAAAAAGACATTGCGAATTGGCTGGATAAAGTCAGCGCAGCTTTTTGATGGCGGATGGGAGGAAAAGCTTGCAATATCGGGAATTAGGGCGAACAGGAATCAAGGTCAGCGAAATTGGGATCGGCGGGGAAGGTTTTGAAAACAAAAGCTGCTCTGACTGCGAAACAATCATCGACTGCGCCATGAAAAACGGAATCAATTTTATCGATATCTACAATTCAAACCCAGATGTCCGAACCCATGTGGGAAAGGCGTTAAGCCGCTATCCCCGTGACAGTTTTGTGATCGAAGGTCATCTATGCTCTATGTGGGAGAACGGGCAGTACCGCAGAACAAGGAATATGGGCGAAGTCATTGCGGCATACGAGGACTTTCTAGCCCGGATGCAGTTGGACTATGTGGACGTCGGCATGATCCACTATGTGGACGATGAACGGGATTATGACAGCATCTTTCAGGGAGAGATCCTTGAATATGCCAAAAAGCTGAAGGCCGAGGGCATAGTCCGCAGTTTGGGTATCTCCACCCACAACCCGGACATTGCACTGAAAGCGGTGGAAAGCGGACTCATCGATGTGATCCTGTTCAGCATTAACGCTGCCTATGATATGCTTCCGGCCAGTGAAGATGTAGACATCCTGTTTGAGGAAAATACCTTCACGGAAAGGACTTATGAGGGCATCAACCCCCAGCGCAGTCTTCTGTATCAAACCTGTCAGAATGCGGGTGTAGCGCTTACCGTCATGAAGGGATATGCTGCAGGTGTATTGCTTGACGGCGCACAGTCCCCATTCGGAAATGCCATGACCCCTGTACAGTGTCTGCACTATTGTCTGACCAGACCTGCGGTGGCTTCCATAATGGTTGGCGTATCCAACACGGATGAAATACTTGCGGCACTGGCCTATACAACTGCGTACGATGCGCAGAAGGATTACAGCATGGTCCTCGCCAATGCGCCGAAACGCGCGTTCCATGGGCACTGTATGTACTGCGGGCATTGTGCTCCCTGTGCGAAAAAAATCGACATTGCTGCCGTGAATAAGTATCTGGATCTCGCACTGATTCAGAATAGCGTGCCCGAAACATTGCGCGGCCACTATGGATTGCTGGAGCATCATGCGGATGAGTGCATTGCCTGTGGGCAGTGTATGAAAAACTGTCCTTTCGGCGTGGATGTCATCCGAAAAATGGGGCAGGCCGCCGCTTTGTTTGAAACTAAAATTGCTCAATTTTATTCGGTAAAAAGGAGGGAAAGAGAATGAACATTGCAGAAGTGAGCAAAAAATATGATCTTACACAGGACACCCTGCGCTATTATGAAAGAGTCGGTATGATTCCGCCGGTTAACCGTACCCCCAGCGGCCTTCGAGATTACACTGAGCAGGACTGCAAATGGGTGGAGCTTGCCAAATGCATGCGCAGTGCCGGTCTGCCGGTAGAAGTGATGATCGAATATTTGAAGCTGACCCAGCAGGGCAATGAGACAATCCCCGCTCGGCGGGAACTCCTCCTTGAGCAGCGCGAACAGCTACTGGCGCAGAAAGCGGCCATCGAAAGCACGCTGGATCGTCTGAACTTCAAGATCGGACGGTATGAAAAAGCGATGGAGACAGGCGTGCTGTCGTGGGATCATGATGAGGTATAGTACGTTCGTTTTTCCTATTGTTCGCTGTGGTAGTTATTAAGGCAGTCAATATAAGACTGCTTTTTTCTATTGGAATCTTAGGATAAAAAAGTGCTTGACTTGGAGTGAACTCCAGGTGATAAGATGCTTTTGAAGGTGTGAAGCTGGAAAAAATATTTTGAATGGAGGAATTATCTTGTCCGATAGCAGTAAATCTAACGTATTTTTTACGAATGATATCAGTGTTAAAGGTTTGATAGAAATTTATTCTCATATCAATCGAGGAATAACCGGAAGAGTAGGTATAAAGTTGCATACTGGCGAACCACATGGTCCCAACCTTCTGCCGATTGAGCTTATCAAAGGCTTACAGGCTAAAATACCGGACAGTACTATTATTGAATGTAATGTACTATATCCAAGTCCGCGTTATGAAACAGCCAGTCATCGCGAAGTAATAAAAACGAACGGCTTTGATTTTTGCCCGGTCGATATTATGGACGAAGAAGGCGATGTGATGTTACCCGTGCCTGGAATGAAAGAATTTCTGGATAAGGGGCAGGGTTATGTTCCGGGTGATCACCTTACTGAAGTTGCTGTTGGCAGCCATCTCTTAAATTATAATTCGTTGCTTGTTTATACACATTTTAAAGGGCATGCAATGGGTGGTTTCGGTGGATCACTGAAAAATATCGGCATCGGTATCGTTTCCGGACATGGTGGAAAAAAGCAGGTACATGGCTTCGATTTTAATCAACCTAACGTTAACTTTATGGATTATACAGGGCCGTCTTTTCTAGAAAGAATGGTGGAATCAGGTAAGGCTATTGCGGAACACTTTAAAGGCCATATCACTTATATAAATGTATTGAAAAATATATCCGTTGATTGTGACTGCGATCCAAATGGTGCCTCGCCAAAATGTGAAGACATAGGGATCCTTGGCTCAACGGATATTCTGGCTATTGACAAAGCATCTCTTGATCTTGTTTATGAACTTCCAGGGGAACAAAATCACGATATCATTGAACGTATTGAATCTCGCAGCGGGCTTCATCAAATTGAATATATGAAGACACTCGGCATGGGCAATACTGACTATAACCTCATTCACATCTGAAATTCAATCTGAGCGGAGTAAAAAGAAAAGGGGATTATCTACGATATAAAGGAGGCTGACATATGAAAAAATTGGGATTCGGTTTGATGCGCTTACCCATCACGGAAGAAGGAAATCCGCAAAGCATCAATCAGGAACTTGTCAACAGGATGGTAGACTACTATCTGGAAAATGGATTCACCTATTTCGATACGGCATATCCGTACCATCAGGGGATGAGCGAGGTCGCCGCAAGGAAGGCGCTTGTAGAGCGGTACCCGCGGGACGCTTTTACGATAACGGACAAAATGCCGACCTTTATGGTGACCGGCAACGCGGATTATCAGAGATTTTTTGATGAGCAGTTGGAACGCTGCGGCGTTACTTACTTTGATTACTATTGGCTGCACACCCTCGGCGTGAAAAACTATATGAATACTCTAAAATATAATGGCTTTGAATTCATG
The DNA here is from genome assembly GCF_049860565.1 of Desulfitobacterium nosdiversum. Classification (GTDB taxonomy): domain Bacteria; phylum Bacillota; class Desulfitobacteriia; order Desulfitobacteriales; family Desulfitobacteriaceae; genus Desulfitobacterium_A; species Desulfitobacterium_A nosdiversum. Next base: position 2,224,866 of record NZ_CP172056.1, read on the forward strand.
AAGAAATTGAAGGAAGAGGGCAAGGCAAAACACATCGGCTTCTCTTTCCATGACAAAGCAGAAGTATTGGATCAGATCCTGACCGAGCACCCCGAAATGGAGTATGTGCAGTTGCAAATTAACTATATCGATTGGGATAACGAAAGTATCGAATCCCGCAAGTGCTACGAGGTTGCAACCAAGCATAAGAAACCTGTCATTGTTATGGAGCCGGTTAAGGGTGGTTCTCTTGCCAATGTACCAGAGGAAGTAAACAAGCTGTTTAAGACCTATCATCCGAATATGAGCGTAGCATCATGGGCCATTCGCTTTGCAGCTTCTTGGGATAATGTTTTTATGGTGCTTAGCGGTATGAGCGATCTGGAACAGGTCATTGATAACGTAAGCTATATGAAAGATGCCAAGCCGCTAAATGATGAAGAAATGGAAATCATACAAAAGGCTGCGTTCATCATCAACAGCAGCATCGCTATCCCCTGTACAGGATGCCAGTATTGCGTAGATGGATGTCCAAAGGCAATACCAATCCCGAAATATTTCTCGCTTTATAATAACCAAAAGCAATTCCGATTATTTCCTGCCCACATGAACTATTACATGAATTTAACGCAGGACTTTGGGAAAGCATCTGACTGTATCGGTTGTAAGCAGTGTGAAGGGCACTGCCCACAACACATTGATATTGTTGAACAGTTGAAAGAGGTGTCCAAGGTTTTTGATAGGTAAAGAAGTGGCAGATAGAATGAACGATATATCGTTTGATGAGATTGTGAGAATAGGTACAGGAGAACTGAGCGATGAAAGTATTATATTATGATTGTTTTTGCGGAATTAGCGGCGATATGAATTTAGGTGCACTTCTGGATTTAGGAGTAGATGAAGATTATTTAAGGCGAGAGCTGTCTAAGCTCAGTCTGAATTCTGAATATGAGCTGCAGGTTAAAAAGGATAATAAAAAAGGAATAAGCGGAACTCAAGTAAACGTAGTTTTAAAAAATACAACTCATCTTCATAAACATCACCACCACCATCATGAAAATGATGAAGTACAGAACGATGATGACACGTTCAATGGCTCTAACCACCATGCACATAGAGATTTTAAGGATATTGAAAGTATAATAACAAACAGCAGTTTGAGTGATAAAGTAAAAAAGTTGAGCTTGGCAATTTTTCAGAAGGTAGCAGAAGCGGAGGCAAAGGTTCATGAAAAACCTCTATATGAAGTGCATTTTCATGAGGTTGGGGCCGTTGACTCTATTATCGATATTGTTGGAGCTGCTGTTTGCTTAGATTATTTAAATGTTGATAAAATTATGGCCTCGACGGTGCAAGTAGGAGGAGGCTTTGTAAAATGTGCGCATGGAATTATACCGGTTCCTGCACCGGCAACTGTAGAAATTTTAAGAAATATACCTATAAAATCGGGTCTTGTTCAATTTGAAACAACTACCCCTACAGGAGCCGCAATTTTAGCCGCAAATGCAGAAGCGTTTATGGATAAAGTTGATTTATCCATAGAAAAGATAGGATATGGAATTGGACATAGGGATTTAGAAATTCCTAATGTCTTAAGAGTATATCTAGGTAATGAAGAAAAGATTGAAGAGGTAGAAGAACAAAATATCATTGAGACCAATTTAGATGATATGAATCCTGAGCTTTATGAGTATGTTGAAGAAAAGCTATTTGCCAGTGGTGCATTGGATGTTTATAAAACGCCTATAGTTATGAAAAAGGGAAGACCCGCTGTAAAATTATCAATACTCACAAACTTAAAAAATGAGAAAAGTATTTTAGATGTAATCTTCAAGGAGACCACTTCTATTGGGGTAAGAAAATATAAAGTTAATAAGATAATGCTCCATAGAGAAATTGTACAAGTTGATACGAAATATGGAAGAATAACAGTGAAGAAGTCCTATTATAATGGTGAGCTTGTTAAATATAAAGCTGAATATGAAGATTGTAAAAGAATCGCATTACAAAATAATGTAGCTATTTTGGACGTGTATAAAGAAGTTAATAAGGTATTTGAATTAAAATAATAAGACTGTCTCATTATTGTTAAATACCTATAGTAATTGGGATATTTGGGAGGCCGGCATGCTATTACAAGAGAAATTTCAACTATTAAAAGATAATATTAAAAAAAGAGGGAGTGCAGCTGTTGCTTTTTCAGGCGGAGTGGATAGCACCTTCTTAGTTAGGGTTGCCCATGAAGTATTAGGGGATAAACTGGTAGCAGTGACAGCTACCTCATCAACTTACCCCGAAAGAGAACTTAAAGAAGCAATACAGTATGCTAAGGATATGGGAGTAAAACATGTCATTATATCTTCGGAAGAGTTAGATATTGAGGGTTTTGCTAGTAATCCTAAAAATAGATGTTATTACTGCAAAAAAGAACTTTTTACAAAGATAAATGAAATAGCGAAACAAAATAGCGTTCAATATGTATTTGATGGTTCAAATGTTGATGATAATGGTGATTATCGACCAGGAATGCAAGCAGCAAGGGAGTTAGAGGTATTAAGTCCACTTAAGGAAGCCAATCTTACGAAAGCAGATATAAGAGAACTTTCAAAAGAGCTGGGGCTTCCAACTTGGGATAAGCCTTCCTTTGCCTGTTTATCCTCTCGATTCCCTTATGGAAATAAAATAACTCTTCCAAAGCTTAAAATGGTCGATGAAGCAGAACAGTTTTTACTTGATCTTGGGATAAGACAAGTGAGAGTACGACATCATGGAGAAATAGCCAGAATTGAAGTTTCTCCTGAAGAACGGGTTCAATTCTTTGATGTTGAAGTCATGGATAAGATAGGAGAAAAGTTCAAAAAGATCGGATTTACCTATGTTACTTTAGATATGCTTGGGTACAGAACTGGTAGTATGAATGAAGTACTTTCACCAGAAGAAAAGTTGGTTTAATGAAAAGTTTAGATTTTAAACTTATGAAATTAGTAAGGATTTTAACGAGCAAATTAAATTTGAGCTAAATATCCTTTGATGAGGAAGAAATAGATAACTATGAATAAAGAAGAAATAAAAAATTTACTTGAGTCTGTAAAAAACAACGAGATAAATATTGATAAAGCCATGAAGATTATTGAAGACTTGCCCTATAAAGAATTAGGATTTGCAAAAATTGATAATCATCGAGAGATTAGGGTCGGATACCCAGAAGTTATCTATTGTGAAGGAAAAACGGCAGAACAAGTCGTAAAAATAGTTGAGTTTATGCTTACGAAAAACAACAATATCCTAGCAACAAGAGCAACTCAAGAGATGTATGAAGAAGTCAAAAAAATTTGTCCGGAATCAAATTATAATCCACTCGGGAGAACAATAACCATTAGAAAAAGAGATGAAAAAGTTACAGATAGCTATATCGCTATCGTTTCAGCAGGGACCTCTGATTTGCCTGTAGTCGAAGAAGCTGCCGAAACGGCAATGATCTTTGGAAATAGAGTGGAAAAGATCACGGATGTTGGAGTGGCGGGTATTCACAGGCTGTTTGAAAGCTTAAATGTCATTAGAGGCGCAAGGGTAGTTATCGTTATAGCGGGAATGGAAGGAGCACTTGCCAGTGTTGTGGGAGGTCTCATCGATAAACCTTTAATTGCAGTGCCAACAAGTGTTGGCTATGGAGCAAGTTTTAGAGGACTGGCGGCCCTTTTAACCATGTTAAATAGTTGTGCAAGCGGTGTTACTGTAGTTAATATAGATAATGGCTTTGGTGCGGCTTATAGTGCCAGTATCATTAATAAGTTATAAAAAGGAGAGAAAATGAGCTTTAAGCTGAGCAAGCATCCAAAATGGCTTAATTTTGCAGTCATAGTAGCACTATTTCATCTCATTGGAACAACTTTGCTGTTAATAAATGCTCGTCAGTATCCTCAAATGATTGGGTTTGGCTTCCTTGCATATACACTCGGACTAAGGCACGCTTTTGACGCAGATCATATCGCAGCGATTGACAATACCGTCCGAAAGTTAATCCAACAAAAAGAAGACCCTGCAGGTGTGGGATTTTTCTTTTCACTAGGGCACTCATCTGTAGTGTTTATCATGGCAGTGTTAACCGCTTTTTCAATGAATTGGGCTGAAGCTCATATTCCGCATATAAAAGATATTGGAAGCATAATTGGCACAGCAGTATCTGGGGGATTTCTTATCCTCATAGGAATGTTAAATCTATATTTATGGTTCGATATTTACAGGGTTTTCATTAATTCACGTAGGGAAGAGTTTGATGATCAACATCTGGAGGAGCTTTTATTAAATCGAGGGTTTTTTTCACGTTTATGCGGGTCCTTGTATAGTTTCATCAATAAAAGCTGGCATGTCTATCCACTGGGCTTTTTATTTGGATTAGGGTTTGATACGGCATCGGAAGTAGCACTCTTGGCGATCTCGGCAAATGTAATAGCTCAATCTATCCCAATTACACTGGTTATATGCTTGCCCATTCTTTTCGCGGCAGGAATGAGTTTACTGGATACAGCGGACGGTATATTTATGTCGACTGCATATAACTGGGCATCTATAACCCCTTTACGAAAGACGTATTATAATTTATCGGTAACCGGAATCTCTGTAGTTGCAGCATTAGGGATAGGATTTATCGAATTGACTCAAGTATTTGCACCGAAGTTCGGTTTGAATAGCGGTATATGGGGATGGATGCAGAACATTGATATCGGGAGTATTGGGTATCTAATGGTGACCTTATTCATTTTATTATGGGGATTATCTTTTATAATATGGAAATTCTTACGGCTGGAAAATGGCAAATAAACTGGCCTATGATATATGAGATTAAAGCGATCTTATAGAAAATGCATCTGTGTTATATAGTTGCATTTTTTTATTTATTAAAATGTAAAAGCATTTAATGTAAAACATCTTTAATCTAAAGAAGCACCTTTCAAAATCATGCTTGACTTAGAGTTAACTCTAAGTGTTATGATATCGGATATCAGGGGGTAGAATTGTATGATGATTGCAGAAGTCAGTAAAAAATATGATCTTTCACAGGACACACTCCGCTATTATGAACGCATTGGATTGATTCCCAGTGTGAACCGCAATAAAAGCGGAGTCAGAGATTATACGGAAGAAGATTGCCGGTGGATCGAATTTATCAAATGTATGAGAAATGCAGGCCTTCCAATTGAAGTGTTGATTGAGTATGTTGGGCTGTTTCAGCAGGGTGATGCGACCATTAAATCCAGAAAAGAACTCTTAACTGAGCAGCGTAGGCAGTTAATTGTAAGAATAGAAGATTTGTATGAAACGCTGAAACGCCTAAATCATAAAATTGAAAGATATGAAAAGACAGTACTTGAAAAAGAAAAAGAGCTAATTAGTCCGAAGGATTAGTTAAACCATAGGCATCACGCAAGAAGTGAGGGATGGACATTAAAACTAAAAAGTTGTGGATTATCGGGTTATTTTTGATTGCTGCCTTTTTCTTAAGTATAAATATCCAGTCGATTTATTCATTAGACGGAAATTATAAAAATTCTATTAAAACCAAAGAAGCTAACGCTGTACCCTCCTCAAATGAGATGTCTCAGTCTACAGAAACAAATAAAGCAATTCCGATATTAGGCGCGTTTCCATTGTCCTCTGCTTCTGAAGTAAACGATATGTCACGTCAAAAAAACGTTCGATTTGCGGTGATAAGTGATATTCATCTTCTTTCAAGCGAAACGGCGCCGATGAAGTTTCGAACGGCCGTAGAAGATCTCCTTGTGAATCAACAACCGCCCCTAAACTTAGTCGTATTAAATGGTGATCTGGGCGACGGAACACCTGAGGACTATCAAACACTTAACCAAATTCTTCGTTCTGTTCGAACGAGTACGGGTAAAACAACTCCGATCGTGCCCAACATTGGAAATCATGAATTTTACAAAGCCTATCACGATCCGAACAGCAATGCTTGGAATGCCGCTGCGTTTCCCAATCAAGATACGGATCAACTGGCATTACAGCGGTTTTTAGCCTTTGCTGATCGAGATAAGGTTTACACTGACCATTTTATTAACGGTTATCATTTCATATTTCTTGGCTCCGAAAAGTCTAGAATGTCTGATCTTAATATCGGTGATGCTGCATATCTTTCAGAAACACAATTAACATGGTTGAAAACAAAAATCTCAGAGAACCTTACACCCGGAAAGCCGGTGTTTGTCTTTTTGCACCAACCTGTATTTTCCTCCAATAGTGAGGCGAAAACAAAGTACAACTTAGTGGTCCAACAGAAGGAACTCGCGAAAATCCTTCAATCGGTACCGAATGTCGTCCTCTTTGTCGGTCATTTACACATCAAATTAGGCTCACCTGACTCTGTTGTCAAAGACACATATACAATGTTCAATGATTCTTCCGCGAGTCGAATACGCCAAGCCCCTTCCGAGGCCAGTCAGGGGTTAATTGTTGATGTTAAAGATGGTGTTGTAAATGTAAAAGGACGTGACTTCTTGCAACACGAATGGCTGCCCGAGGCTGATTATCAACTAAACTTTTCTTGACTTAGAACAAACTTCAAATGTTATAATAGCGGATATCAGGGAGGTGGAACTGATGACCATTGCTGAAGTAAGTGAAAAATTTGATGTTTCACAGGACACACTCCGCTATTATGAACGTATCGGATTGATCCCTCGTGTGAACCGCAATAAAAGCGGAATGAGGGATTATACTGAAGAAGACTGTAAATGGGTCGAATTTATTAAATGTATGCGAAGTGCAGGCCTTACGATTGAAGTATTGATTGAGTATGTTGGGCTGTTTCAACAGGGTGATGCGACTATTGAGGCCAGAAAAAAACTTTTGACCGAGCAGCGTAAGCAGTTGATAGCAAGAATGAAAGACATGAAAAAATCGCTGGAACGCCTAAATTATAAGATCGAACAATACGAAAATGCGGTGGTCCCCAAAGAAAAAGAGCTGAAATAAAATTAGTAAAGCCAAGACTCGTTAGAAAATGTCTAATGGAGCCTTGGCTTAATTGTTGGAAAAGTACTTATTTCATATGTTGAATGAAGGTTCTATACATGATCCAAAGGAAGGAAAGAATATTAGAAAAAGTTAATATATACTTCATACTTCTATTATACATTGATTTCTAAATTTATGGATAAAGTAGATATCAAGTTTTATCGAGCTAAAACCATCTGCTAACGGGTGGGAAATTACCTGATATAGTGTATAATTCCTAGGCTTTTTGAAGGTTGACAAATTTGTCAGGGATGTGTTAAAAATATCCCTGAGTTTGTTTAATTATCAACAATATAAAGAAATAAATTATTAAATTATATGATTGAGGATTATAGGAGAAAAAGAGGAGTGGTATGGGATGATTAAAGCCTATAGATGTTCAACTTGCGGAGAATTTGATGTCGATCGAAAATTAAGCGAGGGGGAACTCGAAAACTGCCCGACATGCGGTAAGAAGGTTCAACGTGTTTGGAGTCCGACAATTTCTATCTGGAAAACGGATGGAGCTTTTGGAAAAAGCACAGCCACAAAAAGCGAGTGAGGGTGTAAATCCTCGCTTCTGAACAAGATAATCAAAGGCCGCCAAATCAAGGCGGCCCTGTAATAATAAATGTAACCGGGTTGGCGTATAACAATGCGTTTAACTTTAATGCTGGCTCAATTTGTACTGACTGAACCAATGTGCCTTGGTTAGTTAGATTCTAGTACCGCCCTTAAGGTTTTGCTCAGCGAATTCAATCATTCGTTTGGTCATCATACCGCCTACTGAGCCATTTTCACGACTGGTGCGGTCTCCGCCGAGTTGAACGCCTAATTCGCTTGCAATCTTGTTTTTAAATTGATCAAGAACTTGTTCAGAACCTTGGCTTGCGGGTTGGTTATTATTTGGCATAATAGGTAACCTCCTTAAGATTTAAAAATTTTTCGGTTTTGACTTTTTAATTTTAATGTTTAACTCTAGTATGTTTAGGTTTATGAGAAATAAACAGGAAAGTCTTGGATTGAATTCTGTATGAGGATTTAGTACTAAGGGGTAATTAAAAATGCAGAGAAGACCATATTACAGGCCTTTACTGCATTTATTTTTAATTCAAAGCAGATTGGACTAATTAGATCTTTATGGGAGCCATCCAGCTTAAGCAAAAAAAGAGCATATTATAGCGGAAGACTGATAGAAATCACCCTAGATTTGTAGCAATTAAAAAGCGGCATTGGCATGCCGCTTTTTTAATACATAAGCTTGAAGTTTTTAGGAAGATAGAAAGCTTATTGCATTATCAGATAAGTTTCAGTGACGCTGGATTATGCTCAAATACCGGTTATGGATTGAGCTTAAACTGAGTAAACCGCATATTGCTCCCAATAAGGCTAAAGACATATCCCAGTGTGTATCCCAGATATCCCCTTGCAGTCCAACGAATGCTTCTGCGGCTTTACCCATAATTAGGGCAACAAGTCCCTCGGCTAATTCATAACTTGCACTAACTCCAAGTGTTAATCCAAGAACTAAAAAGATAAGGAATTTCGTACTAAGCTGAAATTTTTGCAGTAATATTTCTCTTATCGTCATCGCTGCAGCTAGACCGCCGGTGATATGAGCAAATCGGTCATAGTAATTTCTGCCCAACTGAAAATAATCTTTAAACCAATTAAAGAGCGGAACTTTACCATAACCATAATGGCCGCCTATTAAGGCGATGATGAAACCTAAGCAAAGAAGGATATAGACTAGGGTTGTTAAACGAAACGTGTTATAGGTATATAGAATAATAATGGTTCCCACAATTACCGGAATAACCTCGAGAAACCACGTCCCGAGTTGATCGGGTTTAAGAGCAGACCATATAAACATAAATAATAAAATGAGCATAAGGAAGAGGTGCGTCTTGGGTATTGATTTTAACTTAAGCATTTTATTTCCTTAGAATACGTCATTATATAAATCGTTATATCTTTAGAATGGTTAATTTGCTGAAATCAATACCTAATTTGACTTAAAAAATCATTTACATATTAAATGTGACAGAATAAATGTCCCCATATTAGGATTGCAGTAAATTCTCTATATTGCCGAGAAAGATAATAAAATTTTGGATTTCATTATCTATTTGGAAGTTGAAGGAATTTCAAAAGGAGTATTAAGAATATAAGTCGAATATACCAAGAAATCATTGACATGAGTTTTTTGAACTGAATTGAAGGGAGATGAAAGCCCTATGAAATATCGTTTTTCTGAATTAGTTAACATATCTAACCTTCAAAATTTTTTGGAAGGTTTATTTTCTATGTCTAATCCCGTTTTTGGCATAGTGGACAACGATAGTAACCTTATATTTTCTTATGGTTGGCAAGAAATCTGTCAAAAATATCATAGATTAAATAGTGAAACTGCACTTCTATGCAAACAAAGCGATAGTTATCTTAAAAACCATTTTGATATTAATAAGCCGTATGTATATTATACCTGCGCAAATGGGTTAATTGATGCAGCAACTCCAATTATTATTGAAGGTGAACATATAGCTACAGCGATTCATGGACAGTTTTTATTCGAAGAACCTGATAAAGAGCAATTTATAAGGAAGGCCCAAAAATATGGATTTGATGAGGAAGAATACTTAAAAGCTCTGGCTAAGGTGCCAATTTATCCAAAAGAAGAATTAGATTCAATTATGCTTAATATGCGTCAACTATTTGAAATGATGGCGAGAAATGGATTAAATCGTCTTCGGCGGATAGAATCTGAAAAGGAAAAAAGATTAAAAACTATTATTGATAATACGCCCTATGTGGCAATTCAAAGCTATGATTCAAATGGAAGAATCCGGTATTGTAATCAGGCCTCTGAAACTATGTTTGGCTGGGTTCATAGCGAAGAGAAAGAGACAACTTTAGACCAACCCATGATCTTCGAAAAATGTTTGGACAGCGATTTTGGGGCAAATTTAAAGAGTATAAATGAAACGGGGAGAGTTATTAAAGATAAAGAATGGATTTTTAAAAATAAAGAAGGCATTGAAAAAACGATATCTTCAACACTGTTTCCTATTGATTTGCCAGATGGGAAAAAAGAACTTATAAGCATTGATATAGATATTACTGAGAAAAAACGTTTTGAAAAAGAAATGCAACGTTTAGATCAATTAAACCTAATAGGTGAAATGGCCGCCGGCATAGCTCATGAAATACGAAATCCTTTGACGACTATACGCGGTTACCTCCAATTGATTCAAAACCGGGAGGAAGTTAAACTATTCAAAAGTCAATTCGAGTTAATGATGGATGAAATAGATAGAGCGAATTCGATTATTTCTGAGTTTTTATCTCTAGCCAAAACTCAGCGACCTGAAACTAAAAAATGTGATTTAAATGACATTATCACAAAATTATTTCCTCTTATTCAAGCGGATGCTTTTACAAAGAGTATGGAGGTAATATTTGAACCCGGGGAAATCTCGCTTGTTCATTTAAATGCAAAAGAAATCCATCAGCTTATCCTTAATCTGTGTCGTAATGGTCTGGAAGCAATGAAAAAAGGCGGCTGCATTACGCTGAAGACATTTAGAGAGGGTCAATATGTAGTTTTAAGTGTTAAGGACGAGGGAATTGGGATTCCAATTGAAAATCTAGATAAGCTCGGGAAACCATTTTTTAGTACAAAAGATAATGGAACAGGACTTGGCCTTGCTAATTGCTATAACATCGCGACTCGTCATAATGCAATAATTGATATTAATACAAGCCCAGGCGGTACTGCCTTCTTCATTCGGTTTCCTTGTGAAGAAATTTCTTAAATGAGCTGACTTAGGAGGAGCGCTTGTTCCTTTAGCCGGTTTAGTTTTAACATCACCGCTCATTAATGTTGATATGTATGATCAAGATCACATTTTAATATTTCAAAAACCTATATACTTACTTTATAAAGAAGAATAAGGATAAAGGCTGGAATAGGAAGGAAGTTCAATGATGCTTAGTAGCATAAGTGCAATTATGAAAAAAATGGTAGAATACTTTGATGGTGATGTTAGGCGAATTAACCATGCTTTAAAGGTGTATGCTTTTGCTAAAAGTATAGGAGAACTTGAGAATATCCCGGCGGAAAAAATGAAAATCCTTGAAGCAGCAGCGATTTTACATGATGTTGGGATTAAAGAAAGTGAAAAGAAATATTCTTCATCTTCCGGAAAATATCAAGAAATTGAAGGGCCGCCGATTGCTCGTGAAATTTTAAAAGAATTAAATTTACCTCAGGATTATGGGGACAGGGTTTGTTTTCTGATTGGCAACCATCATACGTATCTTAAAATAGACGACATAGATTTTCAGATCCTTGTCGAGTCAGACTTCCTTGTTAATATTTTTGAAGATGCTATGAACCAAGAGCAAATAGAAACGATAAAGAAGAAGTATTTTAAGACGAAGACAGCCTTGGATTATTTAGAGAGCATGTATAATTCCTAACAGCAGTGCCGTGATTTGAATCACGGCTTCTTTTTTCTTATTCAGATAAACTTAGTTTACGTAATCTTGTCAACGAGATCGAATTAGGGATTAACTCAGGAGATGTGATGGATCAGGCCTTTGACTAAACTGATTCGTTAATTAAAACGAGGTGAAATCGAGACAGTGGTTGCAAATATCACAAACACCGGATATATCTTCGTTAATGATCAGGGACAAATCTATTCAATCGATCAGACTGTTGCTAAACTATTGCATGTAGAAGCTTCAAATGCTTTGGGGCGCCGATTAATCGAGATTTTTCCGGATACTCGGCTTCTCGAAGTTCTTGTCTCGCACCATCCGCTCCTCCACGAGCAAGTTCTTAATCAGCTTAAGGTTAAAGTAAGCTATCATCCGGTAGTTTATCAAGAGCATTTTTTAGGGGTTATGATCCTTATTGATCTTGAAAAATTGAGTATTCCTGAGAAGGAAAACCGGGCCTTGATTGATCTCTATGAAGGAATCCTTTCTGATCTTCCCCTGGGCTATGCGGTGGTCAATCGTCAGGGGCGGGTTGTTTTCATGAATGAAGACTATAGCTGCATGTTAGGATGTACTCCTCATGATTTAATTGGCTTGCCGCTTTCTAAACATGTACCGTTTACCCGAATTTCAGAAATTTTAAGGACTGGAAAATCGAGACTGGAAAGCGAGCTTGAATTTCAGGGGAAGCTTTTTTTACTCTCCGAAGCCCCGATAAAAGCTCAAGGTCAGACAATTGGAGGCATCAGTAAAATTCTCTTGCGTGAGTGGATTGAGGGGGAGGACTTTCGCAACCTCTCAGACCGAATTCAGGTATTGGAGAACAAGATCCTTTTTTATAAAGAAGAACTTCTCGATTTGCGAAGCCGGCGATCCCCCCTTGATGAGATTCAAGGAGAAAGCCCGGAAATGAACAAAATTAAGCAGGTGGTCAAGAGAATTGCACTTCACGATGCCAATATCCTTATTACAGGGGAGAGCGGTACGGGAAAGGGCCTTTTAGCTCAGACGATTCATCAACTTAGCCCTCGTCATGGAGAACCGTTTATTAAGATTAACTGTGCTGCGATTCCTGAAAATCTACTTGAATCGGAATTATTTGGCTACGAAGAAGGAGCTTTTACAGGCGCAATTAAAGGGGGAAGACCGGGTAAATTTGAACTGGCTCAGGGCGGAACTATTTTTCTTGATGAAATAGGGGATATGCCTGTAGCCATGCAGGCCAAAATTTTACGTGTTCTCCAGGAAAAATCGTTCGAACGGATAGGGGGGCATAAAACTCTGTCCGTTAATGTTCGGGTTATTGCGGCAACCCACCGTGATTTAGTCGAGCTCATTGATCAAGGGGAATTTCGTTTGGATTTGTATTACCGATTAGCTGTAATTAGTTTAAATATACCTCCGCTTCGTGAACGTCCGATGGATATATGTTTTTTAACGGAAGGAATTATGCAGAAACTCTCCCAAAAATATTCAAAGCCGATTCACGGCTTAACTGCTGCTGCAGAAAAAGTCTTCTGGGATTATTCTTGGCCGGGCAATGTTCGTGAACTCGAAAATGTTTTGGAGTATGCCTTTAACTTTTTAGAACGTGATGAACAAGTAATCGACATCGGGCATTTACCGATAAATATTGTCAATTCTACTCAAAGCGGGAATAAAGCTGTACCTAAATATCAATGTCATAAACCGCAAAATTATGACTGTAAATCTTTAGAAGAAGCGGTTGCTCAAGCGGAGTTTGAGGCGATTAGACAAGCTTTAAAACTCACACGGGGAAATAAACAAGCAGCAGCCCGTATGCTTGGAATCCATATTTCAGGACTTTATCAAAAATTAAAGAAGTATTCGCACTTGATAGAGTCATGTCAGTTATAAACGATATTTTTAAGCTAAGGGAGCCGAAGTCATATGACGTTTCTGCTTAGAGATACAGTTAATCAATTAAAGAATACATTTCCTACACATTCCAATCGGGAAATTGATGTGGATGAGTGGGTCTATTCCACGTGTGGGTACTGCTCAGTAGGCTGCGGTCTCTATATTGGCGTAAAAGATGGAGAAGCTGTAGCTGTGGAAGGAAATTCTGATTCCTTGGTTAATAAGGGGAAGCTTTGTATAAAAGGACTATATGAGTGGAAAGCTCTTCATGCCCCGGAAAGAGCAACCTCGCCGATGATCCGTAAAAATGGGAAGCTTGAGCCGGTGTCTTGGGATGAGGCCTTAAGCCATTTCGTGGATAAAATGCAGAGAATAATCGATGAAAAAGGCTCAGAAGGGGTCGGGATATATCATACAGGTCAGCTTTTACTTGAAGAGTATTATGCCTTGGGTAAACTGGCAAAAGGGGTAATCGGAACTCCGAATATCGATGCGAATACGCGGCTTTGCATGGCATCTGCTGTTCAAGGCTATATTCGTTCTTTTGGAACGGATGGCCCTCCAGGATGTTACGAAGATCTTGATCAAGCGGAAGTCCTCTTTATTATCGGCGCAAATCCCGCGGAGATGCATCCCCAACTCTGGCAAAGGATTCTACATTATCGTGCTGAAAAGAAAACAAAGATAATTGTCGCCGACCCACGGCTGACATTACCGGCGCAAGTGGCTGATCTCCACCTTGCGTTGCGGCCAGGTACTAATATTGCTCTGCTCAACGCTATGATTCATGTCTTGATTAGCGAAGGGTTAATTGATTTGGAAATGATTGAAGCGCATACTCATGGATTTGCTGAATTAAAAGCACTTGTCGAAGATTACCCGCCTGAGCGCGGAGAGGAATTGACAGGAGTCCCTGCAAAGCGGATTATTGAGGCAGCCTTACTTTTTGGCCGATCTGCAACTGCGACAACCCTTTATTGCCAGGGTGTTAATCAGAGTATGTCCGCTACGGATACGGCAACCTTAATTAACACTCTTCATCTTATCTCCGGTAAAATAGGAAAACCTGGCTGTACACCCTTCTCCTTAACCGGGCAGTCAACATCGATGAGTAACCGTGAGGTTGGTGGAACGACTTCTTTACCCGGCTTCCGAAATCCCATGAATCCAGAACATCGTCGGGAAGTGGCTGAAATCTGGAAGCTCGATCAGGAAAAAATTCCCTGTCAAACAAATGACATAATGAAGATGATGGCACTGATAGGTGAGGGAAAACTTGATTTTCTTTGGGTTATTGGAACAAATCCCGTGGTATCTCTACCGGATCAAAGAAAAATACGAGAATATCTCGATCGTGTTTTTCTAGTTGTACAAGATGTTTATTATCCGATGGAAACCGCCCAGTATGCAGATATTTTTCTTCCTGCGGCACAGTGGGGCGAGAAAACAGGGACGTATACTAATCTGGAACGCCGTGTAAATATAGGGTATCAAGCCGTGAAGCCGCCGGGTAACGGAAAATCGGATTTAATTATTTTTCAGGAAGTTGGGAAGCGCTTGGGTGAAGGTGAGGCTTTTAACTGGAATGAACCAGAAGAGGTCTTTAATGAATGGAAGCTGCTTTCGAAAGGCAGACCGAATGATATGTCGGGAATGACCTATCTCCGTCTAGAAAAAGAACATGGAATTCGTTGGCCTTGCCCGGCAACCAATCATCCGGGAACGGCTCGCCTTTATACTCAAGGGATATTTAATACATTTGAATGCATTGCTGAAGCCTATGGTGATTTTAATCATTTTGAAGGAAGGGCGAAATTATGGGCGGTCCCCTATCAACAACCTCCAGAGATTCCCGATTCAGATTATCCTTTTTGGCTCAATACAGGCTCAATCATTGAACATTACCATACGCGCACGAAAACGAAGCGTATACCTGAGCTAAACATTACCGCCCCAGAGGGCTATGTGGAAGTTAACCCTCAAGATGCAAAGGGACTTCAAATCCAAGACGGTGAAAAAGTTCGTGTCGTTTCTCGGCGGGGCTGGATAGAGGTTGGTGTTCGCGTAAGAAATACAGTAAGCCCAGGACAAGTTTTTGTTCCCTTTCATTTTGGGGATTTAGATCCTCTAGAGGCCCATTTAAAACAAGCCGCTAACCACTTAACACTGAACTGGGTAGATCCTTTCTCGAAACAACCCATGATGAAAGTTTCGGCTTGTCGAATCGAAAAAATAAGACATTCTATTCAGAAAGAAACCCTCTAAATTTCTAGAGGGTTTTCTAATTTTTTAGAGGGTTTTTTATAGATTTCCATTTAAACATTAAGATTAAAAGCGGTATGAATCTTAAAAACCATGATGAAACCGCACTTCTCAATAGATCTAAGACCTTGGCACGGAAATTGCTAATATTATTTGATAAAGATCTTGGAATGACATGAATAGTGATTAAATTCCTAAACATTGGAGTGATTAGAGTGGAAAAAGGTAAATTCAAACTATCTCGGCGCCAATTTCTTCATGCAACAGCTGCTACAGGGGTTTTAATCGGAACGGCAGGGGCCGGAGGATTTGCAAAACGGGCGATCGCTGGGGGAGAAGCCGCAGCTCCGAATATTAAAACCATTAGAACGACATGCTCACCAAATTGTACAGGGGCCTGTGGAATGAATGCTATTGTCGAAGATAATGAACTAAAGGCAATTGTGCAAGCGGCGGACTATCCTGATTCTGAGTATAACCCCGGGGTTGTCTCAAGGGATTGTCAATGATGAATCTTGTCTATGGACCGGATCGCCTAAAAACCCCATTGATTCAGAAGGGTAAACCAGGCTTTGACGATTTACAAAAATCAACATGGGATGAGGCCTTGGATTTTACAGCCAAGCGCCTTAAAGAAATTGCTGAAAAATATGGTCCTGAATCCATCGGTGTAGCCTTTCAGGTTGGTGGAACAGGCTATGTTCATAAAGGAGCCGTATCTCGGTTAGCTACTTTGGCGGGTTGGAACATTCATCATGCCTATGACCAAAATGGAGACTTGCCCATGTTTTGGCCGATGACTTTTGGCGTACAGACGGAGGAACTTGAACCGCGCGAATGGTTAAATTCACGCTACGTCGCTATTTTTGGTTCTAATATTATGGCAACCCGCCTTCCGGACGCTCATTTTCTTGTAGAGGCAAGAAACCATGGAGCAAAGATTGCCGTATTCGACCCTAACTTTAGTCCTACGGCAGCTAAAGCGGATGAATGGATACCGATCAAAGGGAGCAGTGATGCTGCAGTTGCACTTGGAATTTCGAAAGTAATCCTTGATGAGAAACTCTATGATGAGACATTCATTAAAACATTTACAGATATGCCTCTCCTCATTCGTACCGATAATGGAAAACGTATCAAGGCGGAGGAAGTCCAAGGTTTGAGCAAACCTGTCGACATACCTGCTTATCGACAAGCCTATGTTGCTTATAATGGACAATTCATTGCCGTTCATCCTGAAAAACTTGATCTTCCTCACGATATCTCACTGGATAGTGAAATAGAAGTTCCCCTAAAGAGTGGGGAAAAGATCAAAGCTAAGCCCGCATTTTTACTTCTTCAAGAAAGCTTAAAAAAATATACCCCTGAGGAAGTGGAAAAGGAATCGGGGATGAACAAGGATACACTCGTACGTATTGCTCGTGAAATGGCTGCGACTAAGCCTCTTCATATTGTCTATGGTGCAAGTAATTATCAATGGTATCACGGGGATCTTAAGGGGCGTGCTCTTGCTTTAATTAACGTTTTAACCGGAAACATTGGACAATCTGGGTCGGGGATTTCAACTTATGCCGGACAATACCGCATCCGCCTTAAAGTGGCGGAGTGGTGGGTTCCGGAAGGGCGTAAACAAAACTGGCTTCCCTTTCTCTATATGCTTAATGGTCCCACGAAAACCATGAAAGCAAAGTATCCCAAGAACGGAATCAAAGCCTTGATCTTTGGGTGGGGAAATCCTTTTGATCAGCACAATATGTCCAATATTCTTCGGGCAAGGGTAGAGTCCGGGGAAATTGAGTTTGTAGTGACAATGGATTTTCAAATGACAACAAGCTGTAAGTACAGCCATGCAGTTCTCCCGGCAGTAACGTGGTATGAAAAAACGGATCTCGTAGCAACCCCGGTTCATCCCTATCTGCAATTGCAACAGCCGACGATTACACCGGTTTATGAAGGAAAGCCCGAACTTTGGATTATGAAAGAACTCGCCAAACGATTAAATCCAGAGTTCGAGAAATACTTCTATCCCGGTCTAGACGCCGATCAAGCAGCAGAAGAGGCGATTAAACTGATGCTGAGGACCGGAGGCGCTGCCGTTGAGGGGATTACGTTGGAACAGTTGAAAAAAGGTCCGGTTCGTTTAAAATCTGCAGTACCTGGTAATCGTCAGATACCCTTTTATGAGCAAATCCAGTATAAACAACCATTTCCCCCCGTTAGTCTTCCCGCAAAACTCGAACAGACAGCACAGTTTGTTAAAAGCGGAAGAATTGAGTTCTATAAAGATGAAGATATCTTTCTTCAAGCGGGGGAAGCCTTGCCTGTTCATAAACCCCCTTTTGAGGAAAGCGAGTATGCACTCAATCCAAAAGCCCGTGAGAAATACACGTTTACCTTTATCACTCGGAATGCCATCTACAGAGTACACTCTACCCATTCCAATAATATCTGGATGAACGAACTCCAAGAAGGTAAGCCCCATGTTTGGCTAAATCCTAAAGATGCCTCTGAAAAAGGAATTCAAGATGGAGACGAAGTTGAAATCTATAATGATCGCGGAAAGGTTACGGCTTTTGCTGTCGTAGATCCGGGGGCGGGTCAGAAAGTAGCTGTTTTCGAAGAGGGTTGGTGGAGTCGGTACTTGAAAGGAGCTTCGTATAACTCTTTAACGTATCCATTCATTAAACCGACTCATGAGGTCTATTTTGTTCCCGGAATGTGGGCCCCGAATACGGCGTGGAACGAGTGCCTCTGTGACGTAAGAAAGGTGGGTGATGTCCAATGAGACTGGGAATGGTCATTGATTTAGATAAATGTATCGGATGCCGCACGTGTGCTGTGACGTGCAAATCCCATAATGCCCAACCCCCCGGGACATGGTGGAATCGTGTATTTACGCCCGGAAGTTCTTATCATCAAGCTGCCGTGGGGAAAGATGGACATTTGCAAATGAATTTTCTCCCCGTATCTTGTCAAATGTGTGATAATGCTCCCTGCCAAAAGGTTTGTCCCGTTGGGGCAACCTATACGGATGAACGTGGTGTCGTACTTGTTAATTATGACCGCTGTATTGGATGCCGTTATTGCATTGCAGCTTGTCCTTATAATGTCCGGCAGTTTAACTGGGAGGATCCCCAAAAAGCAAAAAAACGGGTTGGTTATAAAGAAGGCTATGATTATGGATATCCAACTGAAGCAAGGGATAAACAAGGACAGCTTGTCTACACTCCCAATCGTCCGCAAGGGGTCGTTGAAAAGTGTACCTTCTGTTTTCAATATACCTCAAAGGGTGAAAAACCGGCCTGTGTTCGTTCGTGTCCCTCAAAAGCCCGAATTTTTGGAGATCTTGATGATCCGGATTCTGAAGTAAGTCGATTGATTCGTGATCGTCAGGCCTTTCGCCTTAAGGAAGAGTTAGGGACTCAGCCAAAAGTCTATTATCTCCCGGCAAGTAAGCCAAATCGTTAAGCCAGCAGGTATGATCCGTTGAATTTAATGAGAGGTGTTAGAAATGGCAATAAACAATAAACGACTCAATGGTGTGCTTGCGCTAGGCATTGTCTTCCTCATAATAAGCCTAAGCGCTTGGGGCTTTCAACTTAAACAAGGCCTTATTGTAACGAATATGAGAAATCCCTTTAGTTGGGGACTTTATATTGCAACCTTTGCATTTTTTGTTGGAATTGCAGCAGGAGGACTCATTGTCTCCTCCTCTGTCTATTTGTTTAATTTAGAAAAGTTAAAGCCCTTGACTAAGATCGCCTCATTATCAGCCTTCGCCTGCTCACTTGGGGCAGGAGCAATGATTTTGCCGGATATGGGACGGGTTGATCGAATATTTAATATGTTTCTTTATCCTAATTTTCGGTCACCGCTTGTTTGGGACGTTATCGTCATCAGTTCGTATCTCATCGTGACATTCTTAAGCGTTTATGTCCAACTTCTTCCGGATTGGAAGAAAGAAGAACGGGGCTTTTTGAATGGATGGACAAAGAAGCATTCATTAGAGGAAATTCAGAAGTTTTCAAAGAAATGGTCCAAGCGCGTCTCGATCATCGGTCTCCCGATTGCCGTTCTAATTCATACAGTTACTGCTTTGATATTTGCCACTCAAGCCTCGCGAGGCTGGTGGAATACGGCAATTCTTCCGCCTGACTTTGTCTCTGTTGCCGTTGCTTCGGGAACAGCCTTAGTTCTCTTGATTGCCCTTCTTTTTGCCGGCAAGGATAGGTTTTCCGAATATCATGAAGCTTTCAAAATCTTAGCAAGTATTGTCGCCGGGGCCTTGGTTATTCACTTTTTCTTTGCTGCCGTAGATTTAGTAACCCATGGTTGGTGGGGAAAAGCTGAGACTCATGAAATTTTCTCACTTGTTTTTGGACGTTATGGTTTGGTATATGCGACCGAAATCTTCTTACCAGGTTTTACGATGATTTATTTCTTTACACAGAAAGGTAAAAGTTCCCGGAAATCCTTTGTTTTTGGATCGGTACTCCTTTTCATCGGCGTTTTTGCCCATCGGATGATGCTCATGTTTCCGGCCTTTAACGCGATTCCTTTAAGCATAAATATCAATGGCACAGGAATTGAGAATTGGACGTATCCCGTTGCTGTAGGACAATATCAAGAGGGTGTATCATCATTTGTCAGTTCTTGGCCTTATGTTCCCACTTTTGTTGAAATGGCTCTTGCGTTGCTTCCTTTTGGGGTTGTTTTATTTGTGGTATCGTTCTTCCTAAAAATGTATCCTTTCTTACCCAAGAATTTAAAAAAGGAGAATTGATTTTTGTTACAGTCGGTTTCTAAAATTCGCATTAAAGCTATTCTCTTAAAATATTTCTCCAAATTCAAAGGGAAAAAAAGAATGACACCGTTAGTTTCACCCGCTCCATTGGATATTTTTATTTCACTGCTCGGTTCATTGATTGGGATTTCAATTCTTAGCCTATTACTATTGGTTTATAAAATTCCAATATTAGCTGCACCATTAGGCGCATCGGTGGTACTTGTCTTTTGGGTCTCTGATGCGCCGCTGTCACAACCTCGTAATGTAATTTTAGGCCATACGATATCAGCTGCCATAGGGGTAATGACCTATCAGTTATGGGGCATGAGTTGGTGGTCAGTGGCTATAGGAACTTCGACCGCTATTTTAGGCATGGTGTTAACAAAAACTACTCATCCTCCTGGTGGGGCTACGGCATTATTGGCTATTCTAAGCGCTGCAGAGCCAAGCTACATTTTTACCCCAATATTAGCGGGTAGCTTAATCTTGATTTTAATCGGTGTACTTGTGAATAACCTTTCACCTAATCGAAATTACCCACGATATTGGTATTAAAATAAACGGGGTGTACCTATGTTTAAAAAAATTCTTGTTCCTACCGATGGATCTGAGTATTCTCGCAGGGCGTTTGTGATTGCGTTGAAAATGAGCAGACAGTTCGTTTCTGAAGTGATTTTGCTTCATGTAGCAGTGACACCAGAAGCTTTAGGTTATGTTCTTTCTAAGGATACAGCTGTGGTTCAGGAGCAGGTTAATCTTAGTGGTGAAACGGTATTAACGGCTACGTGTAAGGATATGGAAATAGAAGGAGTGAAGTTAACGATCATAAAGGCTGCCGGGCATCCTTCATCCGTAATCTTAGACGAGATTGCTAACAAAGATATTGATCTGATTATCATGGGGTGTCATGGATACGGTGCCCTAACCGGATCACTCATGGGAAGCGTAAGTCAGAAGGTTCTAGCGAAAACGAAACAGCCAGTACTTCTTGTAAAATAAGAACTCTGCTTGAGTTTATAAAATCTTAACAAAGAAATCATATAAAAATAAAAATTTATTAACATGGTTATGTTAGAATACAGATAGTGACTAGATAGATATAAACTACATGAGAAAGACAAAAACGACAAAGCCGTCCAAAGTGTGAACTGCACCCCCAAAGTTAGACAGTATGATATACTAAAATAACTTTGGGGGTGTTTTCATGCCAAAAGGAACTCCATTTTCGGGAGAATTTAAACAAAAAGTAATAGAAGATATGCAAACAAATAGGCTAAGTTATCGTGAAACGGCTAAGAAATACGATCTACCAAACCATGAACCCATAAGAAAATGGGAGCGAATTTATTTGACGGAAGGCGTTGAGGGGCTTTATATAGACCGCCGGGGTCGCAAAAGCGCAGGAAGACCTGTGAAGCTCGGCAAAAAAGTTGAGGAAGACTTAATTGCTGAAGTCCAACGTCTGCGGGCGGAGAACGATTACCTAAAAAAATTGAATGCCTTGGTTTCCGAGAGGGTACAGCGAGAGAAAAGACACAAGTCGTGACGGAACTGAGGCAGAAACATAAGCTCGATGTACTCCTCGTCGTAGCCAAGCTTCCGCGCGCTACGTATTATTACAATCTTAAGCAACTATCAGTTTCGGATAAATACACCGAAGTTAAAGAACAAATAACCTCGATTTATACTGAAAACAAAGGTAGATTTGGTTATCGGAGAATTACCATGGAACTGCGCAATCGCGGTAATATCGTCAATCACAAGACCGTTCAGCGTCTGATGAAAGCACTGGGCATTACCTGCCATGTTAGGATGAAGAAATATCACTCTTATAAGGGTGAAGTGGGCAAGGTAGCGCCGAATCTTCTGGAACGTGACTTTGAGGCGGAGAAGCCAAACTTGAAATGGGTTACTGATGTCACAGAGTTCAGCCTGTTTGGTCAGAAACTCTATCTGTCCCCAATTCTAGATTTGTGCAGCAGAGATATCGTCAGTTACACCATTTCGGATAGGCCGGTTTTGTCCATGGTAACGAGCATGCTGGGCAAAGCGTTTTCAGCAATTCCGGACAGCACAAACCTTATTCTCCACTCGGATCAGGGCTGGCAGTACCAACATAAGGTGTATCAGCGAATGTTGGAAGTGAAGGGCATTCGGCAAAGCATGAGCCGAAAGGGCAACTGTCTGGATAATGCCGTGATAGAAAACTTCTTTGGCCTACTTAAAAGTGAACTTCTGTATCTACAGAAATTTGAATCGATGGACCATTTTAAAAATGAACTCATCGACTATCTCGATTACTACAATAATCGCCGTATCAAAGTAAAGCTAAAGGGTTTGCCGCCTGCTTTACACAGACAGCAAACCCTCTTGGCTGCTTAATAAAATACTCGTCTAACTTTTTGGGGTCACTTCAGTGGGACGGCTTTTGTCGTTAATCTAAAGGTAATTTCCAAGAAACTGTAGAATAAGATAACAGGTTATAATATCTCATGAGCTGCATTTCTCTAATTTTTCTTCAAGGAGGGAAGAAAAGTGAACAACGATGTAGCCATAATTGAGGAAGTTTATGATAGAGTTTTACCTGAAGTACCCTCATCTCTTCACAGATGGGGGAGAATAGTATGGGTTCAAGACATCGAAGTTGGGGCTAAAGGGAAATTCCTTTACTATGAAAATGGGGTCTCTAAAGTGACTAACCTTAGCACAATTACTAAAGTGATAAGAACACTAAACAGTGTAGAGATACATACGCAGTGCAGTATATATAAATTAAGAATACTGCCTGGTGGATAAAACAGTAAGGTTTTATGGAACTTGTCGGATATTTATTATAAGCCTAAAGGGAAAGAACATTCGTTGAATAAAGGGGCTATTGAAAAACAGCCCCTTTTTCGTGCGCGCAATAATTATGAACTATTGCAAAAGACCCGAAAGCGTAGTTTCGCGCATAGAAGTGAACGATTCGCGGAGGGACGTGCAGGTGAACAAAGCTTTCGTAGCGCAGCGCAGCCAGGGGTTCACATCAGGTATTGCCCAGAGGTTTGGCGGAGCTGCTACGAAGGCGAAGTGAACCAGTCCCGGAGTACCAGAGTAAACGGATATGCGCGAAGCTACAAGACCATAGGTTTTGCGACAGCCCCTGATTTTTGGGACAAATTATCAATTATTGACATATGCCATAAATAGGGTATAATCAAATTAAAAAAATAGCATATGCCAATTAAGCATAGACTTATTGAAGAGAGGAGATCTTGTGAAAAAGTTAAAAATTCCTGAAGCAACGATCATCCGGCTTTCGGTTTATTCACGTTATTTCACTGAATTAGTGCGGAAGGGTATTATTACGCTATCGTCCAATGATATTGCGAAAGGGGTAGGGGTCAACCCTGCTCAAGTCCGTAAAGATTTGGCCTTCTTTGGGGATTTTGGAACGAAAGGAGTCGGCTATAATCTTCAGGATTTGCAGCAGAATATATTAAAAATACTCTCTTTAGATGCAGATTGGGATGTCGCCCTCGTTGGATTAGGTAACTTAGGCTTAGCGCTTAGCAGTTATAAAGGTTTCCGGGAACGTGGTTTTATTATCAAAAATATTTTTGATAATGATTTAAGTAAGATCGGGACTTTGATAAATGATGTGGAAGTTCTTCCGGTGTCAAGGCTAATTGAAGTGGTGAAACAAAACAAAGTTCAAATAGGAATAATCTCTGTTCCGTCAGACTTTGCTCAGGAAATAGCCGACATGTTAGTTCAAGGGGGGATTCAGGCTATTTTAAACTTTGCTCCGGTAGTCATCAATGTTCCACCCGAAATAAAATTGCGAAATGTAGATTTAGCAGGTAATATGGAATTGTTAGCGTATAATGCTTCCTAATGTTATGAAACTGGTTTAAATTTAGTATAAACCTTTGCATGTAAATATACTCAAAGTAGTTTTTTGTAAAGTGGACATAGCTTAGTGATTGCAATAGTTAGTATTAAAGGAGAAGATCGGGATGAGCAAAAAAGTACTTATTGTGGGCGGAGTTGCGGGAGGAGCCAGTGCAGCAGCCAGGTTACGCCGTTTGGATGAAAAGATGGAAATTATAATATTTGAACGAGGAGAACATATTTCTTATGCTAACTGCGGTTTGCCGTATTATGTCAGCGGAGTCATTTCCGAGCGTGAACAACTTTTGGTTCAAACGCCTCAAGGAATGAAAAAGCGGTTTAACATTGATGTTCGTATCAACAGCGAAGTTACACGTATTTTTCCCGAGGAAAAAGCGATAGAAGTCCAAGATGAAAATGGGAGAATTTATAAAGAAACGTATGATGACCTAATCCTTTCGCCAGGAGCAGCTCCAATCCGACCACCGATCCCGGGCATCGATGATGTCGAAGTGCACGTTGTACGCAATGTTGCTGATATTGATCAGATAAAGCGCTATGTTGATATAGCGCAGCCCCAATCGGCAGTGGTTGTCGGCGGTGGATTTATCGGCTTAGAAATGGCTGAAAACCTTAATGCCAGAGGAATAGAGACAACGATTGTTGAAATGAGCAATCAGGTTATGGCTCCCCTTGACTATGAGATGGCGGCTATCCTTCATGACCATATTTACAATAAAGGAGTCGAACTTAACCTGGAAGATGGGGTAAAAGCCTTCGCCAAAAAAGAAAACAAAACGATTATTACCCTGCAAAGCGGAGAGGAGATTGAAACAGATCTTACGATTCTGGCCATCGGCGTAAGACCGGATATTAAATTAGCTAAGGAAGCTGGACTGGCGATTGGGGATTTGGGAGGAATAAAAGTAAATGATTACCTGCAAACCTCTGTTGAACATATTTACGCAGTCGGGGATGCTATCGAAGTTAAGAATTATGTTACGGGTCAACCCTCTCTTTTGCCTCTAGCCGGACCGGCCAATAAACAAGGGCGTATCGCAGCCGATGTTATTGCCGGCAGGGGCGGCCGATATAACGGTACCCAAGGAACTTCAATTGCTAAAATATTTGACATGGCCGCGGCTTCAACGGGTGCGAATGAGAAAATGCTTAAAAAGCTCGGGATTTCTTATGAAGTATCATATACTCATTCGGCTTCTAATGCTTCTTATTATCCGGGAAGCCAACGAATCTCGACCAAGCTTATTTTCGATAAAGAAAATGGCCGAATTCTGGGCGCACAAATCGTCGGTTCCAAGGGTGTTGATAAACGGATCGATGATATTGCTGGAGCTATTCGGAGGGGAAGTACGGTTTTCGACTTGCAAGAATTAGAATTGGCTTATGCTCCGCCATTTTCATCAGCTAAAGATCCAGTAAACATGGCCGGCTATGTCGCAGGAAATATTATAAGAGGAGATATGGAAATCATCCATTGGCATCAACTCCAAAAACTCAACAAAAAAGATATTACCGTAATCGATGTACGAACGCTTGAGGAACGAAAAGGAAAATTTATTCCTGAGTCCTTGCATATCCCAATTGACGAGCTGCGTAATCGCTTAGAGGAAATTCCTCAGGATAAGGATATCGTTGTATATTGTGAAATTGGGCTGCGAGGATACTTAGCGTATAGAATATTGAAGCAGAATGGTTTTGAGCGAGTTAAGAATTTGAGCGGCGGCTGGCTGACCTATTATCCAGCAGTTTTCGGTTAATTATATTGAAATGTTTTTAGCCTTTCGTTAGAGAGGCTATTTTTTTCTGTAAAAAGCTAATTTTAAGTTTGATACTTGCTTTTAGCTTATAATTGAGGGGTGATTAAGGTGAGTCGACTTACCAATAACATCAATGATTTGTATATCGTCGATGAATCTAATGTTAAGCTTGAAACAAATGGTTACTCAGGAGATGCTATTATTAAACTAGCAAAGTTTGAAAGCTTTTATGATGATTTAATAGCTGAGCAAAATCAAATCTCTAAGCAATTAGAAGAACTTAGATTAGAAGGGAAAACACATTCAGTAAAGTTTAAACAACTTCTCGCGAACAAGATGACGAACACGAATATTTTTATTCTATTAAAGAAATACGAATTATGATTTATATGATATAATCGACATATATTTCTTTTAAGGGGTTATATCTCAAAATTCATAGACTTTAATGTAAGACTCAAAAGTTTAACTTCTTGGGTCTTTCTTTTGTGAGGAGGAATTCAGTGAAAAGTAAATATACTCTCTTGCTCATTCCACCTAATAATGCACTTGCCCGTCAAATTCAAATTTCTCTTAAAGGTAAACGAATACTGATTTCTGGACTTGCAACCCTAGGGGTCCTTATTATTTTCTTATTTTCATATAATATCTATTTATCTCATACTCTGTGGATACAAGAGGCAGATTTTAAGGCCGCCGAACAGATGAAGCTTGCTAATCAGGAAAAAGATCAGGAAATTGAACGCCTTCAGTCGGAATCTTTGAAAGCGACCCAAGAACTCGCTTCAATTCATGAACTTGAGCTGAAACTAGCTTCCATATTAAAAGTCGATCCTTCGGCGACGCAAACAAGCCGGGGAAGTACCCCGCCATCGGTACTAGCCACACGTTCAGACGAAGCGGTTTCATTAACAAATCAACTCACTCTTTTAAAACAATATTATAATTTGGCTATCGAAAAAAAGGATCAGATTAATCACACCCCAAGCATTCTGCCGGTTGAAGGGGAAATCGCCTCTTCTTTCGGTTATCGTCAAAATCCCTTCGGAAAGCGGACCGATGAGTTTCATAACGGAGTTGATATTGCGGTCAACTATGGGACTCCAGTCCATGCGACAGCTGCAGGAACGGTCACCTTTGCGGGATGGGATTCTGTCTATGGCCGTAAAGTAGAAATTGATCATGGAAACGGAATAGTCACTTTTTACGGGCATAACTCGCGCTTAAATGTTAATGCCGGAGATACTGTACAAAAAGGCGATATCATTGCGTACAGCGGAAATTCCGGACGCAGTACGGGCGCACATCTTCATTATGGAGCCCTTGATCAGGGAAAATCAATCGATCCTTTAACCTTCACAAACTTTACAAAGGAGCAATAAAACATGTGGGGAAAAGATACGTCGACTCCATTTCAAGCGGGAGCACCGGAAATGACCTATATTGCTGCCGAATGCGACTTTTCAGGAAAGATTATGATCAAAGGGAATGCTCGAATTGACGGTCAATTTGATGGAACTGTAGAGGTAACAGGAGACTTAGTAGTTGGACCGAGTGCAGTTGTGAAGGCAAATATACTGGCGGCTACCGTAAATATTGCAGGGGAAGTCCGCGGCGATATCACGGCAAAGGAAAAACTTGAACTGAGTTCAAGTGCTCGATTATATGGAGATATTTGTACCCATCAGCTAAAAATTGATCAAGGGGCTAAGTTTGTCGGAACGAGTCGACTTATGGAGGAATCGGAAAGCAGCTGAGTGAAAACTTATATTGTAAACTTGCTTATTACATTTTGAAGTTCTGAAGCCATTGCGGCTAGGCTTTGAGCAGACGTGGCAATTTGCTCCATAGAAGCTGTTTGTTCCTCAACGCCGGCAGAAACGGTTTGGGCGTGGGAGGATGTTTCCCTGCTTATATTATCGATTCGTTCAGCCGAGGTTAATATTTGTTGACTGCCGCCGGCGATTTGCTGAATGGTCGCTGAGATTTCTTGCATTTGTGCGGTAACAGTTTCGATGAGTCTGGAAATTTCATTAAAGGATTGTTCAGCTTCATTAACAACTTCAATACCTTCGTTAACATTTTTAACTTCATCTTGCACAGCCGTTACAACGGTGCCAATATTGCTGTTGTTTTGGTGAATTAAAGAGGAAATCTGTTGAGTTGCTTCACGAGATTGTTCTGCAAGCTTGCGGACTTCATCCGCAACTACAGCAAATCCTCTTCCATGTTCTCCGGCCCGGGCTGCCTCGATCGCTGCATTCAAAGCAAGTAAGTTTGTCTGCTCTGCGATTCCAGTGATTAATTCACTAATATTGCTGATTTGTTCAGAACTCGCAGAGAGTTCAGTGATACTCTGGTGAACGTTATTTGTTCCGTCACTAATATTGTTCATTTGCTGAATGACACGGACCAGCGCTTCTTTTCCGGCTTGGGTCGTTTCTATGGTCTTCGTCATGGAGTCGGTAATTTCGCTGGTGCTTGCTGCGGCTTCCTGTGTGCTTGCCGAGATTTGGGCGATGGCAGAGGAAGTTTCATCAATGGCACTGGATTCTTTTTCTGTTGCTTGTGCCACTTTTTCAATTGCAGCGGCAATTTCATTTGCTGCTTGTGTATTTTCTTCGGTGATTGCACTTAATTCGTCTGAAGAAGCGGTGACTTGTTCAGCGGACTGAGAAACGTGCTTTACAAGTGTATGTAAATGGTCTTTCATCGTGTTAAAACTAGCTGCGAGTTGATGTGTCTCATCGTGATTGCTGATTTTTATGTCAGGGGCAGTCAAATCACCATTGGTAACTTGTTCTACGCCTGCTAGGACTTTTTTAAGGGAATTGGAGATTATTGTTGTGATGATATAACCAAGAAGCAGTCCTAAAAGGGTTGCGATAATGGGCAAAAATACAACGATTTTTTTAACTATTGTATTAGCTATATCATTTCTCTCTTTTGTCGTTGCTGCTTGTTGGTCACTATAATTAGAAAGCTCATCCAAGGTTGTATTGATCGAGTCCAATTGGGATTGAGCCTTGTTTGTAAAATTGAGATATGCTTCATTAAATTTACCTTGATCGATAAGATCCATAGATTTTTGCCGTTCGATTTTATAAGCGCTGACTTCTTGATCAAGCTTTGTTAATCTTTCTTTTTCATAAGAGTCTGAGGCTAATTTAACGTAAGAACCGTAGCTTTTGGCAAAGCTGTCAGAGCTTGTTTGAATTTCGGATTGAAGCTTTTTTCGTGTGGTATTATCTTGGGCCAAGAGGTAGAGAAAGAATGTAGATTCTCCCGTTCGGGATTGAACTTTGGCATCATTGATATAGCTAACAGACATTAAAGAATTGGAATACATTGAATCCAGCTGGGCGGTAACTGATGTCGTCGAAATGTAGCCGACAAAGCCAACAAGCCCTGTGAAAATCGACATAAGTACAACGATAGACAAAATTTTAGTGCGTATCTTCCAATGTTTAAACGATTTCATGATAAATTCACTCCTAATTTTATTGCATTATAACCTTTTCAAGAAATAGTTCGACTAATTGGGGATCAAATTGCGTTCCTGCGTTCTTTTTTAGTTCTTTGATAGCTTCTATTTTGGGTAAGGCCTTGCGGTAGCTGCGATCGTTCGTCATCGCGTCATAAGCGTCAACGATGGCATTAATGCGAGCGAAAAGAGGAATTTGATCTCCTTTTAATCCTCTCGGATAGCCGTGCCCATCCCATCGCTCATGATGAGCTAAAACATTTTCGGCAATACTTTTCATATTTAAATTGCAGAGCATTTGATAGCCAAGCCCGGGGTGACGTTTAATTTCCCGCCATTCTCCGGCGGTAAGCTTTCCAGGCTTATTCAGGATTTTTGGGTCAAGTTTAAACTTTCCGATATCATGAAGAAGGGCAACATTTTTTAGATCAGTGATTTGTTGATTGGATAAGCCTAAGGCTAGACCCATTTCCTGACATAATTCATTGACCCGATATGAATGTTGTTTTAAATCCTCATCTTTTATATGTAGTGTTTTTACATTTAGAGACGTTCCTTCTATTGATTTGCCCATAATTCGACCTGCTCTTCTACAAAGTTTCCTAAAACGACATAATTAAATAAGTATAGAACTAATCAAAAGTGTTTTCAATGAATTAAAATGAAGTAACATAATTAAAAATTGAGCGAGTATTTATATATTTTCTGATATCTATTGATCAATTTTTTTGATTCCTCCTTCATTATTTTTTTGCTGATTTTATATTATCAACAATAAATAAATATCTCCTGAGGATATCCTGAAAATTGGTTTAAAAAAACCTGAAGGATTGCTGAAATGTTCTAAAAAGCTTAACATTTAAGACTAAATATTCAATAAGAAAGCAAATCAGGAAGCACTTAGGAGAGGGAAGACTTCTTAGCCTAATGTCGAATAGATATTTTATCGTAACGGTTATAACATGGGAGGGAAAATAATGTTGTGGAAAGAAAGCTTCCGGACGAGCGTAGACTTGATCGACGCCCAGCATCAAGAGCTCTTTCAACGCGTAACTAATTTTTTACAGGCGATTAAGGCTGAAGGTCAGTGGACTGAAAAAATTGCACGCGTCAAAGAAACGTTGACGTTCATGGAAAGTTATGTTGTTGAACATTTTTCAGATGAAGAAGTTTACCAACAAAAGATTAACTACCCGGCTTATGAAGAACATCATATCCTTCATGAAGAATTTAAAGCCGACGTATTTAAATATGCTCAAAAAATGGCTGAGGCTAATTATAGCGAAGAGATTGCGCAGGAGTTTGCAGGTAAGCTTCTGGCTTGGTTGATTTATCATGTTTCTAAGGAAGATCAAAAAATCGGGGAATACGCTCGTCAGAGAGGGGCACAATAATGAACCCAGAGCTTATCAATCCCTTTTTGCAAGCGACTTATGATGTTTGTAAACAAATGTTTAATATAGAAATAGAGAGTCGGGAAATTAAAAAAACGGAAGAGTTATATGTCGGTAAGGAATTAAACGTTTTAATTTCAATTATTGGTGATGTTTTAGGTTCGGTGACGTACAGCTTCCCCAAAGAGACCGCTTTAGAATTGGTTAATTTGTTATCCGGAATGAATATGCAGGAGATTGATATTTTTGTTACTTCCGCACTAGGGGAAGTTGGAAATATCATCAGCGGGAATGCTGTAAGTTATTTAGCAAAAATGAATCAAAAGTGTGACATTGCGCCGCCGCAAGTGATTCTAGGTGAAAACCGTTCCATTTCTTTAGCGAATAAAGAATCAATTGTAATTACGCTCCAAACAAAAATCGGAGAATTCACAATCAATCTTGCGTTAAAGGGTTAAGTTAAAGGTTAGTTAATAAGTAGGCAAGATTATATAATTAAATTATTTAGGACATCAATTTTTACTGAGTAGATTTGATGTCCTTTTACAAATAAAGGAATTCATATTAATGAATAATTATACTTGCCAATGGAAGAGAGGATAAGTAAAATATAGAGGTAGTGAAAGTGAAAATAAGAACAAAGTATAAGAATATTCAATAAATATAAACTTATTTCTCAAAAAAAGGAGAATAAGAGCATGGAAAAATTGATTGAAGGTGTTGTTTTAGAAGTTAATCAGGAAATAGCGACGGTAAAAATCAGCCGCCATAGTGAATGCAGCAATTGCGGGGCTTGTCCGGGCGACAATGCCATAATCCTTGAGGCTGTCGATACAATCGGAAGTAAAGCAGGGCAGCGCGTTTTAATCCAGAGCAAAGAAACGAATATGCTTTTAGCTGCCTTTTTAGTTTATATTTTCCCCTTGCTTGCAGTTGGACTGGGAATAGCAGTCGGGTATTACATGACTTCCTTAATTACAGTTTCCCCAACGTTATCGATGACCCTTGGCGGGGTAATCTTCGGTTTGGCGGCGATTGTGATCATTAAACGCTTAGATCTATCGCTCCAATCTGAAAAACCGATGATTATAAAGACCATTAAGTAACCAAAGGAGGGGCTCAGATGTTTGGCAAAATGAAGTGGGGCATTCATCCGAATACCCACAAAGCACCAACGGAAGGGAAAGCCATTGAAAGCCATGAATTGCCGGGTAAAGTCATTCTTCCTATTCGCCAGCACATTGGTGCGCCATGCGTACCTATTGTTAAAAAGGGCGACCAGGTTAAGAAGGGACAACTTATTGCCTCGGCCAGCGGACCAGTATCCAGTAATGTTCATGCCACAATTTCGGGAACAGTTGTTGATGTTTCTGACCAACCCCATCCATCCTTGGGAAAATGTTTAGCCATTATCATCGAAAACGACGGGTTAGATGAGTGGGAAGAAGGGCTTCTGAAAGAACGCCAGTGGGAAAAACTCAGTAAAGAAGAAATGCTTGAGATCATTAAAAATGCGGGTATTGTAGGACTTGGCGGAGCAACGTTCCCTGTGCATATTAAACTCAATCCGCCCAAAGATAATCCGATAGATACTTTGATTATCAATGCAGCAGAATGTGAGCCGTTTTTAACCGCTGACCACAGGATTATGCTCGAAGAGTCAGAGCGCATCATTACGGGGATTTTAATGATCCAAAAAATCCTTGGCGTCGATCGGGTGATCGTCGGTATCGAGGACAACAAAATGAATGCCGTTCAAGCGATGAAAGAGGCGGCAGCAGAGCGAAACTTGAAGTCGTTGCTGTTCCCACACGATATCCTCATGGATCGGAAAAAATGTTGATTAAAACCCTCCTCAATCGTGAAGTTCCTTCCGGTAAACTCCCCATGAGTGTCGGTGTAGTCGTTCAGAATGTCGGCACAGCGATGGCAATCTGTGATGCGGTTAGAAACGGTATCCCTCTGATTGAAAGAATTGTTACCGTGAGTGGGAGTGCCATTCAAGAACCCAAAAACTTAAGGCTTCGGATTGGAACTCCTTTCGCCGCAGCAATCGAACAGTGCGGTGGTTTAAAGAGTGCTCCTGAAAAATTGATTATGGGCGGCCCTTTTATGGGAATGACGCAGTATACCACTGAAGTCCCGATCATTAAAGGAACGAATGGTATTCTGGCTTTTACTGAAGAAGAAATCAATGATGGACCGGAATCTCCGTGTATTCGCTGCGGCCGATGCCTTGAAGGCTGCCCGATGGGTTTGAACCCAAGCATGCTGAGTATTCTTGGCGAAAGAGGGTTAGTTGACGAAGCGATTAGCGAATATCATTTGCTTGATTGCATGGAATGCGGCTGCTGCAGTTTTATCTGTCCGGCTAAACGAAAGATTGTTCATTATATTCGGTATGCTAAGAAAATGTCGGCTCTTTCTGCGCAAAAGGGAGGGAAATAAATGAGCACTGAAATTCAGGTACAACCCAATAAAATGATTGTATCCTCCTCACCGCACATGTTTGACAATACCTCGATTCCCAAAATTATGTGGACGGTTGTCCTTGCCCTTATACCGGCAGTTATCTTTGCCATTTATCATTTCGGAATTCCAGCCCTGCAAACTTTAACCACAGGAAGTATTTCCGCTGTTGTCTTTGAAGCTGTTGCCCAAAAAGTTTTGCGTAAACCCATTACGATTAAAGACGGCAGTGCCTTCTTATGCGGTCTCCTGATGGCAATGACTTTACCGCCGGCAGTTCCGCTTTTTGTGCCGATTGTCGGTTCGTTCATTGCGATCGTTGTGGCCAAGCATTCGATGGGCGGATTAGGCTTTAATATTTTTAATCCCGCGCATATCGGCAGGGCTGCATTAATGGCTTCGTGGCCTGTTCTGATGACCACCTGGACGAATGTTTCGACGAAGGTGGATACGTTTACCAGTGCTACACCGCTTAATATTTTAAAACAACAAGGGTATGATGAATTAATTCACCTCTTCGGAAGCCAGCAACAAATGTATAAGTCGTTATTTTTCGGCTTGAGAAATGGCAGCATTGGCGAGACATCGGTTCTCTTGCTGCTTATCGGCGGTCTTGTCCTTATTTATAAAAAATATGTGGACTGGGTTGTTCCTGTATCGATGATTGGTACAGTAGCTGTGCTCACTTGGATTTTTGGACCCCACGGATTATTTACAGGAGATCCTCTTTTTCATATTATGGCAGGCGGTCTGATGATTGGGGCCTTTTTCATGGCTACAGACATGGTCACAACTCCAATTACCCGCAAAGGAAAGGTTATCTTTGCGGCAGGCTGCGGCTTGATTACGGTTCTGATCCGGCTTGTCGGAGGATACCCTGAAGGAGTGTGCTATTCCATCCTCCTCATGAACAGTGTAACCCCTTTGATTGATCGTTTCATTCAACCTGTTCGATATGGAAGGAAGTGATCTGACCCATGAATGCAGAGAATGCCGCTAAAAATAACAGTGTCTTAAAAATTGCGTTAAACCTTGCCGGAGCATGTGTGATCTCGGGAATTATCATTGCGGTTATTTATTTTCTAACGATTGATATTGCCAATCAAAAAGAAATCGAGTTGCGGAATCTTTCGCTGAAGAGCTTAGTTGCGGAAGCAGATAAATATACGCCGATTGATGGAAAGACAGACTGGTACACGGCCTCCCAGGGAGGAAAGGTCATTGCTTATGTCGTTCCTTCGGAAAGTAAAGGATATGGCGGTAC
Organism: Desulfitobacterium nosdiversum; assembly: GCF_049860565.1. Lineage (GTDB taxonomy): Bacteria > Bacillota > Desulfitobacteriia > Desulfitobacteriales > Desulfitobacteriaceae > Desulfitobacterium_A > Desulfitobacterium_A nosdiversum. The sequence continues at coordinate 2,259,553 of NZ_CP172056.1, forward strand.
GATCAAGATGTTGGTCGCTGTTGGGCCGGATAATAAGGTCATTAAATACACAATTCTGAGTGCCAGTGAAACCCCGGGATTAGGGGATAAGGCCTCGAAGCCGGCCTTTTCCGATCAGTTTGCCGGTAAGACGGTTGATAACCTGAAAGTAACGAAGGATCCGAGTGACAAAGAAGATATTCAGGCGATCAGCGGTGCAACAATATCCTCCAAAGCGGTAACCTTAGCTGTGAAGAATGCGGTCGATGAAGTCAGCAAATTTGCGAAAGGAGGAAATTGAGATGAAGGAGCTCTGGAAAATATTTTCCAAAGGACTGGTTCTGGAAAATCCAATCTTTGTCTTAGCTTTAAGCCTTTGTCCAGCTCTTGCGGTAACTACGTCTGTTATCAACGCTTTAACTATGGGGCTTTCCGTAACCTTTGTTATGTCGATGAACAATTTAGTTGTCTCCATCACACGGAAGTGGGTTAATGCTAAGGTGCGTGTGCCGATTTATATCACGTCGATTGCTACGATTGTCACGGTTGTTGAATTATTATTAAAGGCATTTTTGCCGCTGCTTTATAAAGATTTAGGAATTTATCTTCAACTTATCGTTGTATTTGCAATTATTCTTGCAAGAGCTGAAGTCTTTGCGTCTAAGAATTCACCGGTTCCGTCGTTCGTGGATGGGTTTGGCATGGGCATGGGTTTTACTTTATCCATGGTCATCGTCGGTACCATAAGAGAGTTGATCGGCAATGGCAGTATTCTGGGAATCAATGTACTTGGCCAGGCTTATCAACCGGCATTGATTATGATTCTGCCCCCGGGTGCGTTTATTTTTATTGGCTATCTGGTCGCAAGCTTTAAAATCTTGAATGAGCATTTGGAAAAACGTCAAAAAGCAAGGGGTGAGACCGTATGAACGAATATTTACTCCTCTTTATCGGCGCGGTTATTGTTAATAACTTTGTATTAACCCGTTTCCTCGGTCTGTGTATTTTTTTCGGGGTATCCAAGAATCTGAATGCCTCTATCGGGATGGGGATGGCGGTGACTTCTGTTATTACGTTAAGTTCGATGTTCGCTTGGATGGTTTACCATTTTATATTGGTTCCGCTTAACGTCACGTTTTTAACAACGATTGTTTTTGTCCTTTTGATTGCCAGCTTTGTTCAGCTGCTGGAAATGGTGATCAAGAAATATGCTCCTGCTTTATACAAGATGTGGGGAATTTACTTGCTCCTCATCGCTACGAACTGTGTTGTTCTTGGAGTCCCCTTGATCAACGTTGAATCCAATTTCTCCTTTTTAAAAAGCTTGGTTAACGCTGTTGGATCGGGTGTTGGTTTTGCTGTTGCCATTATCCTGATGGCAAGCTTAAGGGAAAAATTAAGACTGGCGGATGTACCGAAATCACTGGAAGGATTGGGAATTGCATTTATCCTTGCAGGCTGTCTGTCCCTCTCATTTTTCGGTTTTTCCGGAATGATTAAATAGGGAAGGGTAGGGATAAACGCATGAATACAGTAATTAACATTATCGCAGTAATGGGCTTAGTTGGGTTATTCTTCGGACTCGTTCTCGCCTTTGCCAACAAAAAACTCGCGATGGAAATGAATCCTTTGATTCATAAAGTTGAGGATGTTTTGCCCAAAGGGCAATGCGGATCCTGCGGCTATGCGGGATGCCAGGCTTACGCTGAGGCTGTTGTCTTAAATGATGATGTTCCGGTAAACCTCTGTATCCCCGGTAAAAAAGCCGTCGCGGATAAAGTGGCTGAGTTGACGGGAAAAGTTGCGGCAGAAGTCGAGGCAAGAGTGGCTCATGTGAAATGCACCAATCCGATCAGTACTTCCGGAAAGAAATTTATCTATACCGGGGTTCAGGACTGTATTGCAGCTAATTTGCTGCAGTCAGGTCCTAAAGAGTGTGAATATGGATGTATCGGTTTAGGAACATGTGTCAAGCAATGCAAGTTTGATGCCCTTACTCTGAATGAACAGGGGCTGCCCGTTGTGGACAAAGCAAAATGCACGGGCTGCGGCAGTTGTGAAGCAGTATGTCCGAAAGCCGTTATCAAGATGATCCCTGTGGATGCTCATGTTGCAGTTTCCTGTAATTCACACGATAAAGGAGCGGTTGCACGGAAGTATTGCTCTACAGCCTGTATCGGATGCGGCTTATGTAAAAAACAATGTGCGTATGAGGCCATTCAAATGGAAAATAATCTGGCGGTTGTCGATCCCTATGTATGTATGGAAAAATGCTCAGAGCAGGTTTGTTTGGGAAAATGCCCGACGAAGGCAATCCAAGCCTGTACAGTCGTTGCTTTAAAATTGAAAGCCGTTTAAAAGCCTGCCTGAATTAATGGTATAATCCAAGTATTGCATCGCATCCTATAGTAAGGAGGATTTTATGAAAAACCTGAGGAACATTCTTCTTATTATAAGCGTTATTACCGTACTCCTCTTTACGACAGCTTGCGGGATCAGTCAAAATGAGCCCGTTCAAACTGAGGATTTTGCGATGGGAACCATTATTGATCAGAAGGTGTATGGGGGCCAGGCACAAAAAGCTTCAGCCGAGGTTTCTCAGAAAATTAAGGATTTAGATGCTTTGCTAACGATCAGTCAACCCGGCGGAGATGTTAACAAGCTCAATGATAACGCAGGTAAAGGGTACGTAGAATTAAACTCGGAAACCATTAGTATTTTGAAAAGTGCACGTAAGATTTCAGACTTAAGCAGCGGGGCTGCCTTGGATATAACAGTAGCCCCGCTTGTTAAAGCCTGGGGAATAGGAACAGAGCATGCGCAGGTTCCTGCACCTGAGACGATTAAACGGCTTCTTCCTTTGGTAAATTATCGAGATGTTGAAATTGATGAAGCTGCAAATCAGGTTCGTTTGCTTAAAACGGGTGAAATGGTGGATCTCGGAGGAATTGCCAAAGGCTATGCCGGTGATGCTGCGCTTGAAATCTATAAGAAAAACGGAGTGACTTCAGCTTTCGCCAATTTAGGCGGGAATGTGGTTGTCCTGGGAAACAAACCGGACGGAACTCCATGGAGTGTCGGTATTCAAAATCCGCGGGCCCAGAACGGAACGATTGTGGGTGTTGTTCATGTTGCCGATAAAGCCGTTGTCACGTCAGGTGATTATCAGCGCTATTTCACCCAGGACGGGAAACGCTATTGCCATATTCTTGATCCGCATACGGGTTATCCCGCGGATTCAGGGCTAATGAGCGTGACGGTTGTTACTTCGTCTTCAACGGATGCTGATGCGCTTTCAAAAGCTTTTGTTTTAGGTTTAGACAAGGGGATGGAGCTTGTCCAGCGTTATGGTAAGGCAGATGCTATTTTTATAACGAATGATAAAAAGATCTATGTCACCCCGGGACTGCAAGGGAATTTTCAATTAGAGGATGAAACTCATGAATATACGGTTGTTCAAAAAGGGTGATCTGCTCTTAATTTTCGGTATAGGTGTCCTTGCTGTTCTTTTCTTAGGCTGGAATACGTTTGGAGCACGTCTAAGCACCAATCAACAACTCACGGCGGTTATTAAGCATAACGGCCAGGTAATTCAACAAATTAATCTGAGCAGCGTTAAAAATCCTGAGACATTGACATTTAATTATGAAGGAATTAGACAGGTTATTGTGGCAGAAAAGGGACGAATCCGGTTTTCGGAATCGGATTGCCCGGATAAAATTTGTGTCAAAACGGGATGGTTAAACAAACCTGGAGATAAATCCGTATGTATGCCCGCAAAGGTTGTCATAACTATCGTCGGTGAAAATAAGAAGGTTGACAGTATTGCGTACTGATCAGGAGAGAAATGAATAAGAAAAAAAGAGATGCTGTTATCATCATTCTCATCTGTAATGCCATCTTAATATCCTTATTGGAACTTGTCATTCCGGTTCCGATTCCAATCCCGGGAGTCAAGCTTGGCCTGGGTAATATTATCACGGTCATTGCCATTGCTTTTCTCGACTTCAAGGCTGTCCTGCTTATCGTCATTCTAAAATGCCTCGTCGTGGCTGTTCTCAGCAAGGGAATAACCATGCTGCCCTTCAGTTTGGCTGGAGGTATTTTAAGCGCCTTAGTTATGGCTGTACTTTATAAAAAGCTGTCTCGCTTTTTAAGCATTAAAGGAATTAGTATTGCGGGTGCGATGGCACACAACTTAGCTCAGCTGACGGTTGCCTCATTGATCCTCAAAGAAATTGTCATTATGTATTACCTTCCTATTCTTCTCATTTCATCAATCATTACGGGTTTAATTACCGGAAGTATTAGTGAATTGACCGTTCGTGAAGTTAAAAGAAGAGAGATCTTTTCTGAAGTGAACGATTCTTAGCTGATCAAGGAAGTGAACTTGTCATGCTCGAAAATTCAATGGATATAAAATCGAAAAATGTAGAGTTGGATGTTGGCATAAAAGGCATTCTTGCCGTTCTTCTCATGGCGGCCTCTGCCTTTTGCCAAGGACATCTTGATTTTATAATTTTTTCTTTATATTTACTGGCTGTTACCATACTCTTAAGAAGTGATCTCCGGTTTATCCTGAAAAACCTGATTTCCTACGGAGTTATTTTTATTTTACCGTATTTTTTGGGTTTGCTTTTATCTTTACTGGCGGGCATGTTTATACCCTATACGACATCCATAAATCATTTGCGGGTTACAGAAACCTTGATAAGATTGGGCAAAGTATTTTTTATCTGGTATATCGGCAGCCTGTATTTTTTTACGACCCCTTTTGAAGAAATTCTGATCATGCTCAAGACAGTTTTATCTCCTTTGAATGCAATAGGTATTCCTATATTAAAATATTTAAATATGATGATGTGTATAATGAATGAACTGACAGAATCAATAAGCCGGTTTAAAATGGATATACTAGAAGAGGTTCGACAAATTTTTAAAAGTCAGCATATAGGATTTAAAGTAAAAATCAGCAGTTTAGCTAACATTCTTGTTTCGTTCATCGCAAATTCCTTGCAGAAAACGGATGCTGTTCAAAAGCAGGTTGAAATGATAAAGATTAATGCGTATGTCTATAAAATGCGCTTTTCAAAAAACGAAAGCCTGGGAATTTTGAGTTTCATTCTTTTACTTTTCTTTTTAGAAAAGTAGGGTAACTTTTATGTCAAACGGTCATAAAATAGGATGAATAGAAGAGGAATCCTGAGGAATACGAGCGAAAGCGGAGATTTTTTTATACTCTTCCCGTATCCTTTTAGGAAATGCGGGAAATTCTATTTTTTTGTTGACAACCTGCAACTTTATGCTAAAATTGTTTTCGATGGGAATTTGGGTCACCGGACGTTCGTTCGGCTCGGATTCCTTCCATTTTGTAAAAGTAAAAGGGGGCAACGATGACAAAATGAGCAATTGTCTGGGACGTCATGTGTTGGCTGAGATCTATGGTTGTAGTTTCGATGTTCTCAACGACAGGGAAAAGGTCGAAACGATCATGGTCAACGCAGCCCTGGAAGCAGGTGCAGAAGTACGTGAAGTTGTATTTCACAAGTTCAGTCCACAAGGAGTCAGCGGTGTTGTCGTTATTTCAGAATCACATTTAGCCATTCATACGTGGCCGGAACTTGGATATGCAGCTGTAGACGTCTTCACATGCGGGGATCGTGTCAATCCCTGGGATGCCTGCAATTATTTAACCGAACAATTTAAGGCAGGTCACATGACCGCAACCGAAATGAAACGCGGAATTGTAGAGGATCCAAAGGAAGCGGTAAATCTTTAGGAGGGATATTTATTTTATTCCAGACTAAGATGTCGGCTAATTAGTAGGCCTTGTAACAGATGAGTTGCAAGGTCTATTACTTTTGGGGATATTATTTTATCCGCATGTAAAAAATATGTCATATTGAGTCTGATAAGCACTTCTTTGCAGGAATTTGCAATTATCTATAGAATAATACTTGAGTTACGCTCAAAAGTTAAGGAGAGATGGTTTTGTTCCCACTCAAAGAAAGCTTTATGAGAGAGCTTGAAGAGATTAAAGCCAGATTAGCTCAGGAAATACGGTTTAAAGCCGCTGAATTCAAAGAGCTTATTGAGTTATCCAGCGACGATTTAGATGAAAATGTATGCCCTTTAATTGTGTTGGCTGTGAATCGCTCGTTTGGAGGGAATGTCCGCCCGGCAGTCTCGCTGGCAACGGTCGTACAATATATTTTTATGGCCGATCAGGTTCATCATCTTATGAACGATTCCTTAGACCTTGAAGAGGGAAAAAGACAGTTCCCGGTATTAGTGGGAGACTTTCTCTATGGAAAGTTTTTTTTAAGCCTGTGTAAGGGTAAGCTTTTACATTTCCTGTCTCCGTTAGCTGGGGTGATCGCGACCATGAACCAGGGTGCTATCTCACGCTGGCTTGGGGAAAAGGGAAAAATTGGTGAAAGTGAACACCTTAAAATATTGGAGATGGAACGTGCAAGCTTAACGGGTCAAGCCGCACGTTTGAGTGCTGAGCTGGCAGGCTGCTCGGAAAAGGATCAAAACCGCTGTGAGGCTCTGGGTTGGGAATTAGGAGTAGCTTGGGCAGCCTGGCGCGACCAGATGGGCAAAAAGGCTGTTCGGCAATCTCTTGACCGAGCGAAACAAATACTAATGGAATTGCCAGAGAATGAGGTCATACCTCTTTATGAGCTTTACCATTACATGGAGAGGAGCTTGGGAGAGGCCGTATGAGTAAAGTCAAAACCTTTTTAGAAATGATTAAGTTTGAGCATACTTTATTTGCTTTACCTTTTGCCTATTTAGGAGCGTTTTTGGCATCAAAGGGATTCCCGACTTTAGAAAAGTTTATTTGGATTACACTTGCTATGATCGGCGCACGTACAGCTGCCATGTCTCTTAACCGTCTAATAGACCGTTATATCGATGCTCGAAATCCTCGAACACGGGAACGAGCAATTCCAGCTGGAAAATTGGGGACGACAGAGGTTTATTTCTATACTTTACTTTCTTTTTTACTGCTTGGAGTTTCTGCCTATAAATTGAATTGGCTGGCTTTTGAATTGATGCCTATTGCCGTTTTTTTTCTTGTTCTATACTCCTATACCAAACGCTTTACGTGGGCTTGTCATCTGGCTTTAGGAATATCGTTGGGATTAGCGCCTATGGGGGCTTGGATTGGTGTTACGGGACACTGGGCTTTAGCACCGGTTTTGCTAGGTTTAGGTGTTTTATTTTGGGCTGCTGGTTTTGACATTGTCTATGCCTGTCAGGATGTCGAGTTTGACCGTAAGGAAGGGCTTCATTCCATTCCTGCGGTATTTGGAGTAACCTGGGGGTTAGAAATATCCATTGCCTTTCATGTTTTGGCTCCCATATTGTTTATTGCCGTAGGTGTTGTTTCAGGTCTCCATTGGCTGTATTTCATCGGTGTTGTGATTGCGATTTTGCTCCTTTTTCGCCAACACCGGATTATATCCGCAAGTGATCTTTCCAAAATAGGCATTGCCTTTTTTAACCTTAACGGATATTTAAGTGTCCTCCTCTTTATTTTCTCGGTTTTAGATTTAATTCTATTAAAATAGTTTTAAGGCTTGTGCGAGTATTATACTTTTGCACAAGCTAAGCTGTCTCTAGGGAGGGAATAGCATGTTACCGCTTTTTGCTCAGAGTGAGTTAAAAGATCTCATAGAAAGAGTTGAACAACGTACGCGTCTTGATTTTGAGGCGGGCGTCCGTATGATGCAAAGCAAGGACATTTTAGCACTGGGATACATGGCGAACCTTATTCGAGAACGAAAACATGGGAACAAAACGTATTTTTCAGTTCAGCAGGATGAACCTGGGTTTAAGGCAAAGGATTTTCAAAGCATTTTGGCCCATAACCAGGCTATAGCATCAAATGCTACATATATATATGGGCAGCATGAAAAAGCAGAGGATAAAGTAAATCATTTACTCCAGTTTCGAGAGCTTCAAGACAAAAATGGCAGTTTTCTTTCGTTCAGTCCTCTGCCCTTCCTTTCCAATGAAATAAAGGTAGAAGGTAATATGGGCTTGGAAGGCACAACAGGGTTTGAAGATTTGCGTATGCTTGCGGTCTCGCGAATTTTGCTGGATAATATTGATCATATCAAAGCATTCTGGCTATTTCTGGGTCCGAAGTTAGCTCAGGTGTCTTTATCATTTGGGGTTGACGACCTTGATGGCCAGGTCGTTGAAGATCATGCTTCTGCTTTGGCTGAAAAAGAGCAAGTGATGACGAAAAAATCACTGATTAAAATGATTCATAAGGCAAGGCGTCAAGCCATTGAACGGGATTCCCTCTATCAAATGATTACGGATTACGGACGTGAGGGGGGGCTAAGCGAATGACGGATCAAGGAAGGACGCTGCAAATTCTCGAAAAGCGTTTGACGGGTGATCGCCTGAATGTTGAAGAGGGAGTATATTTGCTCGAAAATGCTGAACTCTTGCTGCTGGGAGAGGCAGCGGATCAAGTCAGGAATCAAATGCACCCGGAAAAGGTCGTTACCTTTGTCATTGATCGAAATATTAATTATACCAATGTATGTACGAGTAAATGCAAATTCTGTGCTTTTTACTGTAATCCAGGCGACCCTAATGCATATATTTTGTCAAGAGAAGAATTACATGTTAAAATTGAAGAGACTTTGGCACAAGGAGGGACTCAGCTTCTCATTCAAGGTGGGTTGAATCCTGAGCTGGGGCTCGAATATTTTGAGGAAATGCTTAGAGATATCAAAGCGAATTATCCTATCCATATTCATTCTTTTAGTCCGCCGGAAATTTGGGATTTGGCAGACAAAAGCGGGTTAAGCCTTCGAGAAGTAATCAGCCGTTTAAAAGCAGCTGGACTTGATTCAATACCGGGCGGCGGTGCTGAAATTCTCGATGATCGTGTGCGCGGACTGATTAGTCCCAATAAGGTGAAGTGGCAGCAGTGGATGGAGGTTATGACGACAGCTCACTCTCTTGGCATGAAGACAACTGCGACTATGATGTTTGGCCATGTGGAGACGATGGAAGAACGAATTCTTCATATGGTTCGTGTTCGTGAGGCGCAAGAGCAATATGGCGGATTTACCGCGTTTATCCCGTGGAGTTATGCTCCTCGATATACAGAGTTGGGCGGAGAAGGATCAACAGGAGTTGAATATTTGAGAACATTAGCGGTTTCCCGCTTAATGATCGACAATGTACCCAATGTTCAGGCGTCCTGGGTAACACAGGGCGCAAAAATGGCACAACTCGCTCTTCGTTTTGGCGCCAATGATTTTGGCAGTACGATGCTTGAAGAGAATGTGGTTCGAGCAGCGGGAGTTTCTACGCGGGTTCCTTTGCAAGAAATTGTTCATTGTATTGAGGATGCGGGATATACAGCTATTCAGAGAAATACGCATTATGAGCGTTTAAAGGTTTACGGGAAGGATGTGTAAGGAATGCGTAGGCGGAAACGGGAAGACGTAAACATGCCGCTTATGGAACATATTCGTGCCTTACGAAAGGCCCTCGTTATTTCAGCTTATGCGGTTGCTTTAGGCACCGTTCTGGGCTGGGTGTTTAGTGATCAGGTTTTTGCTTATCTGGCACGCCCTGTTGTGGGACTTACCGGCGTATCCTTCGTTACGACAACACCGATGGAACCGATGATGGTTAAACTTAAGGTTTCCCTTGCGGTTGGAGTGATTGTAGCTTTACCCATCCTGATATGGCAGATTTGGTCTTTTGTCCTGCCTGCTCTTAAACAAAATGAACGCAAATATTTATATTTAATTATACCGAGCTCTTTGCTGCTTTTTCTTCTTGGAGCGGCATTTAGCTTTTATTTCGTTATTCCTATGGGAATGAGAATTTTATTGTTCGTTGGCAGCTATGCGGTTCCGACGACCTCCTTATTGACAAAATCTTCGTACTTAAGTTTTTTGATAAGCTTTATATTAACGTTCGGGCTTGTTTTTCAGCTTCCCATTGTTCTGCTGCTCTTGATTCGCATTGGAATCATAACGCCGAAGACGCTTGCCAAGAAGCGCAAATGGGCTTTTTTCATCATTATTGTCGTAGCGATGTTGGTCTCACCTACACCGGATATCCCGACTCAAGCTTTAATGGCAGGCCCGATGTATTTGCTTTATGAAATAAGTATCTGGTTAGGCTTTTTAGTGGCCAAAAACAGAGAAAAAGCCTTGAACGCCTAAAGGAGGGAATATCTTGAACTTTTCTGATCTCCTCATATTAATGGTCATTGGTTTAATCTTATTTGGGCCTGAGGATTTACCAGACGTTGCACGGGCTGTAGGAAGAATTGTTTTCGAAATCAAAAAGATGACGGGCGAAGTAACTAAGGAGTTTCAAGATGCGGTAAATACTCCTTCGAATATAATTAACCAAGCTTTAAAGGAATCCAATCCATCGAGTTCCTCCAGCGAACAGGTACAATCTGCCCAAAATAGCAGCGAGTCTGAGGAAGAGCTTCTTACCTATGACGAAGCGGAGACTTCAACGGAGCCGTCTCATCAAGATAACGATAATCCACTGTCAGAGTTGCCGAATGATATGTTGGCCTATCAGGATGAAAATAAGGGTACAAGCAGGTGAACAGGCTTGAAACAGTTATGGCTTTTTAATCAGATTAACTCGGACTTACAGCGTATTGAGAAAGAACTTCATCATTTCGTGGAAACGGATTATCCAATTCTTAACGAATCGGCTGTCCATTTGCTGGATGCTGGGGGAAAGCGCTTGCGGCCTGCATTTGCTCTTTTAGCAGGGAAATTTTATGGTTATCCCATTGACCAATTAATGCCTGTCGCCATGGCTCTGGAGCTTATCCATATGGCGACGCTTGTTCATGATGATGTGGTGGATGCTTCGACAACGCGAAGAGGGCGGCCAACAGTTAAGGCGAAATGGGGGAATATTGTTTCCGTCGCTACGGGAGATTACCTTCTTGCTCGATCATTGGAACTCATCGCCAAGATTGATCATCCGGAAGTGTCCAGGATTCTTGCCGAGGTCAGCGTTGAGATGAGCCAAGGTGAAATCCAGCAAATTAAAGCTTCTTTTGATGTGAAACAAAATCTTAAACAATATTATTATCGGATTAAACGTAAAACGGCTCTTCTCATAGAGGCAAGCTGCAAATTAGGCGCGATTGTCTCCGGTGCCCCTAAAAGGCAAGTCTGGGCCTTAGGAGCGTATGGGCATGCTATAGGAATGGCCTTTCAAATCGTGGACGATGTTCTGGATGTTACCGCTGAAGCGTCTCAATTAGGTAAACCTGTTGGGGGAGATCTGCAGCAAGGCATAATGACCTTACCCATGATTTTAGCCTTGAAGAGCACTCAGCATAGCGAACGCTTGATTAATCTATTAGGTAAAACGGATAAATCTCAATCTGAAATAGAGGAAGCAATACGTTTAATCAAAGACTCAGGAGCAATCGAGGAATCGATGCATTACGTAGACTTATATATTCAAAAAGCAAAACGGTATCTCGAAGAATTACCGAATGTACCCACACGGAAAGCGCTGGCCGACCTAGCTCAGTTTATAAGAGATCGCAAATTTTAAAGGCTACCCAATCCCGCTTTGATGTTAGGCGGGATTTTTTTTCGTGACTATCGATAAATAATCGACATGATTTTGGCAATAGTAACACAAAGCGATTCGTTGTATTACGGAAGAGAAATGAGTTCACAAAAACATCACAAAAAGATCAAGATTCAGTTATAGGAGAAATTGTATACATGGTGTAGAATTACACCTGTACATAAATACACATACTAGCAACATTATGACATGCATAAAGAGGAGTGGGGATAATGAGCGATCAGTCGGAAGGGATCGTTGAGAAAGTTTGGGACATATTTAGTTCAATGAAAACGGGGTTAGCACTATTAGGTATTGTTGCTTTGGTGTCCGGTATAGGAACATTAATCCCTCAAGAAGCGATGGATCCGCAAAAAGCTCAGTCTGTAAGTGCGATATGGAGAATGCTTGGATTTACTCATTTATATTCTTCAGTTTGGTTTCGACTTATCCTTGGTTTACTCTGTGTTAATCTGATTGTCTGCAGTATCCAGCGCTTTGGCGGGATTTACAATCAAACCTATAAGCCGAAGCTGCCGTCGGCTTCATCGACTGTACCGCAAAAAATTCAGGCTAAAATTACAGGAAAGGAAGACCAACTGCAACAAGCAGCGCTTGAGACCTTTAAGTCGGAAGGTTATCGGCTGACATCAGATGAACAAGAGAATCATTGGAGTTTTGTTGCGCAGAAGTATAGATGGGGAAATTGGGGTTCATTTATCACTCACATTTCCTTTATTGTTCTTGTTGTCGGAGCGCTCGTGGGTTCGATGACAGGCTTTAAAGGATATTTTTCCGCTGGAGCCGGCGATACACTTTCTATTAAAGATATTGAGTTGAATAGAGGAACAGTAACAGAAAATTTTAAGATCCAGATCAATTCCGTGGAGGATCGCATGCTCGCGAATGGAGAACGTGATAATTGGTATACTGATCTGAGTATTATGGAGTCAGGTAAAGAGGTTGCCCGTCAAACATTATCTGTTAATCATCCGTTTACGTACCAAGGGATAACATTTTATCAAGCCAATTTTGCCCAAGGAGGCAAATTCACAGTGGATCTGAAGGGACAGAAAATTCCCATTGTCCTTCAAAATCAAGGCGGAAACTATTATCAAGTTCCCGGGACAGATCTTTTTGTCATTTTATCGGCTTTAAAGCCTGATACAAATCAACCGGTTATTCTATATCAAGTGTATAAGGGAAATTCTCCGCAGCCTGTAAAAATGGGGCAGATGAGTAAGGGACAGACAGATGCGATTGAAAACACCTTTAATCTGACGTTTGATGGATTAGCGGGTTATACAGGACTGCAGGTCAAAAAAGATCCCGGCGTCAGTGTTGTTTGGATAGGAAGTGCTCTCTTAATGTTAGGCTTGATTTTATCGTTCTACTTAAGACCCGTAACCATTTCGGGAATTATCGAAAAGGACGAAGAGGCCACCCTGATTTTTGGGGCATTAAGCGGTAAGCTAAAATCACGAGCAGAAGAAGAGTTTGAAAAAATAAACAATAAGTTAAAAGCTAAAATAGGTTAATGCAAAAAGTTTAGTATATAGTGAGGAGGAGAAGAGAATGAGCGAATCCTTTAAAAACTGGGAAATTATTTTATTTTATCTTGTTATTACTGCCTATCTTGCGGGCACCATTGCCTACTGGTTGACGAATGTCATAAAGAAAGATTGGATGGGAAGCTTAGCCACAGGATTAACCATTGTGGGCTTAGCAGGCAACACTGCAGCAATTATTTTAAGGATGGTTATTACGCAAAGACCGCCCTTGTCAAATGGTTATGAATTTATCATGACGTTTTGCTGGGGTATAGTCGCCGTTTACCTGTTTTCTGAGTTTAAATATAAGTTAAAAGCGTTAGGAAGCTTTGTCCTGCCGATTCCCTTTCTGCTTTTAGTTTTTATTGTTATGAAAATGGGACCTGAAGAAAGAGTAGCAGGTGCGATTCCACCGGCTCTAAAAAGTCAGTGGCTGACTTTCCATGTTATAACGGCTATGCTTGCCTATGGAGCCTTTGCCATTACTTTTGGTTTAGGAATGATGTATTTACTGAAGTTGCGTGCTGATGACGAAAGCGGCAATTTAAAAGCAACAAGCTGGATATCTCGGTTTCCTTCCTTACCTGTACTCGATGAACTTGCGTATAAGATCATTGGCTTTGCTTTTCCCATGCTGACGCTCTGCATTTTAACAGGTGCTATTTGGGCAAATTATGCATGGGGAACGTATTGGTCATGGGATCCTAAGGAAACCTGGTCATTGATCACATGGATCATTTATGCCGGGTATCTTCATGCACGCTTAATGTATGGCTGGAAAGGAAAACGGGCAGCATGGATGGAGGTTTTAGGATTCGTTGCTGTTCTATTTACCTTTTTTGGCGTAAACTATTTCTTGCCTGGACTTCATTCATATGCATAAGAATCTCTAATTGCATGATAAATTAAATTCATACTAAATAATAATAGATTTAAGTAAAATGCTTTTTATAGGGGGATTTTTGCCTGTAATGTCGAATAATGAGATGTATGAAGCTCGAAGAGGGTGTAGAAGTGGCAGATTATTATCCAATTTTTGTAGATCTAGAGAACAAACCTGTTTTAGTCGTTGGCGGAGGAAATGTCGCTTACCGAAAGGTCATGACCTTACTTGATCACAGAGCTATTGTTTATATTATTTCACCGCAAATATTACCCGAATTAAAGGCTTTAGTAGATTCAAAACGATGCTTCTGGACGGGAAAAAAATATGAGCGTGAAGATATTAAAGACGCAGCTATAATATTTTCATGTACTGAAAAGGATGAAGTTAATTCAGCTGTTTCCCAGGATGCGCATAAGCTTCACCGATTGATCAATGTTGTCGATGATCCGGAGAAATGCTCCTTTATTGTTCCCTCGATAATGCAGCAAGGAGACCTGAAGATAGCGGTATCTACGGGTGGAAGCAGCCCAATTGTGGCGCGGCAGATTCGTAAACAGCTTGAGAGTCAATATGATCAGTCGTATGCGGAATACCTCTCCTTATTGCGTAAGTGGCGTAATAAAGTGAAAACGGATTTATCACTTGCCCGGAAAGAATTATTTTGGGATAAAGTGACGAATGGCGAAGTATTGGATTTAGTAAAAAACGGTCATCTTAATGAGGCGAAAGGAGTGATCGAGAGTTGTTTCCGGTCACTGTTGGATTAAATCATCGCACTGCCCCGGTTGAGATTCGGGAGAAGGTAAGTTTTCCTCATTATACAATTGGAGCGGCACTTCATGAACTTAAGGCGTATTCTGGATTAGAAGGAGTTGTTATCCTCAGTACGTGCAATCGGTTGGAAATTTATGCCGCCACTACAGATGTAGAAACCGGTTTAAACTCGATTAAAAAGTTTCTGGTTAATCATGCTCAAATTGAGGAACAAGAGTTGAGCAAATATCTCTATGTTCATACATTATATGAAGCAGTTAGACATCTTTTCAGAGTTGTTGCCGGGTTGGATTCAATGATCTTGGGAGAAACGCAGATTCTTGGTCAAGTTGCCAATGCCTATGAGAAAGCCTCCCAAGCAGGAGTAACCAATAAAGTTATTAATGTTTTTTTTCAGAACGCTTTAACTGTAGGAAAACGGGTTCGGACGGAGACGCAAATCGATCAGCATCCAACCTCGATCTCTTATACTGCTGTGGAACTGGTTAAACAAGTTTTTGGAGAGTTGCAAGGAAGAAGTATTCTGATTCTCGGTGCAGGAGAGATGAGTGCTTTAACTGCTAAACATTTGCTCGCAAATGGCGCTAATACGGTGATGGTTTCCAACCGTTCGTATGACCGCGCTAAGACGTTAGCTTCGGCCTGTCATGGCAAAGCAATCCGTTTTGCCGACTTTGAAGAATCTTTAATTGACGCAGATATTGTGATTTCGGCGACGGCTGCTGCCAATTTTGTAATCAACCCAGATCAGGTACGCAATGTTATGATCAAAAGAAACAATCGACCTCTATTAATGATAGATATTGCTGTACCTCGGGATATTCACCCCGAGGTAGGGGAAATACCCGGGGTAACCCTCTATGATATTGATGATCTGCGCGGAGTTATTGATGCTCATCAGCATGCGAGAGAAATAGCAGGCCAGCAGGCAGAGCACATCATCGAAGAAGAAATGTCTCAATTTTTAAAATGGCATAATTCACTTTATGTCGTTCCGACCATCGTTGCCTTGCAACATCGCGGAGAAGAGATTAAAGCATATCAGCTTGAACATGCTCTTGGGAAATTGGGTGGACTGACTGCTAAACAGGAAAAAATTATTCGGTCGATGGCCAATTCAATCGTGAATCAGCTGCTCCATGAGCCGATCACGAATTTAAAAGAATTCGCGACAACGAAGCAAGGACATCTTTATACCGAAATATTACAGAACCTATTCAGTTTAGAGGTGGCTGAGGAGGAAACGGTTCATTCCCTTCATCCTCATGTGCAAAATCAGGGTAATGTTGACTCAAGGAGGGCTAAATGAGTACTTTTCGAATTGGGACTCGTGACAGCCTGCTCGCCCTTTGGCAGGCGGAGTGGGTTAAAAAACACCTATATTCAATTTATCCTGAACATGAATTTGTCCTGGTTTCCGTGAAAACAAAGGGTGATAAGATACTTGATGTTCCGCTTGCTAAGATCGGAGATAAAGGTTTATTTACAAAAGAGCTTGAATACGGCTTGCTGGGCGGTGAGATTGACTTAGCTGTTCACAGCCTTAAAGATTTGCCAACAATTCTGCCGGAAGGATTAATGATTGGAGCGTTTTGCGAGCGTGAAGAGCCTCGGGATGTGTTCCTAAGCAAAGAGGGTATTCGTTTGGAAGATTTGCCTTCCGGTTCTTTGATCGGGACAAGTAGTCTTCGCCGCAAGGCCCAGTTACAATATTATCGAGCGGATTTGAATTTCGCGGATTTAAGAGGAAACCTTCAAACACGATGGCGTAAGCTTGAAGAATCCAACATGGCGGGGATTGTTTTAGCTTATGCCGGAGTAAAACGTTTAGGTTGGGAAGAAAGAATCACTCAGATTATATCCGAAGACATTATGCTCTCTGCTGTTGGACAAGGATCGATAGCCATTGAGATCAGTGCAGATCGTCTGGATATACAAGAGCTGATCAAACCGCTTAATCATGAAGAGACAAGTTTGGCAGTTCGAGCGGAACGAGCGCTGATGCGCAAATTAGAGGGGGGCTGCCAGGTTCCCATCGGAGCTTTAGGAATTGTCCATGAGGGAAAAGTCCAGCTGAAAGGTATGGTGGCTTCACTGGATGGAAAACAGCTGCTAAGAGCTTTTGCCGAAGGGCAAGAACCCGAGGAAATTGGCAATAATGCTGCAGAACATTTGATTGCCCAAGGAGCAAAGGCTATTCTTGATCAAATACGCGTTCCCAGCTAATTAACTGAGTTGAAACGGAGTGTGGAAAGTTGGAAACAGGATATGTTTATTTAGTCGGAGCTGGTCCGGGAGACCCTAAATTAATTACGGTTAAAGGTGCAGAATGCATTGCCAAAGCAGAGGTTCTTGTCTATGATCGATTGGCATCGCGCCGTTTACTGACGTTGGCTAATCCGTCATGTGAAATGATCTATGTTGGAAAGTCTCCTGACCGCCATACGCTTCGTCAGGAAGAGATCAATGAAGTCCTTGTCAAAAAGGGATTGGAAGGAAAGATTGTTACGCGTTTAAAAGGGGGAGACCCTTTTGTTTTTGGACGAGGGGGAGAAGAGGCTGAAGCTCTGCTGAACGCCGGAATTCCTTTTGAAATTGTTCCGGGTGTGACTTCTGCTATTTCGGTACCCGCTTATGCAGGCATACCTGTTACGCATCGCGATTTAACTTCATCTTTCGCAGTGATTACGGGTCATGAGGACCCCAATAAAAACAGCTCGGCGATTGCTTGGGAACATATTGCAAACTCCCATGGTACTTTGATTTTCCTTATGGGAGTAGCAAATTTAAAACTGATTGCCCAAAAACTCATGGAAAATGGCCGTTCTAAGACTACACCTGTCGCTCTTATTCAATGGGGAACCCGCCCTGAGCAGCGAACGTTAGTCGGAGAGCTGCATAATATAGCGGAGCTTGTTGAACGTGAGAAGTTTACGAATCCATCTATTATTATCGTAGGGGAAGTCGTTAGTCTGCGTGACAAGCTTCAATGGTTCGAAAAGAAAGCTCTTTTTGGACAACGTATTGTCGTAACACGGGCTCGTCAGCAAGCCAGTGTCCTTTCCCAGGCGATTGAAGATTTAGGCGGGGAACCCTGGGAATTCCCGGCTATTGATCTGGCTCCTCCGACTAATCCTGAACAGCTTGTGAAAGCAGTACGACAAATTAAGCGTTTTGAGTGGTTGGTGTTCACAAGTGTTAATGGGGTAGATGCCTTCTTTAAGGAACTTAAAAACCAAGGCAAAGATGTTCGGGATTTAGCGGGGATTGAACTCGTAGCCATTGGTCCCGCAACTCAGGCCGCATTGGAAAATAAGGGGCTGCGGGTTTCCTTTGTCCCTGAGGAATATCGTGCTGAAAAGATTATAGAAGGGCTTGCCAGTCGAGTCCTTCCGGGACAGAGTGTGCTGCTCGCTCGTGCTGAAGAAGCAAGAGATATTTTGCCGGAATCCCTTAAAGCCTTAGGAGCGGATGTCTGGGACGTTCCTGCCTACAAGACCGTTTTAGGGCAGGCCAATAAGGAAGAGTTACAGGCATTGCTGCGTGATCATCTTATTCATACAGTGACTTTTACGAGTTCTTCTACCGTTCGGAATTTTTTGCAGCTTCTTGATGGCGACCGATCTTTGCTGAAAGGGGTTAAACTCTTTTCAATTGGACCGATCACGAGTGCAACAGCACGGGAACTTGGCTTGACCGTTTATCGGGAGGCTGAAAAATATACAATTAAGGGGCTGGTTCAAGCTCTTGTGGAGGGTTAAGAATGATTAGTGTTACCAAGTTATTATTTAATACAGAATATTTCGGAGATTCCTTGCGGTACAGCAATGATTCAAAGGGTGCGAAAAATGGAGTAACAATGGGCAAAGGTCCGGTTGTTGTCTGGAATTCAACACGCACCTGCAACTTAAAATGCAAACATTGTTATATGGAGTCTGATGCTCAAAAATATCAGGGTGAGTTGACTACAGAAGAGGCGAAACAGTTTATTGATGACCTTGCTGAATTTAATGTCCCCGTTTTGCTTTTTTCCGGCGGTGAACCTTTAATTCGTCCCGATTTCTTTGAACTGGCTGCTTATGCGGCGAATAAAGGCATTCGTCCTACTTTATCTACAAACGGAACCCTGATCACAAGTGAAGTTGCTCAAAAGATCAAGGATATCGGTGTAGGGTATGTAGGGATCTCCCTTGATGGCTTGCGTGAGGTTAATGACGAATTTCGCGGCAAAGAAGGGGCCTTCCAGAAGGCGATGGAGGGTATTCAAAACTGCGTAGCTGTGGATCAGAGGGTGGGCCTCCGCTTTACGATCAATAGCCATAACCTAAAAGAACTGGACAATATTTTTGATTTTATTGAGGAAGAAAATATTAACCGGGTTTGTTTCTACCATCTGGTTTATTCCGGCCGCGGCAATCAAATGATAGCTCAGGATGTATCACCGGAAGAATCCCGCCAGGCCATGGAGACGATTGTTCGTCGGACGATTGATTTTGAAAATCGGGGCCTGGAGAAGGAAATCCTGACGGTCGATAATCACTGCGATGGAGTTTATCTCTATCTGCGCACCTTGAAAGAGGATCCGGAGAAGGCGGCAACGATTAAGCGTTTAATCAGCATGAACGGCGGAAACCGTTCGGGAATTGCTTTTTCTGAAGTAGATCCATTGGGATATGTACATCCGGATCAATTTACGCAGCATATCACCTTCGGGAATGTTCGGGAAAGAAAGTTCGGGGATATCTGGACTGATACTTCAAATCCGATCATGGCCGGTATGAAAGACCGTAAACCGTTATTAAAAGGCCGCTGCTCAAAATGCCAGTACCTTGATATCTGCAACGGAAACTTCCGGACCCGTGCAGAAGCAGTTACAGGCAACTTCTGGGAGTCCGATCCCGCCTGCTATTTAACCGACGAAGAAATAGGACTTAAATAAGATAGATTTACTCTATGAACAAAAAAGACCCATAAGCGTAGCTATTCGCACAGAAGTGAACGCTTTGCGGAGGGGCGCAATGGCACACAATGCCTTTCTTGGTTAGCGGAGCCAGTGGTTTACACCAGGTATTACCCTGAGGTTTGGCACGAAAGTGTCCGGTGGACATTTTCGCTCGAAGCGGCTATCTTCAAGAATGCTTATCCGCTGAAGATAGCTCCAAGAAAGGCAAGTGTGCCAGCCCTGGAGCGGTTGAGTGAACGGATGTGCGAATAGCTACAAGACAATAGAGTATTTGAACTACTTACTGGAGGTGTTCTAGATGGAGCTTTTACATCGTCCCCGCCGCTTACGGGCGAATGAAAAGATACGCAGTATGGTTCGGGAAAATCATGTACGGGTAGATGACTTGATTTACCCCATGTTTGTCATCTATGGGGAAAATACCAAAAATGAAATTCCGTCAATGCCGGGAGTTTACCAATACTCCTTAGATCTCTTTGTTGAGGCCCTGAAAGAAGTTGTGGACTTAGGAATACCGGCGATTTTACTTTTTGGAATTCCTGAGACAAAAGACGCGGTGGGGACAGGAGCCTACCACCAACACGGTATCGTTCAAGAAGCAGTTCGCGTTGCCAAAAAACATTATCCAGATCTGTATGTGATCACAGATGTCTGCCTTTGCGAATATACCGACCACGGCCATTGCGGTGTAATTCAAGACGGTAAAATTCTCAATGATCCAACGCTGGATTTATTAGCCCAAACAGCAGTTTCTCATGCACAAGCCGGAGCAGACATGGTGGCGCCTTCGGATATGATGGATGGCCGTGTTGCAGCAATTAGGCAAAGCCTTGATAAAGCAGGTTTTACAGATGTTCCTGTAATGTCCTATGCTGCTAAATTCGCTTCCGGTTTTTACGGACCATTTCGTGAAGCAGCAGGTTCAGCACCGCAGTTTGGTGACCGCAGGACGTATCAAATGGATCCTCCTAACGGGAATGAAGCAATGCGTGAGACGGCTTTAGATATAGAAGAAGGGGCAGATCTGATCATTGTTAAACCAGCCTTGGCTTATGGCGATATTACGTATCGAACAAAAGAGCGTTTTGGCCTTCCCGTTGTGGCATATAATGTCAGCGGTGAGTATTCCATGGTGAAAGCGGCTTCAGCACAGGGCTGGATTGATGAAAAAAGAATTGTTATGGAAGCGTTAGTGAGCATGAAAAGAGCCGGGGCAGATCTGATTATTTCATATCATGCATTGGATGTCGCGCGTTGGCTGCAGGGTTAGACAGAAAGTAAAACGTAAGAGGGACATGGTTTTAATCGAGGAATAAAGAAGAGGAAGGGGAAAATGAGATGATCATTTCTTGGAATACAACGAATGCTTGCAATATGTATTGTGATCATTGTTATCGTGATGCCGGCTGTAAAGTTGAAGAAGAATTAAATACTGCGGAAGCGAAAACATTATTAGAGCAGATTGCTAAAGCAGGGTTTAAAATTATGATTTTTAGCGGGGGAGAACCTCTTATTCGGCCAGACATTGTGGAACTGGTTGCCTATGCAACATCTTTAGGCCTAAGACCTGTTTTTGGAACAAACGGTACTCTTATTACCCTGGATATGGCACGTCGTCTCAAAGAGGCCGGCGCTATGGGAATGGGTATTTCCTTAGATTCCATGGATAAAGAAAAACATAACCAATTCCGTAAATTCCCGGGAGCTTGGGAAGGCGCTGTTCGAGGGATGCGTAATTGCCATGCAGTGGGACTTCCTTTCCAAATCCATACCACAGTTATGGATTGGAATCAGGATGAGCTTGAGGCGATTACCGATTTTGCTGTGAGTGAAGGGGCAGTGGCTCACCATTTCTTCTTCTTGGTTCCGACCGGCCGTGCCGTTTCCATCGAGGAAGAGTCTTTGCGGGCTGAAGCTTATGAAGATGTATTAACTCGGATCATGAAAAAACAACAAACTGTAGATATCGAGCTTAAACCGACATGTGCTCCTCAGTTTATGCGTATTGCTAAACAAATGGGCATGAATATGCGGTATGGCCGCGGCTGTTTAGCAGGAACATCTTATTGCATCATTAGCCCGAAAGGACAGGTTCAGCCTTGTGCCTATTTAAATATCCCGCTTGGTGATGTCCGTGAAACGCCTTTCGATGAGATCTGGAAAAACAACCCGGTCTTAAAAGAATTGAGAACGATGGATTATAAAGGCGGCTGTGGTACCTGCGAATATAAAAAGGCTTGCGGCGGATGCCGAGCCCGTGCGGCTTATTATGAAAACGGAGATTACATGGCGGAGGAACCTTGGTGCTTGTACCACGGGCGGAAGGGGGTTAAGTAACTTGGATACCGTTGAACGGGAGTTGCTTAACACCATCCAAACAAATTTCCCGATTATGCCGCGTCCCTTTCAAAGTTTAGGAGAACGTGCGGGCGTATCTGAAGAAGAAGCTTGGGAAAGGGTTACAAAGCTTCGACAGGAAGGCATCATACGGCGTCTCGGAGGTGTATTTGATTCCCACCGTTTGGGTTATCATAGTACATTATGCGCAGCTAAAGTCCCTCAAGAAAAAATCTCTGATGTTGCTGAACTTCTTATGGAAACCCCCGGCGTAACGCACAATTATTTGCGTGAGCACGACTATAATATGTGGTTTACGCTGATTGCTCCATCAAAAGAGGAAGTTGAGCAGATTCTGAACAAGGTTCGCAGTGTTTTAGGTTCAGATCAGGTCTACTCTCTACCTGCTGTCCGTCTTTTTAAGATTAGCGTTGATTTTAATTTCAAAAATAAGACAGAGAAAAGTAAACCTGAGTTAAGAAATATCGGACTTCAAAAAACGCCTGGTGCTTGGCGGAGAGGTGAACAGGCAGTTGTTCTCAGCGAGCAGGAAAAAGCGCTCGTCCGCGTTCTTCAAGTCGATTTGCCTTACTCGTTAACTCCTTTTGCAGAGATTGCTCAAATGCTTCAATGGACGGAAAATGAGGTCCTTGAGTTAACGCGCAGTTTACTGGAAAGAGGTTTAATTCGGCGTTTTGGCGCGGTTCTGCGGCATCAAAAAGCTGGCTTTACAGCCAATGCAATGGGAGTCTGGCCGGTCCCGGAGGATCAAGCCCATGAGATCGGTAAAAAAATGTCAGCTTTTCGTGAAGTAAGCCACTGTTATCAGCGTCCCACACTGCCCGACTGGCCCTATACCCTGTTTACGATGATTCACGGTCAGTCAGTTGAAGATTGTCAGAATGTTATGGAGCGGATTTCTGAAGAAACAGGAATCAAAGAATACCGGATGCTTTTTAGTAAAGCGGAGTTAAAGAAGAGCAGTATGCAGTATTTTATGGAAGAAAATGATTAATAGCCCCATAAGGGGTTGGGAGGTCTTAAACTTTGAGTTTTCAAGATGTTCGGAGTTGCAAAGCCTTCGAAAGAGCGAAGGCTGTCATTCCTGGGGGGGTTAACTCTCCGGTTCGTGCTTTTCGTTCAGTGGGAAGAGATCCCGTTTTTATCGAACGGGGTGAAGGATCACATCTTTGGGATATCGACGGCAATTCCTATATTGACTATGTAGGCTCTTGGGGACCGCTGATTTTGGGACATGCTCATCCCGAAGTCGTTGAGGCGATTAAGCGGACAGCAGAAAGGGGAACAAGTTACGGTGCCCCGACAGAGCTGGAAACAGAGCTTGCCGTTGAAGTCCTTAGGGCATACCCGTCAATGAATCAAGTTCGCATGGTTAATTCGGGTACAGAAGCGACAATGAGTGCTTTACGGTTAGTCCGTGGGGTTACCGGCCGAAATAAAATTGTTAAATTTGAAGGTTGTTATCATGGACATGCTGATTCCTTGCTCATTAAGGCGGGAAGCGGGGCGCTGACGTTTGGGGTTCCGAATTCACCCGGTATTCCCGCGGCAACTGCGGGGACCACGGTGGTTGCTCGTTACAATGATCTAGAAGGTTTAAGAGAAATTTTCCGTCAAGATGGGGAAGAAATTGCGGGTGTAATTATTGAGCCGGTAGCTGGCAATATGGGAGTTGTCATCCCTGAACGGAGCTTTCTTGAAGGCGTCCGTGAATTGACGCGTCAATATGGAGCTTTATTGATTTTCGATGAAGTTATGACAGGTTTTCGTGTCAGTTATGGCGGTGTGCAAGAACGTTTTGGAATTGATCCGGATATCACCTGTTTAGGGAAAATTATCGGAGGAGGCCTCCCCGTTGGAGCATACGGCGGAAAAACAGAATATATGAGTCAAATTGCTCCGAGCGGTCCCATATATCAAGCTGGAACTCTTTCGGGGAATCCCTTAGCGATGGCAGCGGGATTAACAACGCTGCGCTTATTGCAAAAACCAGGCGTTTATTCAGAACTTGAACGGAAAACAAATTATTTAGCTGAGGGACTAAGAAAAATCGCCGAAGAACAAGGCCTGCCCATTTGGATCAATTCTGTCGGTGCAATGTTCTCAGCATTTTTTACGGATCAACCGGTTAAAGATTTTGCCAGTGCCTGTACTTCAGATGTTGAACGCTTTGCCGCATATTTTAAAGGGATGCTTGAGCGCGGAGTTTATCTCGCTCCAAGTCAATATGAAGCAGTATTCCTTTCCCTGGCACATACAGACGAAGACCTTAACTATACTCTCGAACAAGTTCGGGCAGTGTTAAAGTCACTCTAGTCTTTGTTCCTATAGGAACGGGTACTCAGGAGGTTTGCGGATGGAACGTAAAAAGCTTGTACGAAGCGTTATTACCCTTGGACTTTTAGCAGCTTTAGCTGCGGTTATTATCCTTTCCCAAAATCATGACCCATCGAACCCTCATAGTACGATTGCTAAAGAAACCTGGATCAATGGTCCGCAAGGGCATGGGTATGCAGTTAATAATAATCAGCAGCCGGCTAAACAATGTTATCCCTGTCATATAAAAAAGGGCTTAGGAGGACAATCCTATTGCCAATCCTGTCATGACCAATCCGGTGTAAAGGTTAGTTTGCCGCAATCCTAACATATTATAGAAGGAAGCCTCTCCAAGCAATTCACAAAATGGATAATACTGGAATACATTACATTATAGTTTTGGGTGAATTGGGGGGGAGACGGTGGATGCGGAAAACCGTTATCAGTACCTGGAGCGTTTGGAACAAATCCGGGGATCAAAAGTTCTTGTCTATTTTGCGTACACTCCGCTAGATGATAGTATACTGGTTCCTCTTTATAAACAGCTGAAGGCCATAGGACACACTCCCAAGATTGATTTGTTTTTGCATAGTTATGGAGGTGCGGTGGATACCCCTTATAAGTTGGTTATGCTCATCCGAGAGTTCTGTGAGGAATTTGGGGTGATCGTCCCGCTTGCTGCGAAGTCTGCTGCATCGATGGTTGTTTTAGGAGCGGATGAAGTGGTTATGGGACCTGTATCTGAATTAGGTCCGATTGATCCCTTAGTAAAACATCCGGTTTATAGGGACGTTTGGGTTCCTGTACAGGCCATTCGCTATACTCTCGAGTATTTTCAACGGACGATTGCCGATAGCCCGGATCCGGAATTAGCAACATTTATCATCAATCCCGTCCTCAATAAATTGGATCCTTGGCTAATCGGTGACTATGAAAAATCCCTCAAGGCTTCCCACCAGTATGCTGAAGCACTCCTTTCTCGTTACATGCTGAAGGATTCGCCGCTTCAGGTTTCTGCGGTTACGCATGCGCTTACAGAGGGGTATTTTTCACATGGTTATCCCATCGGTCGTCGAGAAGCGAAAGAGTTGGGTTTAAAAATTACGGAAGCTGACGGTGAACTTTGGGAGGTTATTTGGAGCCTTTATTTAGGCTATGAGGAATTATTAAATCAAAGAGATTTAGAATGAAATAGTGATAAAATAAAAATGCTCCCCTTTCACTGGAATATTATGTTGTTTGATTTATCTAGGCTAAGGGGAGCATATACCTCTTTATACATAAGAATTGTATTGAACTCTAAAAATAAAATGCCGGAATAAAATACTATTGCATGTTTACTGAAACTAGTTTAGGATATGTGTTGTGATGGTCTGATAATCATCACTCGGGATTAAATGATTAACATTTTTAGTTTTTATGAATGTTAAACATAATGGAGGTGGCAATATTGTTCATTACGTTTGGTTTTATTACTCCGGCAACTGCTGCTATTGCTTTGGTTATTGCTCTCGTTATTTTCGGACCGGGTAAACTGCCTGAGCTTGGTAAAGCATTAGGAAAAGGAATTTCTGAGTTTAAATCGGCGACTAATGGTGAAGAGAAAAAAGAAGAAGTTAAAGAGGAAGCTAAAGAAACAAAAAAAGCTGAATAACTTAGCTGTTTCAAATATTCAAATTAGAGAAAAGCATTTGGAAAGTATAACTGCCTATTAGGAGCATACTTCCAAATGCTTTTTTTAAGGTTTTTATTTATACTTGAAGTTGATTAAATTCATTTTTTACTTTTTGAACTTCTTGATTGGGAGCATCACTGGGGGTATACCAGCCTTTTGAATTCATTGCATTATATAGATTTTCATGGATTGAATACTCGTCTTGCTGAATGTTTTTGAGGTTTTGACGAAGGTTTCCGCAGGTTACCTCAGTGATAAAAGTGTTAAGGGAAGAAGTCATTTGTTTTTCAATCATGAGTAAATCATTTAAAACTTCTTTTTCCGAAAGTGTAGATTGCCCTGGCATCGCTTTCATCCTTTCTATGCGTACTCAAGTAGAGTAGGCTTAATTTTTTGCCTGTACTTATTCGTGAGAGTTTAAATAATTGAGCAGAGTACTATAATGTTGGCGGTGTAAGTCAGAAGCTGAGGAAAGTTGTGATTTTACTGCTGAATCTTGAACAAGTTGTGCAGCTTGTGCATATTTATGCACTAAAAGAGCTTCGGAATTCAAGGCATCACCTAAAATCGTTAAATTCTTTGAGGTGATCTGGGGAGCGTTTTGATTAATCATGCTGATCCTCCTCTATACTGTCTGATGATTTTGAGCTTTAAAATTGCTTTTAAAAAAGCTCTTTATAGAATTCCTCATTTTTAAAGAGGTATGTCTGGAAATTATAGGTAACAGCTTGAATTATTTTTACTGGTATATCGTTTTTTGTGCAGGGTTTACAAGGTGCTTTGTTTGGGACAGAATAGAGAGAGAGAACATAAGATCAAGGAGTAATGACTGTGTCCTATATATTTAAGGAAAATCCTAAATTTCTCTTGATTTATCACTTTGTCAAAGACATTTTTCCGCTTGTTAAAAAAGAACTCCGATTTTGGAGTTCATGGGCCGAGAAAGCACCGGATTCGGTTCTTGCTAAACAAGCTTTTGATTCAATTCAACGCAAAACGTTTCATTGTCTTGGAGGGAGTATTTATGCCCTCTATCCAGGAACAGAGCGCGAAACGATGATTGAGTTTATCGTTGCGTATCAGACTATCAGTGATTATTTAGATAACCTTGTGGATGCGGCTGATGTTCAAGATGAAAAAGCTTTTGCTCAGCTTCATTTAGCTATGACAGAAGCTTTAGATTCTGAAGCCGTAGTCTCAGACTATTATGCCGAATATCCTTATCAAGAGGATGGAGGCTATCTTGAACACTTGGTTCGGACTTGCCAGGCTAATTTAAAGGATTTACCGTCTTATCCTGTGGTCAAAAAATCTTTAATTGAGTTAGCTTCTCTTTATTCTTCGCTGCAAACGTATAAGCACTTAAGTCTAGAAGAACGGGAGAAGAAGATGTTATCATGGATTGAACCTCATCTGAAGGAATATCCGAATATATCTGCATGGGAATTTGCTGCAGCATCAGGTTCTACCCTCGGAATTTTCTGCCTGGTTGCAGCAGCGCATCGGCCGGGGTTAACAGGTGAGGAGGTCTGTCGATTAAAGCAGGCTTATTTTCCCTGGATTTGTGGGCTGCATATTTTAATGGATTATTTTATCGATTATGTGGAAGACCGTGAGACCGAACAGCTTAATTTTGTTCAATACTATAAAAGTATTTTGGAACGGGAAGAAAGACTTGTGCTCTTCCTTAAAGAATCAACACAGCATGCTCGTTATTTGACTTATCCTAAGTTCCATCAAACCGTTGTCGAAGGGCTGTTAGCTATGTATTTATCCGATCCTAAAGCCCAAATTGAGGAACTTCGCGGCGGGACTCAGGCCTTACTCTCTGCAGGAGGAATAACTATCCAGCTTCTCTATCAGATGTGTCGTGTACTGCGTAAAAAAGAAGTCCTTTAATAAAGTTATCTTTTTTAGCTATTCCGATACAAAACTTTTGCGGCAAGTTGAGTTAATACTGTTTTGGATGGACAGGCCGAGATTTCTTCGAGATAAGATAAAGCAGTCTCTACGCATGTTAAAGCTGTAGAAAATGCTTCATCCAAGGCTTCCGAAGAGATTAAGGCCTGCATTATTTTAGGGATTTTTTCGGGGGTAGGCTTGTCCTGCAGAAATTCCCCTGCCCAAGGTCCATAAAGGGGATGTTTTAAAAGATAAATTATAGGCAGCGTGATATGGCCGTTGATCAGGTCAGCAGCAACCGGTTTTCCCGTTTGTTGCGGATCGCCTGTAAAGTCAAGAAGATCATCAATAATCTGATAGGCATAGCCAAGGTGCATGCCGAAATTACCTAAACGATCAATATCTTCATTTGATGCGCTGGCGGTAGCGGCTCCGGAACGGCAGGAACTGGCAAGGAGAATACCTGTTTTGCGGGAAATTCGTTCGAAGTAGTCATTTTCGGATACCGATAAATCAAATTGTCGATTCGCTTGATCGACTTCCCCTGTACACATGGCTTGAATTGCTTCAACTAAATAATTCATGCTTGCCAAAAGCTGGTGAGAAGATAGAATGTGAAACGCTTCAGCAAAAAGATAATCGCCGGTAAGTACCGCTGCGAGGTTATCCTGCTGAGAGTTGATTGTAGGCAAGCCACGTCTAAGATCAGAATGATCGATCACATCATCATGGATAAGTGAGGCCATATGGATCAGTTCAGCCGCGACAGAAGCCTGAATCGTTGCCGTATTTAACGGTCCAAAGCACATTCCGCTTTGCAGGGTTAAAAGGGGGCGCAGACGCTTTCCTCCCGAGGTTAAAAGCTGTGAACAGGATTGGCGTATCATCCCTTGTGCTTTGTCAATGGTTTGCTTTAAACGTTCTTCAACAAGGAGCAATTCAGGAAAAAATAATGGCGATTTGTCATTGAGGTTAGGGGTACTATATAAAAAATTTTCAGGAGAGTGAGTTGATTCTTCGAGCAGAATTGTCATGATAACCTTCCTTTACTAGGATGTACAAGCTTTCTTCAATCATGGTCATTACTGCTAGTATGCCTAAAAATTGTAAAGGTTACTCCTCTTTGCCATAGAGTTCAAAAGTAAGGGAGTTCTCTCGGATATAGCATCGAATGAGCAGGTAACCTGAGGTGTTATTTTTAAGCTTTAGATCAAGATCTGGGTAAGCAACTGTTGCGTCCTGACCTGGAGGTACATAATTAATCTCGAGGGAATGAGGATGGCGTTCGAGAATTTCGAGATGGGCTAAAAGAGCGGCATTGTATAGTGTTGAGGAAACTTGACAGATTCCTCCGCCAAGTCCCGGCGTGAATTGATTGTCAACGATAATCAGGGCTTCTTTATAACCGGCGGCAGCCGTTCGTTCACCGATACGCTGGTTAAAAGAGAATCCTTCCTGAGGAGCCAGCACAAGACCATCGAGAGTTTTTGCAGCAAGTTTAATATTATCCGTACGGCTGATAAGGCTTGAATCAAATTGAGTGGTGTATTTAGCCAGTAAATGGGTGATTTTCATTCCTTCAAGCTGGGCAGCAGTAACACGGGGCTGTCCTGATGTTTTAAACGGAACTTCAATAGGAGTAAGTTGAAGGAGATTTATATGTTTAATTTTTTCAGTTAATAACTCAAGGTCGACTTCCTGTCCCGGCTTCTCTTTTTCAATGATCATCTGGTTTTCAGGTGTAATTTTATATGAAGCATCAATTGTAGGCCGGTTAAACTTTGCCAATGAGCTTGCTAACGTTTTTTGCAGCCGATCAGAGTTCCAATTGTATTCGATAATAAGCGATGAAGACATTCCTTTTTGAAGATTGAATTGAGAGAGCGCCTTTTGAAAAATATTTCCTGATCGGCCTTGATCATACGCGAGTTGTATGATTTTATCCCAATCAAGGGACATACCCAAATCTTTTAAGGGGAGTTTAATTATTTCGGGGGGTTGGCCGGGAATACTCAATTCAAGAGATTGGTCAAGTAAAGGGGTAAGTTGATTTTCAAGAGTTTTACGAGCGTCAGTCTTATTAAGTGAAGAAAGATCAAGGGAACCGACTTTAACCCCTTTTAGGATCAGTCCTGTATCTTTGGTATAGAGAAACAGTGCTCCAAGTGATATCAGTGATACCGTTAACAGCAATGAAAAAAAGACGAAGACCGTTTTCTTCCACGATCTTCGCTTGGATTGGGCATTTTCCAAAGTTTCAGTATTCAAAGTAAAACTCCCCCTTGTTTTTTGCTATATCATCTATATGGCAATAAGGGGGAGAAATTGATTATTATTATTTGTTATTTTCGTTATCAAATGGAAGTATTTTGGCACAATATTCAAGGATTTCCCGGCGGCGAACAATGCCGATAAAGACATTTTGATCATCTACGACCGGAATAAAGTTTTGCTCAATTGCTCTCGATAGAAGATCTTCAATATGCGCATCGATGGATACCGGATAGTTTTGAATATGCTGCTCAATTTCACTAAGTCGGATGTTCTGTGTATTTTCAAAGGTTAAACCTGGGGTGTTTTTAAGTTTCCAAAGAAGATCTCCTTCGGTCAGTGTTCCGATATAATGCCCTTCCTCATCAATCAAGGGGATAGCAGAATAACGATGAAATTCCATCCGTTCAAGAGCCTGTCTCATGGTCGCGTTATATTTTAAAAAGATCACGTCTTTTTTCGGGATGAGAAAAAAAATAACATTCATGAATTTCAAACCACTCCTTGTACACTTAATAAGTCTATTCTAGCAGGAAATATGGAGTCGGTGCAAAAGAAAAATCAGGCAATCGAATAATGATATTGATTAATAAGATTATGAAATGCAGTAAATTGAAAATTAAGGATTAGATATGCTATGCTAAAAAGTAGCAACGATTAAATCGAATTAAGGATTGAAGGATTGAAAGATTATGGGAATGAATGAAGACACATTGCGACTCTTGCTGCAAGGAATTAAACAACGGGACGTTAGTGTTGAGGAAGGGATAGAACGCTTAAAAGTACTTCCTTTTGAAGATCTGGGCTTTGCTAAGGTTGACTATCATCGGAATATCCGCCAGGGTTTTTCGGAGGTTATTTATTGTGCAGGAAAGACGACGGAACAAATTGTAGCGATTGCAGAAAAACTTGCCGAGCGGGGAGGAGGCAATATCTTAGGAACTCGGGCAGATTCTGAGGTTTATCAGGCTGTACGGGAACGCATTCCCGATGCAGAATATAACGCTTTAGCGCATCTCATCATGATTAAACGAGGCAAACAAGAGGATCGTGGAAATATCCTTGTTTTAAGTGCAGGCACTTCTGATTTGCCTGTAGCAGAAGAGGCAGCCCTTACCGCGGAAATGATGGGAAATCACGTTGAGCGGGTTTATGATACTGGGGTTGCCGGAATTCATCGTCTGCTCAGCCAAACGGATAAATTAAGTCAGGCTCGTGTTATTGTCGTTGTCGCGGGTATGGAAGGGGCCTTAGCCAGTGTTGTCGGAGGCCTCGTAGATAAGCCTGTGATTGCGGTTCCGACGAGTGTCGGGTATGGTGCCAGCTTCGGAGGATTGGCAGCCCTATTAGCGATGTTGAATAGTTGTGCCAGCGGTGTAAGTGTTGTTAATATTGATAATGGTTTCGGTGCAGGCTATCAGGCAGGGTTGATAAATCGGTTAGGAGAGAACTAAGATGAGAATTGCTTATTTTGATTGTTTCGCTGGAATCAGCGGTGATATGACCCTTGGAGCTCTAGTTGATGCCGGGCTTAATTTTGAAGAATTAAAGGCAGAACTCGCGAAACTTCATCTTAAGGACTACGAGATCAAGCAAGAAAAAGTGGTTAAACAAGGGATGTCGGGTACCAAAATTCATGTTTTGGCTCAAGAAGGACATGTTCACCGTCATTTAAATGATATAACCCAAATTATACAAGAGAGTGAGTTAGCGGAAGAAATAAAGGATAAAGCGCTTGCAGTTTTTGGAAAGCTGGCCGAGGCCGAGGCCAGAGTTCATGGAACATCACCTCAAGAGGTTCATTTTCATGAGGTTGGTGCCGTAGATGCCATTGTTGATATCGTTGGGGCAGTCATCGGTTTATACAAGCTGGGAATTGAAAAAGTTTATGCATCAGCAGTTCATACGGGCCAAGGGTTTACAAAGGCTGCTCATGGGACGATTCCAATACCGGCGCCGGCAACAATAGAACTGCTTCAAGGGATCCCGGTTTACACGCAAAATATTCCTTTTGAGCTGGTTACACCGACTGGGGCGGCTATTCTTTCCACATACTGCAGCGACTTTGGTGATATGCCGGTAATGAAAGTTGATCATATTGGCTATGGAGCAGGTGAGCGCGATCTAACCATTCCCAATCTTTTAAGGATAATGATTGGTGAGAAGAGTACGATGGATATTCCCAAAATCAATCCCAATAGCGGTTATCCTCAAGAAATCCTCGAGAATCACGAAAGCGATCAGCAGAAACATATGCATGAGCATAAGCACGGGCGTGAATATAAGCATGTCCATGGACACGATCATGAACATAAACATAAGTATAGCGAGCTTCAAGAACTCTGGACAGGTCAAAACTCTGAAATTCCCCCAAAAGGAGAAGCTCGCTTTTTACAGGAGCAAACGATTCAAGCTGGAGAAGCCCTAATGCTTGAAGCCAACATCGATGATATGAATCCAGAGTTTTACGATTACTTAATTCAAAAGTTTTTTAAAGAAGGGGCTATGGATGTTTTTCTTCAGCCAATTCAGATGAAAAAAAATCGCCCTGCAGTTACATTATCTGTACAGATTCACCCCTCACAGTTGGAGAAGTTCACAACCCTTATTTTAAAAGAGACGACAACAATTGGCGTTAGAGTGTATCCCGTGACGAAATATATGCTTCCGTATGAAGTGATCCTTGTCGATACTCCGTGGGGCAAGGCGAAAGCGAAAATCGTCCGTGCCGGTGGCGAATTTACAACCATATCTCCAGAATATGAAGATTGCCGCCGTATTGCAGAAAAAGAAAATCTCCCTTTAAAGGAGATCTATGAGGAAATCAAAAAGCAAGCGTCAAGTCTTCGTTGATTCTTTCCATTCATTTACATAGGTTTCTAAAACATGGTGCAAAGCTGTACCGATTTTTGAATAATCCGCATTCGCTAAGTTTGCAAGGGATATACGAATGGACCATTCGGGGCCCTGGAAGCCGCTTCCGTTTAAGAGAACAATTGCAGACTCCTCTGCCAGCCGAATTAAGATATCGACTGGCTTATAATTATCCTTAAGGTATTGGGCAAAGGGTTGACCGTAAAAATGATAGGCCCATTCAAGAAGATCGAATTCCGTATAATAAGCAGCATCCAGAGGATCTTCATGGAGATCGAGTCCAAGACTATCAAATAATAGCTTTTGACGGTGCCGGCAAATTTCCTGGGTCAATTCTTTATAGTTGTTTTGTGTATCAATTAAAGCAAAGAGGGAAAAGAAAGCCATTTGGACTTGCTGGGGTGTTGATAAGCCTGCTGTGTGATTTAAGGCAACCTGACGGCTGTCGGCTACAATCCGATTGATAAAACGGATTTCTTCGGGATGGGTTGAAAGGGCCTCATAGCGTTTTTTTAGCTCGTTTTTAAGGTCATTAGGCAGGGCTTTAAGTAAGCAATCATAGACATTTTCATGGTGTAAGGTTATCACTCCGAGCCGCCAGCCGGTGACTCCAAAGTATTTAGAAAAAGAGTAAACGCCGAGGGTATTAAAAGGAAGCTCGCTTGCTATTGAACGAAAATTATCGACAAAAGTACCATAAACATCATCCGTAATAATCATGAGATTGGGTTTGTTTTTC
Source organism: Desulfitobacterium nosdiversum (assembly GCF_049860565.1). Classification (GTDB taxonomy): domain Bacteria; phylum Bacillota; class Desulfitobacteriia; order Desulfitobacteriales; family Desulfitobacteriaceae; genus Desulfitobacterium_A; species Desulfitobacterium_A nosdiversum. Next base: position 2,293,447 of record NZ_CP172056.1, read on the forward strand.
TCCACAATAGAATGGATCTGTTCAATGGCTTCAGGTCTTAAGGCAACGGAAGGAGGATTGCTGGGATTAACAATGAACAGCGCTTTAATGGAAGGATCTTTGAGCTTCTCAATTTCAAATGCGGGGTATTGCCAAGTATGTGTTCCGTCCTGAGTCTTTTCCGAGGCATTAATCTGGACCAGCTTAAAGTTATAACGAGGTAAGAGGGGTATTTCGAGATAAGGGGTAAAAACAGGGACCATAACGGCAATCGTGTCTTCTAGACCTAGTAAATTGTTAGCAATCAAGGAGTCAAAGATATAGCACATAGCAGCCGTTGCGCCTTCGACGGCAAATATATCATAGTTTGCTGTCTTTGGATCCTGCCCATAAAGTTCCTGAACAAGATAATCGTGAACTACTTGCTCAATATGCGTGAGCATACGGTCGGGAACAGGATAATTATCACCAATGATTCCGTCAGCAAGTTCAAATACCCAATCATCTGGATTAAACTCCTTCGTGTAAATTCCATAATCAATAATATTTTTGAGGAGACGGATACCTGGAGCCTCTGGATGATTTTTAACATAAGTCTGAAAACGTTCAGCTATACCGTCATGCTGAGGCATACCGGCTAAGTCACCGCGATCCCAGATCCTGCGGGTTTCCTCGACCGCGAATAAGCCGAAGGTAAAAAAGGCTTCTCGTGGGGTTGCAGCAGTCCAGTTTGGATTTCCTCTTCCTGCATCAAGTAAAGTATGGGTACTCTTTTTACGTTGATCTGATGCGAGGCTGATGAGTTGATCTTTTAACTCAAAGGGACTGATATGTCCATAGACTCGCTCAATCTCACGGCGAATAACGTTTGATGAATTCATACTATTTGCTCCCATTCTTTTTAAATATAATTTAGTATTTGCATTAAAATTAAGGATCATAAATGCAAATTGAAAAATTATTTAATGAGTTGACAAAGTAACATAACTTTCTTATAATATAGAAAGTTCGCGGTCGTGGCGGAACTGGCAGACGCGCTAGGTTCAGGTCCTAGTCCTCGCAAGGGGGTGGAGGTTCAAGTCCTCTCGACCGCACCACTTTTAAATTGAATATACACATGTTTTTAAACGCATACACAAATAGATTACAAAAACCGAGGGTTGTTAGCCTTCGGTTTTTTTGTGAAAACTTCTCGCACTATTATAATTTTGCATATAGATGCATATGAGGTTAGAATAAACCATGAAGGAATATTCTCTATTTTGCAGAAGAAATATAGACGAAGGGAAGGTGCTTAATGTGAATGACAATTTCTTAAATGACTGGCTAAAAATTGTAAACAAAGAACTAACCGAGATTGCGCAAGAAGAAGAAAGACTTAATTCGGAAATCACCAAAAGCGAATTTAAAATTTCTTTCTATAAAAAGACAGAGCTAAAGAATTTATTTAATAAAGAATTAGAAGAAGAACAAAAGAAAATCGAAAACGATCAAGCTTTATTGGAAGCATGCAGGCAGGAACATAAAAAATATATTAAACTAAAATCTGTCCTAAAAGAGGCAAGACCCAAAGAATATTATATTTAAATTTGAAAAACAAAAATAACTGTATCTATATGGTGCGGTTATTTTTAATTTTGAAATTAGCATCTGACTTCTAGAAAAATTTGGGATTAAAATTAATATTTTGAATGTTTTAATTGAAAAAAGGATTTTTAGCGTAAAAAGCGAAATGAAATTCTTAAAGTTATTTTATGTTTAGCATGTAGGATATTTTCTTCGGCAAGAGCTCTTTAATTTTTACTTTCTTAAAAATACAGCATAAGAAAGGCGTGGCGTAATGAGTCAGATTTATGAGGTAACTGCTGGTAAACTTAAGGATGTAGTGGAATTTTTAAAAGAAAACTGGGCGGATTTTTCAAAGCGGCCCACAGCTAAAATAGAAGAAAGGGAACTAACATATTGGAAAGAGGTTTATCGGAATAAAAGGATCTTTTATTATCGAGGCGGCAGTGAAGAATTAATTTCTGTATTAGTGCTTTCCCAAAATAATGCGGTTGTCAGAATAGAGGTGTTGGGCGTTAAACCTCAATATAGACATCAAGGTATTGGCGGCCAAATGCTTCAATTTGCAGAGAAGGCCGCTTTGATGTGGTCAGGGGAGGAAATTAACATTCTGTTTTCAGGGAGAGAGGAAGTAGCACAGATATTTCCCAGGTTCCATAATTTAGGGTATATATCTCAATGTCCAATAAATCAAAAAGGAACTGTTCTTTTGGCAAAGAGACTTAAATCTATCGAAAAATAAATACAATTTTAATTCTTTTTCTAAAAAAGTGTTAATATAAAAAACAAAAAAAGTCCAGTGTTTATGCGTTATTCGCAAACAACACTGGACTTTAGTCCTATGACGAAAAATAGGACCTAAGGGAAAACATTGCCGCAAAGTAAAATTTTAAAAGGAATTTTGAAATAATTTCGCGAAAATTATAAGTTATAAAGAAAGTCGAGATGGAATTGATATAGATTTATTTCCAAATGAAAGGCTTGGTTACAGAAAAAAATGCGGCTGGTTAACATCAATTATGTGCACGAGGGAGAGGTTTTAGCACGTCCTATCCTCAGTCCGTCTGGAAATATTTTATTACAAGCTGGGATAACTTTAAGTACATGTTTTATCAATCGTCTTATTGACTTAGGGCTTGAAGTTTTATTTATTGAAGACGAACTATTTGAAGACGTGGAAATTTATACAGGTGTTTCTTTGAAAACACGTGAAGTAGCTTGTGCTGCTCTGCAAAAGGTGAGTCGATTCTTAGAAGAGGGCAAAGATTGCCATGCTGGTGCGGAGGAGCTTCAGTCTGTCATTCAAAAAATGATAGAGGACCTTTTATCCAGCCGTGATATACTCAGTAATATTACAGAAATACGAAGTTACGATAATTATACTTATCATCATAGCGTAAACACAACGGTAATCGCTCTATTGATTGGGGTAGCCATGGGATGGAGCAATAAACGGCTGTTGGAGCTCGGTATGGGTGTAATCATGCATGATATTGGCAAAATTAAAGTACCCCAAGAAATATTAAATAAGAAAGGCCCTTTAACGGGCCTCGAATTTGAAGAAATTAAAAAACATACGGTATATGGATTTGAGCTTTTAAAACAAAACCATGATTTCAGCTTGCTTTCGGCCCATATTGCATTTCAACATCAAGAAAAGTGGGATGGAACTGGCTATCCGCGTGGGCTAAAAGGAACCCAGATTCATGAATATGGTCGGGTTACCGCAGTTGCTGATGTTTATGAAGCTTTAACGAGTAAAAGAGTATACAGAGATGCTATGAAACCGCATGAAGCTTATGAATATGTGATTGCCCATAGAGGAACACATTTTGAACCTGGAGTACTTGATGTATTTGCTAGGAATGTTGCTGTTTATCCGTCCGGTTCTGGAGTAACATTAAGTAATGGGATGCGAGGAAATGTGATACGTCAAAATGTTCAATTTCCAACCCGCCCTTATGTACGAGTAACTTATGAGGAGAACAACAAATTAAAAGTCCCTATTGATTATAATTTAGCGGAAAATCCATCAATGCTGATTGTAGCTGTTAATAATAGATAAGTTTTTAACAATTTAAATGTTTTATCTAATTTAATAATGTATTTTAAAAGGGACTGTAAAGTTTTAACTTATAAGGTCCCTTAAATTGTAGTTTCATTTAAAAATTTAATTTTTATTATTAAGAAAAATAATACTTTCACTTGATTATAAGCTTGTCTATAGATTATAATAAAGGTGTGATAGTGATCACAATATCAAGTGTAAAATCTATTCTGACAATTAGTAATTTAATAAAACAGAGGTGAGTAAGATGTTGGCATGGATTGCTGCTATTATGATCGGGATATTTTTAATGGTGTGTGGAATAATCATTACAGCCTCATTTTATCAAATTTTTAAAGTTATCCGCCATATACCAAGAAAGCCTAATGCACAATACAATATGTTATCGAATGGAACCGGAGCTGTATAAAATAGACCATGAGAAACCGCCTGAAATGAGATTTCAGGCGGTTTTATTGTTATCAGTTAGGAAATGGTGTTATGTTTAACTAGGATTTTAAAAGATTTGTAAGCGCATCTGAAGAGTCGACAGGAGTTTGACAGGAAAAGTCTTTGCATAGGTAGACAGATATTTTATTGGAGTCGAACGGATAATCTTTAACCCAGGGCAGGAGTGAATCTAATTTTCCATCGTGATAGAGTAGGGTAGAGTAAGGAAGAAATTCATTAAATACCGTTTCTTTCAGTGAACCTAGACTTGAATGATTCGGAGGACCTACCAAAAGAATTTCTGTGCTAGGCTGGAGTGCAAATTGCAAAGCTTGGAGAAAAGCGGTATAGCCGGCTGGATAGGATGAAAGTGTCGAACGAAAGGAGTCAAGCTGTTCTTCGGCACGCAGTTCCCAATCTCCATCACCAGTAAGCCGAGCAAGTCGGAGTAGATTGAGGGCTGAAATTGAGTTACCCGAAGGAATTGCTCCGTCGTAAATTTCTTTTGGACGAATCAGAAGTTCTTCGGCATCTGATCCAGTTAAGAAATATCCCCCGTTTTCTTCATCTTTAAATAAGGTTTCCTGCTGAGCTTGAAGTGTTAAGGCCATTTGGAGATAGTCTGTTTTTCCCGTAGCAGCATAAAGTTCAAGAAGTCCCCAGATATAAAAGGCATAGTCATCAAGATAACCGAGGTATGCCGCGTTTCCTTCCCTAAAACGGGCGAAGAGACGTTCTTGGCGAAAAAGACTGTCTTGAATAAAATGAACAGCCTGTTCGGCGGCTTTTACATATGTTTTGTTTCCTAGGATCTGTCCGCCTTTGGCTAGGGCAGCGATCATTAATCCGTTCCAGGAGGTTAAGATTTTATCATCTTTATGGGGATGGATTCGTTTTTCTCGAACCTCCCAGAGCTTTTGACGACTATTTTCCAATCGTTTTTTTAACGACTCAGGACTTAAGTGGTATTTTTCAGCCAGTTCGTTAAGATCTGAAGGCAGCAAATGGGGAATAGCCTTACCTTCGAAGTTTCCTTGGGGAGTAATATTGAAAACTTCGCAAAATAGAGCCGCATCTTCTGCCCCGAGAACATCACGAATTTGTTCCGGAGTCCAGACATAGAATTTACCTTCTACCCCCTCGGAATCTGCATCTTCGGCTGAATAAAACCCTCCCTCGGGTGAAGTCATATCGCGAAGGATATAAGTAAAAATTTCCTCTGCTTTTTGTGCAAACATTGGCTCTTTGAGAAATTGGTAGCTTTCTAAATAGGCGATAGAAAGCATGGCGTTATCGTAGAGCATCTTTTCAAAATGGGGAACAAGCCAATAAGAATCGGTGGAATAGCGTGCAAATCCAAAGCCGATATGGTCATAGATTCCGCCTTGTCCCATACGTTTAAGGGTTTTTCCAACCATAACTTCAGCTTCGCTTTCTGGATGATCTTTTGCGTAACGAAGGAGGAAGGTCAGGTTGTGAGGAGAAGGAAACTTAGGAGCTTGCCCAAAGCCGCCGTTGCGTGCATCAAAATTCTTTTCTAAAATTTGATAAGCAGTTTCAATCGATTTCCCAGCCCAGGAATGGAAAGCAGAGGAAGGATTTTTTCCATTTTGGGAGACAAGTCTAAGAGCGGGTGTTTTTTGTTGAGAAGTAACCAAATCAACAATTTCTTCAGCGTTAAGGCGTAGAATATCTTCATTTTCTTCCCAAATTTCGGCGTTCTGGCTGAGAAGGGTCAGCAGCCCGGCTCTGCCATAGCGGTTATGCTTGGGAAAATAAGTTCCGGCGAGAAAAGGCTGCTTTTCGGGAGTCATTAAGATGGTTAAGGGCCAGCCCCCTGCCCCTGTGAGAGCTTGGCAGAATCCCATATAGAGATGATCAATATCCGGTCGTTCTTCACGATCGACTTTAATCGCTATATAGTGCTGGTTAAGCAGTTCGGCTACTTCTAAATCCTCGAAGGATTCGCGTTCCATGACGTGGCACCAATGACAGGTGGATTTCTTGAACCGACTTTCTATAATTTGCCAAACAACTAGGAATACCCTATAGACAGAAAGACAGGCTTATTCTCCTTATGGGCTTTTTGAAATGCTTCTGGACTCCAGGCCATCCAGTTAACAGGGTTATAAGCATGTTGTAAGAGATAGGGAGACTTTTCATGAATTAAGGAATTAGGTTTACGGTTCTTTTCATACATAGTAAGACACTCCTTTAAACTTTATATTGAGTAAAGAATACCCAAATTATCAGTAATTTATTTTGTAATAAAAGAAATTACAGTTCTTGTGTCCATCAAGCCAGAGACGGTTCATGTTTATTTTTCTGCTCAGCTAACGGAACCAGTGAAGAGTATAGGGTGGGATAAACTAAATGAAATTAGCTCACAATTCGTTGTCGCTTTACAATACAATTTTAGACATAGATTTAACATAGGCTTAGCCATTAATTTATATTTGATTATACATTTTGGTATATAATTGGTTATATGGAAAATAAATATGTGAATATATTCAAAATGGTAAAATTGGAATTGCGGAAATTTGGTACAGTTTGTTTGGCCTTGAAAAGATTCTGATTTCTGGTTATTAAAGTTTATAAAAATGGGGTGTGGATGGTTTTGAATTTCATGTAAAAATATTGAGGGGAGTGAAGTGGTCTGCAATGATGAACGGTAGGACACAACTTGTAATAGAGTCGGCTAATCCCTTTGTTCAACTTTTAGGCGAGAGATTTTCGTCATACTGGAGCAAATAATGGTGATTTGACATTGCAGGCATATTGTGAAAAACGTTAAGTTGGAAATTTATATACATAAGGAGTTATAATAATTTAAAGGGGTGTAACTATGTATCCTATGACAATCTTTGGCTTTTTTCATTACTTTATAAGTTATGAGTTTCATCCTCAATTTTTGGAAGCATTGGTCTTTGGCATGGTAGTAGCTACGGCTATTTACCTTTTCAGCAAGAACATGTGGGGAAGCATATTGTTGAGCGTTCCATTTAGCGCACTCTATATGTTTGTGGCTTTACGATTTTCATATCACGTTCTATTAGTTCCTGTAGAACTTGGTCTTCAGTACATTATCATTAATCGGATAGAAAAAAGAACAAAAAGTATCTAAATAGTCTGGATTCTGATAAACGGCAATATGGCTATATTACTGGACAGTGAAAAGTTTTTATAGAAAAATAGAAACAAAATTGAGAAATATTTTAGATTAGATAATATATTTTAGTTTCTGAGTTGATTTATTGATAAATAGAATACTAAATTGTTTGGAGAGCTACAGCAGGAAAACAACGTATTCCCAAAACTTTGACAAGATGAAAGCGGTTAAGACGTGTTGGAAATTCGCGGAATCGTTATCCGAAACCATTAGGTTGATAGCAAAGTTTTTTGGGGGAAGGGGTAAAGTAATGCGTAAAGAAAGGGATTCTTATTTTCTAGATATTGCTTATCAAGTTGCAAGTAGAAGTACCTGCCAGAGACGTAGTGTAGGAGCGGTAGTTGTTAAAGATAGAAGAATTAAGGGTACTGGTTATAATGGAAGTGACGATCCAACTTCCGCATTGTACAGATGAGGGATGCCTAATTATAGATGATCATTGTGTTCGAACAATACATGCAGAGGTAAATGCGTTATTAGAATGTAGTCCTGACGAAAGAAATGGCGCAACAATATATGTTACTGATCGTCCGTGTGCTGAATGCTCCAAGTTAATCATTTCATCCGGGATAAAAAAGGTTGTTTATGGACGGGATTATCATTTTGATTTTGATTGGTTTTCACTTGCACCTTGGGTCGAGATAATTCACTTAACAGCAGAGAGATAAGTGAAAAGAGTGGTTCTGTTAAATAAATAGGATTCATGGAGTAAAAGAACTCTAGGTTTATCCAACCGTTTCATCGCTAAAAATAAATCACTCTAAGGATGCGCCCGGGTGGCTTTGAGTAATGTTATCTGATGAGGTGTTCGAGTAAGTCGGAATACTCAGCTTGGAGGATATAAATGTATCCACGAGACGAATTTCCGGGGTTCTAAGTGAACCTGATATAATAAAAGGCGGTAAACTCTCAGGAAAAGCGGGAATAAATTGGGGGCTTTCTTACCACGTGTTACGGTAGGATTCCGTTCTGACAGAATTCGATGAAACATTTTGGCATGCGCTGATCAACAAAGTCACGGTCAATTCTTCTCATTTCTATCCTGAAAATAAACTCTATTTTCATCCTTCCGATGGTGCCGCCTCAGTGGCATGTGGGTCTAACTAGACAAAATCTGAGTCAACCGACAAGAGTATCCAAGACCGACATTACTCAGTCTCACTGTGTTTTCCACCGAGACACTTTACGACATTATGCCCAGAGAGGGCACGTTCAGACTATCATTATAAAATTATTGTCTAGATTTGTATAGGGATTATGCATTTTAAACAATAAACGGGTCTAGCGCTTACAAAGCTAGACCCGTTTTCTACCAATTCGGTGCAACAAACTCACGTGGCACCAATGGCAGGTCGAATAACCGATGCTTAAGAATATCGGCTTATTTTCAGATTGTGCTTTATCGAATGCCTCTTGCCCCCAGGGGTACCAGTTTACAGGGTTGTGGGCGTGCTGAAGAAGGTAGGGCGATTTTTCATGTAGTAATTTATTGCTATATTTATGTTCGGTCATTTATTAATCTCCTGTTTAATAAGAGTATTTGCATTTTATAAAGAATATGATACCCAAATACAGTCTGATATTATTACTTGTATGCGAGAAAAGAAGCGCAATAGGAAATTTCTCACACATTTAAGCATTATGGATTTGTTTATAAGATAAATTAATGATAGGAGATATTACTGAAATAAAATAACCTGAGAGTTCTTCTGGGGATTCTTCCATATTATTATCACTCCACCATTTTATCATTTCAATGAAACTACCTGAGATATGATTGATAAGAAAATTTTTTGGAATACCTGTTTGTGTTTCGTTGTATGAAAAAAGGAAATATTGTTCAATTCGGCTATTTAAGTATCTTTTGAAATAGGTAGTAAGGAGTTCACTGCTATTGCTTGAAAATACACCTCTTATAATCTTTTGGTTTCCTTTTATGTGATATAAGATAGGCACTATGATAGAACAAGGAGTTGCATTATCCAAGGATAAATTACTGGAATGTATATTTTCAATAATATCGGTACACATAGCTTTCAGAAGTTCATCTTTAGTTTCAAAATGAGAATAAAAAGTACTCCGACCTATATTAGCATAATCTATTATTTCTTGTATTGTAATTTTGGAATATCTTTTTTTCAACAATAGTGAACTAAATGCATTGTAAATGGCATCTTTTGTTTTTTCGGTTCTTCGGTCCATGCATTAAATCTCTTTCTGAACATTTGCGTGCAAATGTTCAATAACGAATGTTTTATAATATTTGTTTCTTGTTTTAGATTATCAGATAAATTACCATATAACAAACAAAGTGTTCAATAATAAATAAATTGTATTAAAAAATAGGGTAAGTTAAAAGGAGTGGAAATTATGCATATAATAAAAAGGGAAGTGAGGTTTGGCAATCGTGCTGATAAGTATGATAGCGGATTTGAAGGAAAGTTCTTGAGAAAATTCTATTGGCTGTTTATACAAAATATAAATATTCCATCAAATTCAAAGGTATTAGATGTAGCATGCGGTACAGGAGAATTACTTAAGCAAATGTATAATAGATTTAATATCTTGGGATATGGAATGGATATTGATGATAGAATGATTAATGTTGCAAAAGAAAAGTGTCCTCAAATGGATATAAGACAGGCAAAATGTGATAAGATACCGTTTTCTAATCAGTCGTTTGATATTATTACAGTTTGTATGGCGTTTCACCATTTTGAAAACCGAAAGGAGTTTATTAATGAGGTAGTTCGTGTAATTAAAGATGGCGGACAGATTTATATTGTGGAATTGAGACTTCCTGAAATAATTAGGAAAATTGCCAATACTATTATGTATCATTTGAACATAGTAGGACACTTCTTTACTCCGAATGAAATATCCTCCGAATTTGAAAAGGTAGGAATTCAAGCAGATGGATGTGTTAAAGAAGGTTTAGTTCAAATAATTCGTTTGAAGCAGACATAGTTAGAATGAGGAATTGAATGCAATGTTTAAATTTGTATTATAATGAAATTGTAACTGCAGTTAATAGCTTACATGGCACCAATGACAGGTGCTTTATCGAATGCCTCTAGATGGTGACTCCCGTACTTCCGGTATACCTGCGAAGTACAGCCGAAAACTAATACGCGTTGATTAAAATGATGTATTATGCTAACATTTATATAGTTTTCTAGGGTTCCGCAGTTTATAACTGGCTGGTCCGAGAGAAAACGCACAGAGCACTGTGTACACGGAAGGATAAAAGCCAGGGAGATATTATTATAATATTTCTTTTGGCTTTTTATTTTAACTTACTCCCGAGATTGTTGCTGTGCAATATTAAAATCAATAAGAATCAAAATGAGGTGTGTTAATGTTTAGAGAAATGAGAAGGAAAAAACAATTATTGTCTGAAGAAGAGACAAGAGAGATTATGAAGGTTCACTCATCAGGGGTGCTGGCTGTAACAGGTGATGACGGCTATCCGTACACCGTTCCGATTAGCTACACTTATGCAGACGGTATACTTTATTTCCACTGCGCGAAGGAGGGCCACAAGATCGATGCAATCATGCGGAATGACAAGGTGTCCTTCTGCGTCATTGATAAGGATGAGGTCATCCAGGAAACCTTCACGACTCATTTCCGTAGTGTCGTCGCCTTTGGCAGAGCCAGGATTCTGACGGAAGACAGTGATAGGAGAGTCGCACTTGAAAGCCTTGTCGAAAAGTATTCTCCGGACTATATTCAGGAAGGGCAGAAGGAAATCAAGAAAGACTGGGAGAGAGTCTGTCTGGTGGAGGTCAAGATTGAGCATATGACTGGCAAGGCAGCCATAGAAATTGTCAAAAATAAAGAGTGATAAACCTGGTACGAGATTAAATGCTATTCCAATTCAAATCATAGGCTCCACTTTCCAAAAAGTCAAAGATCAACAAAGGGCAGCCTCCCCGTTACTACCTTTCCGAAACTCACCCCTATATTATAGAGCCGGAAATCTGGGAGTGCGTCCAATTGGAAATAAAAAGCAGAAGCGAATATGCAAAAAAGCATCATGCTATATCGAACCGGAGTACCCATAACACACTTATGGTGGGAAGAGTGATTTGCAAGGAATGCTTGTACTGCTCGTAACAAGCTTCATCATCCTGAGGAAAGGGACAATGAAATCGTGTTTGTTTTGAAGACATTGGTTGGTATGAGAGTTTTTTGATAAATGAAATGCCGGTTGGAGTTTGGCTAACTTCGACCGGCATTTTTCAGTCTGGCTGTGCAAGGAAAAATAACTTATTTAAGAATGAATTACAGCAGCTAATACAGATTCTAGTAATCCAGGGAAGCGAACATCTAGGTCAGCATTGCGAAGCGAATAAAAATGTTGAGTTCCTTCGATACGAACGTTAGTTAGACCCGATTCACGCAGTACTTTTATATGATGAGATAGCGTCGATTTTGGAATTGTGAGTGCGAGTGAATTACAAGACAGTTCCTTATTTTTAGCTAATTTAGTAACGATATCTAAACGAGTGGGATCACTAAGCGCGTAAAGAACCGATGTCAAATTAATATCATTGATATTTGGATGAAATGGTTGTTTCAAATCTGTTCACCGCCGTATTAAATAATATATTGCAATTATATCACACTGCATGCTATAATTCTATTGTTCCATTATAATAGAACATTAGAACATTGGAATGATAGGAAGTTGTCAAAGCGCTTCTAGGTTTCCAACATAATAAAAATTTGAGGAGAGATCAGTGTGAAATTTGAATTAACTGAAATCCAAAGCTTAATCCAAAACACCGTTCGGGAGTTTGCACAAACGGCAGTCGCACCGATTGCGGCGGAAATCGACCGCAGTCACCGTTTTCCGGAAGAATTACTTCCCAAATTGGCAGAGCTGAATTTAATGGGTGTACCTTATCCGGAAGAAGTCGGTGGTGCCGGAGCAGATTATGTGAGCTATCTCATCACGATCGAAGAGCTTGCACGTGCTTGTGCCAGTACGGCAGCCATCGTTTCCGTCCACACCTCATTGGGAACATGGCCGATTTATCAGTTTGGCAATCAAGTACAACAAGAAAAGTATGTTAAAAAACTGGCCAGTGGGGAATGGCTTGGTGCTTTTGCTTTAACAGAGCCTAGTGCCGGTACGGATGCTGCTTCGGCTAAAACTACTGCAGTTTTGGATGGAGATGAGTGGGTTATTAATGGTTCGAAACAGTTCATCACCAATGGAAGCAAAGCAGATTCCTATGTCATTATCGCATTGACGGATCCTAGCAAAGGAACCAAAGGTATGGGTGCTTTCATCGTTGAAAAAGGTACACCCGGTTTCACTTTCGGTGAACCCGAACACAAAATGGGAATCAAAGCATCTTGCACCACACCCCTTTACTTCAACGATTGTCGGATACCTGAGGATGCAATCCTCGGTGAACCCGGACAAGGCTTTAAGATTGCTATGCAAACTTTGGACGGTGGACGGATGGGAATTGCTGCCCAAGCCCTCGGAATCGCTCAAGGTGCTTTAGATGCCGCCGTGAAATATGCCAAAGAACGTGTCCAATTCGGCAAACCGATTGCCAGCCAACAAGCAATTCAATGGATGATTGCCGATATGGCAACTCGCATTGAGGCTTCTCGCTTTTTGGTATACCGTGCAGCCTGGAATAAGGACAATGGCCTTCCATACAGCAAAGAAGCAGCTATGGCGAAAGTATATGCCGCGGAAACGGCAAACTTTGTTGCAAATAGAGCAGTGCAAGTTCATGGCGGCTATGGTTTTACAGAGCACTATCCGGTTGAGAGAGCAGTGCGTGATGCTAAAATTACCGAAATCTATGAAGGAACGTCCGAAGTTCAACGGATGGTCATTGCAGGAAGCCTTCTTCGTTAATTTTAGGGTTCTGTTGACTATTCGAAATGTTCAACACGATAAATAAGATATTCTATGCAAATTCTATAAAACAAGAGAAAATCAAAGCAAATACCAAGATATTATAGGGAAAATTTTAATATCAAATTCTAAAATTATCCAAATTCATGTATGGTCATGTATATAAAAAACGGGTTTAGCGATTACAAAGCTAGACCCGTTTTCTTCCAATTTGTTTACAGTAATAAGAGTGCCACCAATGACAAGTAGCCTTAACTATAATCAACACTAGGAATACCCAATAGATAAGAATATTGGTTTATCTTCTTGCTTAGCTTTATCAAAAGCTTCACTGCTCCACGGAAGCCAGTTTACAGGAATTGACCATTGGTCAAAAATATACTACAATAAATTTGACCAATGGTCAAAAAAAGGAGACGCTATGACTGGTAAAACAAATAAATCGATAGAGCGCAAACAAGAAATACTACGTGTTGCACAGAAGCTTTTTAATATTAAAGGGTTTCAAGAAACCTCAATTAATGACATTATGAAAACTGTTGGTGCAGCCAAGGGGGTATTCTATTACTATTTTGAGACTAAAGACCAGGTGCTTGATACTTTGGTCGAGCAGAATATTAATGAAATAGTAGATGGTATGGTTCAAGTAGTGAGCAATCCTGACTTGAATGCTACACAAAAGCTAAAATATATGTTGCGGGAAGAGTTTAGAGTAAGTACTAGTAGAAACGACTTTAATAATCATCTTCACAATATCAAGAATGTTGATATGCACCAGAGAATTATGGTGAGTATGGTAGAAAAGATAGCTCCAATATTTAGCCAAGTTGTAAAACAGGGCGTTTTAGAGGGAACGTTTAAAACGGAATATCCGTTAGAAGTTTGTGAAATTGTTATTGCCGGAGTTCATTTTATTTCTGATTTAGGTATCTTTCATTTGAGTAGGGAGCAATACATAAAAAGAATTAAGGCATCAGAAGAAATTATTGAAAAGGCGTTAGGTGTTGAAGAGGGAAGTTTTAACTTTCTAAGTGAAATGCTTAAGGAGACTCCTGATAGAATTATGGATGCGAAAGCAATCAAGGAGCATTACGATGAGATATAAAAGAGCATTTATTGCTATAACATCATTAATTGTATTAGCTTCTGTAACTATATTAGCTATTCTAAATATATATGGTAAATCAACGAATAAAAACAGCGGCTGCTTTGGAGGAGGGTGTTCAGGTTGTAACGGATGTAGTAATAAGGGAAGAGTAAACATCACTTATTATAAATCCAAAGAGAGCCAACTGTTGGATACATTGAATAATTATCAGAAGATATTTAAGAATGAACTAAGGAAATCAAACTCAGAAGAAGAAATTTTTAGTATAGCAAAGGAGACTAAAGAAGAATTTGTAAGGTTGATTCCACAGATACCCTATATAGGTGGTGACGCAAATTCTATGACAGAAGATATTGAGCGAGCTGCAATGGTACTGGCATTATATAAAGTGGAAAGCAGGCATGGAAAATCAGCAGATGAAGTTGGTGAGATAGTAGTTAACGCTATAAAAGACGAAATGTCTAAATACCCTAAATGGTTAATGAGATTTAATGGAAGGAAATTTTTCACAAATACATATATTGAAAAGGTAAGAAAAGAGGCCGAAGTGTCTCAGATAAGACAATATTCAGGGGCATGGGTGACTGATTTTATAAAAGGTAATGGTAAGGATTTTGATTATGGCTTTAATCATCAGGAATGTGGGATAGTTAAATTCTTTCATGAGCAGAATGCCGAGGAGCTTACTCCCTATTTATGTGAATTGGATTTTATATATAGTGATGCCATGGATGAAGGATTAGTCCGTACAAGCACATTGGCTGAAGGCGGAGAGTATTGCGATTTTCGATATAAGAGAGTAGAGAATAGGAAGTCGGATTAAATAATGTTTATTACAATAATGATTTGACAAAACGAACCAAAACCTTGTAGAAACTAACTTTTCACTATCTTTTTACCAAATTTGTCCCGATAATTATCTTAAATTTTCTTAATTTCGAATCGATTTTACATTTTATTGCCAAGTTCTAGCTAAAGATCTATAATAGTTTAGAGATATTTATCATAAACTAAGGATTAATGAAGAAATGTTGGTTGCGACAAAGGTAAACTCTAAAAACGGATTATTTTGATAGTTTAGCTTTGGTGCAGTTAATTACATGAAAAGTGGAGGTTTTTCATGGGAAGTATGGAAAAGTCAACCAAAGCAGAAATTCATATGAGCCTATCAGAATTTGAAATGCCACCAATGCAGGATGTTTTGATCGTGGGCCGAAAGGCCCCCATCGGCCCGGAAGCAGCCAAAAGAATGGTTGATGCTCTTAGCCCGGACCAGTATAAAATCATTAAGGTAGATCACCCTGTAATTGAAGCTATCGTAATACGTAATGCGATTTTAAATATGATACCGGAAGACAAATTAAGTGAACATATTTTGGAGGAGGGAGAAAGGATTGTTGATGCAAGTATGATCATTAAAGTACAGCTAAATATAATTTTGCATGTCAGCAAATCTATTGATCTATGATACAAATTATGCGCGTTTCAGATATTTATAGTAAGGAATTTTTTTCGGTCGATGTATTAGAAGGTGTATCCAAGACGAGATCTCTTATTTTAGAAACCGGAATTAGCGCTTGTCCGGTTCTAGATAATGGAAATTTGGTTGGAGTAATTACAGTTAAGGATTTATTGAAAGCACACCCCAACAGAATCATTGCTGATGCTATGAATCGGGAACTGGTGACAGTTCCTTTAGAAATGCCCCTTTGGCAAGTACAAGATATTTTTGATAAAACAGGATTAGATGTTTTAGTAGTTCGGGAAAGAGAACAGATATGCGGCATATTATCCCGCAACATGCTTGATATTGAATTAGGGCCTCACACCGATTTGTTAACAGGACTTTATAAAAGTGATTATATATATTATCAGGGTGCCCGATTGTTAGAAAAAGGACAAGAAATTTGTATCGTTTTTATGGACTTAAATAACTTTGGTATAATTGATAAAACATATGGACATATAACAGGGGATACTATCTTAGTTGAAGTGAGTAAGATTCTAAAAGAAAATATTCCTCCTGAAGCTTTTCTATGCCGATTTGGCGGGGATGAGTTTGTTGTTTTATTACCAGTATACTTAGATGAAGGAGTTTCCTTAGCCTACAAACTGGCTGAAACAGTAGATAGGCACAGTTTTTCCAACGGTATCGAGGTTAGTATTTCTGCAGGAGTAATTGGGGGACGACGGAAGCACGAACGTATTACCGATCCATGGGATACTATCGAAAATCTAATGAATATTGCCAGCTTGCATTCGACAAAAGCCAAAAAAGGTAATACAATACTTTCCATAGCTGATTTTCAGGATTTAAATGAAATTGCTTAAGTTCAATTGTTGTAACGAGTTCTATAATAAGGTGTAGTTTCGAGTATTACATAAGAAGATAGCCTAAAAACAGAGGTAATTATGTTAAACACAAATTGCCTCTGTTTTTTGTTATATATTTACTTTATAAATTTTTTAGCTATTTTATTAATCTTTTTATTATCTTTTAATTCTTGTCTAATTCTTTTATACCAGTCGTATATTGTCACAGTAAAACACTCTCCTTTTAATTAAAGACGGCAAATTTTTTTTGCATATTAGTATTATGTGCTAAAAAATAACTATTATTTCATGGTGATATTAACCGTTTTAATTATAGATCTTTTTCTCAGTAAATAGATTCCCAATCCAATCAATAACCAAATTAGTCCAGTTAATAATCCTGTTTTTCCTACGGGTATTAGTAAGCTTACGCTGATGAGCAAAGCCAAGAGAGGGATAACGGGATAAAATGGAACTAAGAATTGGTTCTCCTGGTCTTTCTGAGTAATTCTTTTTCTTGAGAGGAAAAAGGCAATCATCGTAAAGATGAAGGTTAACAAGTATAAAAATCCTGTAGCTGTTACAGCGATGTTTATCGAGCTCACTAATGTAAAAGCGATTTGAATTCCGACACCAAGCGTAATCGCCCAAATCGGTGTTTTGAAGCGGGGATGGACAAATGCCATTGCCTTAGGTAACAGTCCATTTCGTCCCATATGGTAATAATGAAGGCGTTACAGGTAGCGGGTAAAGCCATTACAATGATCAAACTAATAAATGTTGGACCGAGGTCTCCCAAAAATTTTTGACTGGCTAAAGCTACAGGAACATCTGAGGTCCCTAACTCCTGCCAGGGCACGACGCCGATCGATACAAATAGAAGTCCTAAATAAAGAAGCAAGACGATCGTAATAGATGAAATGATAGCAAAAGGGATCGTTTTCCGAGGATCACGTATTTCCTCTCCAGAAGCAACGATAGCGTCCCATCCGACAATTGATAGAAATCCTACTAAAGTCGCTTGTAATATACCGGAAAATCCGTTTGGAGAAAACGGCTGATAGTAGGCATAGTTCACATGCTTTATCCCTATGATAAAAAAGCCAATGAGCACAACGATCACCGTGCAGACAATACCGACTTGAAGCTTACCACTGAACCGAATGCCTAAGATATTAAGAATACCTAAACCGAGGAGCAGTAGCACGGCACTGAGTACTGGGGGAGCTCCCGTAAGAACGTTCAAGTAATGACCAAATCCTTGAGAGACAAAACTACTGGCTGCCAACCAGGCTCCGAAGTAAGCCCAGCCAATTATTGTTCCGATTAAGGAGCCCATCGTTTCACATATATATTCATAAGAACCTCCCGCTCTGGGATATCTTGACGCTAATTCTGCATAACATAATCCCAATAGTATGGCTAATAGAGCGGCTAAGATAAAAGCAATTATCACGGCGGGTCCTGCTTTTCCTGCGGCAACCCCGCTGAGGACAAAAATACCGGCTCCAATCATCGCCCCGATTCCTAGAGACGTCGCTTCTTTCCAACCTAAGGTTCTATCTAACTTCATAACCCATCCTCTTTCGTAAGATTTTGCATAAATGAGAGTTTACTTTATCGTAAGAGGGGAAGGCTTCCTGTTAATTTATTAACGCTTTTTTTGTCTCCATAAATAGCAATACCAAGATACGCTAAATCAGTGTTTGTAAAAGAAGCGATTTTTTCGGTATAGTCTTTGTAGTTTTTTGTGGTTTGGGCGGCATTCGAAAAATCGACCAGAAGTAAGTCAGGATAATTGGTACTTATGGTATCTCGAAGGTCTTTTATGGTTGATCCAGAACTTTTTAGTATGGGGATGGGGGTAGTAGTAATCCCTTTATGGAGTTGACCTCCTCCGTCGATGACATCGGGACCGATAATTCCCTCAATCTTTTTTCCTAAAGTTAAGGCTAAGACTGCCGCTGTATTGGCGATTAGTCCTGTTGGTAATTCGCAATCAATGACCATCACACATTTGTTTTCCATAAATGTTTCCTCCTGATTGTGTACTTAGCATTTCTTGCAGCTATTGTAAAAACAATAGTTGCTTTGTTCCTATAAAGTACCATGCTAAAATGGTTTTTATAAGAACCAATTAACTCTTGTTTTAAGAGTACCAATTTTGGAGGGGGAGAATACCTTGCTCTGGATTCCGATTGACCGAACACTGGACATTCCACTGAAGCGGCAAGTTTATGACTATATACGAAAACAAATCTTACATGGAGAGCTGGCAGCGGGTGAAAGGTTGTCTGCAACCCGTGAATTAGCTGTACAATTGGGGATATCCCGTAATGTGATTGTTGAGGCTTATGAGCAGTTGCTGGCTGAAGGATATATCGAAGGACAGCAGGGAGCGGGTACGTTTGTCGCTCCTGGAGCCTTTTTGGAGCAACTGCAGAGAGATGAAATAAAACAATCCTTCGACGTATCAAAAGGGAAGAAGAAAGAAAAAGATCTGATCGATTTTCGCTCAGGGATTCCGGCACTAGATATGTTTCCCAGAAGGAATTGGGGAAAATTAGCGAAGGAAGTATGTATAGAAGCTCCTAATTATATCTTTGGTTATGATCATCCCGAAGGGCGTACTGAATTGAGAAGGGTACTCTCCCATTATCTCAAACGAACAAGAGGGGTAGAATGCCATGAAGGTCAAATCGTGGTTAGCTCCGGAGCGACCCAAGCCTTTTCTTTGATTACGAAGTTACTCCTTACTCATGGCGATGAAGTCCTCATCGAAGATCCAATAACGCATGAAATTCAAACAATTTTTACATCAACCGGAGCAAATCTTTGTCCAATACCTGTTGATGAACAAGGGATAAGAACAGACCTACTTTCAGGGGATAAAATACCAAGCTTTATTTTTGTTACACCATCACATCAGTTCCCGTTGGGGAGTATATTACCGATTCAACGTCGGATCCAGCTTATTCAGTATGCCAGAGCAACCCAGTGTTACATTGTTGAGGATGATTACGATAGTGAATTTCGCTATGATGGGGAACCCATCAGTTCTTTGCAAGGCTTAGACCCGGAGAGAGTCATTTATGTTGGCACTTTCAGTAAAAACCTTTCCCCGGCCTTACGTTTAGGGTATTTAGTTCTCCCTCAGGCTCTTATTGAACAGTGCAGAAACCTTAAATGGTTTAATGACCTTCATACACCGTCGCTGGATCAAAGGATTCTGGCACGTTTTATTGAGGAAGGGCTTCTGGAACGTCATATTCGGAAGATGAGAAAAGTTTACATGAATAGACGGGAAATATTAAGAAAAGCTTTGGCCCGTGAATTCGGAGAGGCAGTTAAAATATCGGGGGATTCTACCGGTTTGCATCTCATTGCCGAATTTACTCAGGTGGAGTTTACACAGGATCTTTTAGAAAGACTCTTGCAGAACAATGTTAAGGTATACCCCGTTGAGCTTCATACGATTCAAAAGGATAGACACCGAAATAAAGTGATCCTGGGTTACGGGAATTTAAGGGAAGAGAAGATCGATGAAGGGGTTATGCGATTAAAGGCAGCTCTAGAATTTTAAAATAGATAACATCTTTACCTCTATGATCATAAATTATAAAATTTAGAAGTTATCCAAATTATGGATTACAAGAAGGATCGTGGTAATAATGGGAGAATATAATATTGGTATTTGAGGTGTTGGGTAAATAAAGTATAGTTTAGCATGAAGAAAAGAGCAGGCTAAGTTCTATTTGCTTTTACTGATTCCCACTGAATAATAAATTAGACTACATATCGAGGGAGATGTAAGAAATGCTGGTGCTGCAAAACCTTACTAAAAAGTTTGGAGATTTGACTGCAGTAAATAATATAAGCTTTAGAGTCCAAAAAGGAGAAATATTTGGGCTGCTTGGAGAGAATGGTGCTGGAAAGACCACAACTTTGAGAATGCTGGCAACTATACTGAAACCATCATCGGGGACCGCAAAAATTTGTGGCTTTGATATCAAAAATGAACCTGACAAGGTAAGAGGGCATATTGGAATTCTCTTCGGAGGCGAGATTGGTTTATATGATAGGTTAACGGCCGCAGAAAATATTAGGTATTTCGCAGAATTAAATGATATGAACAAATCCGAGATAGATGAAAGGCTGGATTATTTGGCCAAAACCTTTCAGATGGAAGATTTTCTGAATAAGAAGGCGTCAAAGCTTTCTAAGGGAATGAAACAAAAAGTGGCTTTTGCAAGGTCTATTGTTCATAATCCGGATATTATGCTATTTGATGAACCATCCTCAGGTCTTGATGTGAGCGCTCTAAGGGAAGTACACAGGTTCATTCTAGATTGCAAAAAAGAGGGCAAGGTAATAGTCTTTTCCAGTCATACTATGAGTGAAGTTGAGAAGCTATGCGACAGGATCGGTATTATTCATAAAGGTATCCTTGCAGCGGAAGGTACGGTTGGTGAACTAAAAGAGATACACAAAAAAGACAGCATTGAAGAAGTATTTGTTAAATTGGTAGGTGGAAAAAATGAAATTTAGGCATGTATGGATAGTATTTAGAAAAGAGGTAAAAGACCTAATACGTGATAAGAAAACTATAATTACTAGTCTCTTAGTCCCAATGATATTAGTACCAACTCTAAACCTGTTGTTAGGCAATGGAGTTGAAAAGATGCAAAAAGACATATCAGAAAACGTAACTATTGCCCTTTCACAAAGTTCTCAGACCAGTGAGATCAAGAAACTAGTAGAGGATAAAATTATTATAAATAATCCTAATATTAAGCTGATCAATGTCGATGATCCGTTGGCAGCATTAAAGCAGAATAAAGTTAGATTAGTTCTGGATATTGAAAAGGATTATGCAGATAAACTAAAAGCCAATAAACCCTTTACAATTAATTTTTTATACGATAAATCAAATGCCAAGTCAGCAGGAGCATTACCTATACTTAATAGTGCAATTATGAAATTCAATAGCGATATTGTGGGGCAAAGGCTTAGTGTTCTCGGGATTAATAAAAATATATTAGAACCAGCTAAAATTGAACAAACAAATGTTGCTGATGAGAAAAAATCGGGAAATCAGTTCTTAGCCACCATTCTTCCTCTTATGGTAGGATTGCTTGTGGTTGTTGGAGGAATACCAGCGGCTACGGACCTGGTAGCTGGTGAAAAGGAAAGAAACACATTTGAACCTTTGCTTACGACCAAGGCAAATAGACTTGCAATTGTACTCGGAAAGTACATGACTGTCACTTTATTTTCTTTTATTAGTATAATCGCAATTGCGATTGGATTTATGGCAGGTTATCTAATAAACCCAAACATGCTCAGCATGGGAGGAAATGATCAGTTTGGAGGATTCCATCTTCCTTTAATGGCACTTATCTTGGTAATTCTTATTACAATTTTTATGGGAATGACTTTTTCCGGAATTCAGATTGCATTGAGTACATATGCCAGGTCTTTTAAAGAGGCACAAACCTATCTTTCCTTACTCATATTTGTGGCGATGATACCCTCTTACGCAACGATGTATTTACAATCCACAGATATACAGAGTTATATGTTTGCCTTACCCATACTGAATACTATATCAGCTCTTAAAATGGTTTTGAGTGGGAATATAAATTATATGAATCTTCTTATTGCATTATCAACATCAATAATATATGTTTTGGCTTCGGTTTTCTTCGCGGTGTCATTATTTAATAAAGAGGAAGTTGTTTTTCGAAGTTAAACAAGTATTACAAATCATGTCAGAATGGAACCTCAAGATGCTTTCTTGGACTATTGGGACGATATCACCCCTAGACACTTAACCAATAAATTGTTAATCTATATGTAAGAACGCTGATGTACTATCAGCGAATGGCAAAGAAGCCATCTCTTTGGGAACAAAGAGTGGCTTTTTTCTGCTTTTAAACCCAAAATAACCGCTTTTTTAAATTTAAAACAACAATATGGTATAATTATAACATGTGGGCATTTGTAATGAAGGTGGTTGTAAATTGGGGAAAGTACTGGGATCACGTAAAATATGGATAGGTATTGGGTTGTTTTTATTAGGAGTTTTTATTCCCTATTGGATAAGACCTCAACTTATTGATTTGAATCAACGACTTCAAACGTTGCTTTATCAAACGGATGGGAATGCAATAATGACCAATGCATTTCTTATTGTATCCGTTAATACCGTAATTACCATTCCGCAGTTTCTCAGTGTGGTTATGTTGGGAGATGGAATGGCGGAAGCCTATAATCGGCCTTCATTAAAAGGAATCGTTCCGCTGGTTGTTGTTCCTCTCGCTTATATTATTGTCAATAAGATAACACCCTTAAATTATAGTTTTGGGGCGACGGATATCTTTCTCTGGCTCACAATTGTGATCATGCAAAGATTAAGTCACCAGAAATTAAATTTAGGTATGAAATTAATCGTTTTTTCTCAGCTTATCTTTGGAGTAACGTGGCTAAACCAGGTTCCTTTTTTGACGCGTTATGGTTTTGGCTTAGGATCCCTTTCGTATAAGGTAAAACAAGCGGCTATTCAAATGGGATTCGGTGGTGTTCTCGCGCTTTATGCTAATGTCTTATTCGTCATCTTTGTTTTCAATGCGATAGTTCTCTGGGTATATTTAACGTTATATATCGAGAAATGGGCTATTTCACAGGACCTGCACCGGGCTCAACTTGAGGCCCAGCAATCCCGTTCCGGGCGAGAAGTTCTCCATCTCGTTCACGATTTAAAGACACCATTAGCCTCAATTGAAGGACTCGTTTCACTGATGGAGATACGATGGCCCGATCCTAAAATGCAGGAGTATTGTCAAGCAATCTATGATTCTATTCATGCGATGAGCAAAATGGTTTCGGAAATTTTGTTTGAGGATCGTAAAGATTGGTGTGAGCTTAAAGATCTTATTGATTATGTAAGGGCAAGCCGGTTTAGCGGAACGAATTTAGCGGTTGATATTGAAATTCTCGGAGACCCTCAAGTATGTGTTTATATCAATAAAATTAGGATGACTCGAGCTATTATCAATTTAATTGATAATGCCTTGGATGCCGTTGAGGAACAAGAAAGCGGGAAGGTCGTTTTACGTGCCAAAGTATTTTATGATGAAGTAAAAATAGAAGTTGAAGATAACGGATGCGGTATTCAGACGGAGAAAATCAATAAAATATGGAAAATTGGTTATAGTACAAAGAAACATCCAGGAGCTGGCTTATCTTTTGTACGGCAGGTCGCGGAAGGACACGGAGGATACGTAAATATAAAAAGTACGGCAGGACAGGGGACAAGAGTCTGGATAACCTTGCCGTTGGGAGAGAAACAATGAAAATATTAATTATGGATGATGATCAGTCTTTACGTTATATGTTAAAAGAAATATTTACATTTATGGGTTGGAGCCCTATAGCCTATCCGAATGGAAGAGAGGGACTTAAAGAGTTTCTCAATCATGGAGCGGATATTATATTAGTCGATTACCATATGCCCGAGATCGACGGCTTAGAAACCGTTCGGCTGATTCGGGAACATGATCTGCAAGTTCCTATTCTTGTGCTTACGGTTGACGAGAGACAAGAGATTGCCAATCGTTTTCTTGACGAGGGAGCTACAGATTTTGCCTTGAAGCCGGTTAAAGCGCCTGATTTAATTGCACGTGTTCAACTGCATAAGCGATTATTGGATATGACGAAAACGTATCAAGCAACGCCTAAAATCCAATATGAGGCTTTTGTAACCAAGGGGATAAGTCAATCGACGCTCTCCTATATCGAACAATATCTAATCGATTCTGAGGAGCCTTCAACGGTGGAGGTTATATCGCATGAATTAGGACTTGCTACGCCTACAGTTTATCGCTACCTGACTTATCTTTGCCAACAAGGCAAGGTACAGCCTATACCGAGTTATCAAAAAACAGGAAGACCGAAAAATCGATATCACTGGATTCAAAGTGAATCGTCTAAACTTCTTCGAGATTGAAATGATCCAAAATACTAAACTAAATGACTTGAACAGATCTTTTAAATGAGTTCGATACACATCGAGCTCATTTTTTTTGGATGTTCTTGGTCTTATGGTAATTATTGTTAAATGATAAAAAAGACTTTTTCTCATTTTTATTTCTTTAGTTTCTGCCCAGCCTGTGGTTATAATAAAAACAAAATTGTTGTAAAACAGGAGGAGGAAAATCATGACTATTCCAAAACGGCTTCTAGCCGGTATAACAGCTACCTTAGTGCTGGGCACTACTTTACTTGCAGGATGTGGCAGCGCAGCCAGCACAGCAAATGCAAAACAAGTCTTAAAGATGACACTGCTTGCCGAACCACAGGCTTTGGATAGCTCAATTGCCAATGCTGCAGTTTCATTTAACATTTTAAGTCAGGTTGAAGAAGGTCTCTATCGTCTGGACAAAGACGGAAAGCCGGTACCGGCTATGGCTGCTGGAATGCCGGAAATTACAAACGATGGAAAAACATATACGATTAAACTCCGGGATGGTGTCACCTGGTCGGATGGTTCACCCGTAACCGCTAAAGATTTCGTTTATGCCTGGAAACGTACTTTGGATCCTAATACCAAAGCAGACTATAATTTCATGGTGGCCTGGCTTAAAGGCGGAGAAGCCTACATGACAGGAAAAGGAAGCGCCGATCAGGTCGAAGTTAAAGCGATTGAC
This sequence comes from Desulfitobacterium nosdiversum, assembly GCF_049860565.1. GTDB lineage: Bacteria > Bacillota > Desulfitobacteriia > Desulfitobacteriales > Desulfitobacteriaceae > Desulfitobacterium_A > Desulfitobacterium_A nosdiversum. Next base: position 2,318,677 of record NZ_CP172056.1, read on the forward strand.
GATAAAACACTGACCTTTACTTTGGAAAATCCAATTCCGTTTATGACAGCTCAACTTTCATTCCCCGTATTCTTCCCGGAAAAACAAGAATTTGTTGAAAAATATGGCGATAAGTATGCGGCTGATGCAGACAAGATGATTTTTAACGGACCTTTTACGTTAAGCAAATGGGATCATGAGCAAAGCTTAACGCTCGTTAAAAATGATAAATACTGGGATAAGAGCAATGTAAAACTCAATGAAGTCGATGTTCAAATTGCTTCTGACAATAATACGTTAGCTAACTTGTACCAATCCGGGGCGATTGATGTTGCCCGGATCACACGTGACCAAGTCGATCAATGGAAATCGAAGCCTGATTATACAGTTTCGCCTCAACTTTATATGACTTATGTTGAAATGAACGAAGATAATCCGGCTTTGAAAAACGAGAAAGTTCGTCAAGCTTTAGCAATGGCGATTGACCGAAGCAGCTTTGTTGATGTCGTCTTCCATGATGGAAGTAAGTCGCCTACCGGATTTGTCCCGTCCGGAACAATGGATGGAAACAACAAGGAGTTCCGTGCTGATGCAGGAGATGTTCTTCCTAAATATGACGCTGCCCAAGCAAAAACGCTGTTAGCTGAAGGGCTGAAAGAAGCTGGACTTACTGCATTCCCGAATTTAAAATTCACCGGTGATGATACTGAAGATGGTAAAAAGGCTTTGGAATTCATCCAAGGACAATGGAAACAAAATCTGGGCATCGATGTTACGGTAGAAGCTATTCCTCACAAACTGAGAATTGACCGCGGACAAAAACATCAGTTCGATTTACTGTTATTTAACTGGGGTGCTGATTACAATGATGCAATGACCTTCTTGGATTGCTACGAATCAACTTCTCCCTTTAATGAAGGTAAATTTAATGATCCAGAATATGACCAATTGATCCAAAAAGCAAAAGCTGAATCTGACGGCGCAAAACGTGCTCAATATCTTGTGGATGCAGAAAAGATTTTAGTCAGCAAAATGCCGACCGCTCCCGTAAACTTCCGCGCCTACTCCTATTTGGTTAAACCCAATGCAAAAAATATTCTATTCTTCCCTTATGGATCTGAGTGGGATCTTAAAGGTGCATATATGCAGTAATTGATCACGCAGAATCTGGAATAGGAAAGATAGAGGGGTTCCGTTCGGAACCCCTTCCTTTAATTTATGGAGGTGCAATGATGGCTCGTTTTATCCTAAAGCGTTTCATCTATATGTTGATCACGTTCTGGATAATTGTAACGGTGACCTTTGTGCTTATGCATAATTTACCGGGTGACCCGTTCGCAAATTCGGAGAAATTGACGACGCAACAAAGGGCGCTTTTAGCCCAGCAATATGGATTGGACAAGCCAATAGCTGTTCAGTACAAAGAATATCTCATTCACGTGGTACAAGGAGACTTAGGGGTTTCATTTGCTTATCCGACACGTAAAGTAACAGACATCATTCAACAGTCTTTTCCAGCATCGGCTGAACTCGGAACAGAATCTATTATTTTCTCGGTTATGGTTGGTTTGACTCTTGGAATTACGGCTGCGCTTAAACACAATAAATCTTGGGACTATGCGGCAATGGTCATCGCGATTATCGGGGTGTCGATACCATCCTTTGTTCTTGGGCCTATCTTGCAATACACGGTCGGCGTTAAATTAGGAATTTTGCCTGCCGCGTTGTGGGATGGACCTGCAAACAGAATATTGCCTGCCTTGACGTTATCCTTTATGACCATTGCAACAACGGCAAGAATGATGCGTACTTCAATGCTTGATGTCATCAATTCGGATTACATTAAAACAGCCTATTCCAAAGGCTTGTCTCAGACTAGCGTTATTTTTAAACACACTTTGCGCAATGCGATCCTTCCTATTATTACGATCCTTGGGCCGATTGCGGTCAATGTTATTACCGGGACTCTTGTCGTAGAACAGATTTTTGCCGTACCGGGTTTAGGAAAATACTTTGTTCAAGCTGTCTATTCTAACGATTATACTTTGATCATGGGTTTAACCATCTTTTACAGTCTTCTACTCATTGTTACTATTTTCTTAACAGATATTGCTTACGGATTCATTGATCCTCGGATTCGTTTAGCGAAGGGGAGGAACTAAGAAATGCAGGAGATAAGCAATAATCTCTTTGATCCTGTTGTAAAACGGGTTGAAGAGCAAGGAAAAATGACCCGGCCCTCAATTACCTTTTGGAAGGATGCCTGGCGGCGTCTGAAAAAAAACAAGTTTGCTATGTTTGGCTTATGCTGTTTAATGGTCATTACCTTTATGGCCCTTATCGGACCTCTTTTGCAAAGCTATGGCTATGAAGTTCAAGACTTACAGGCGAGAAATTTAGGACCGAGCGGCCTCCATTTGTTTGGAACGGACGAGTTCGGACGCGATCTATGGGTTCGGGTCTGGTGGGGAACTCGAATTTCCTTGTTCATTGGGATTATGGCAGCAATCATGGACTTATTTATCGGTGTTCTTTATGGCGGGATTTCTGCGTATTACGGCGGAAGAATTGATAATGTTATGCAGCGGTTTATTGAAATCGTTTATTCCATACCTTATTTGCTCATTACGATTTTATTAATTGTTCTGATGGGATCGGGAGTTTGGACGATTGTGCTTGCCTATGGTATTACGGGCTGGATTTCCATGGCACGTCTCGTACGCGGGCAGATCCTCTCTCTCAAAGAGCAGGAATACGTATTAGCGGCGACCTCTTTAGGTGCGAGTACTTGGCGTGTTATTCTTCGCCATTTAATTCCGAATACCTTGAGTTTCATTATCATCCAGATTACCTTTACGATTCCCCAAGCGATATTTACCGAAGCCTTTCTTTCTTTTCTTGGGCTCGGAGTTAAGGTTCCTCTCGCTTCGTTAGGAATGCTTCTATCAGACGGCGTCGGCTCCATGCGGCTTTTCCCTTGGCGCTTGGTTTTCCCTGCGCTTGTTTTTTCCTTAATGATGCTGTCGTTCAACCTTCTTGGAGACGGTTTGCGCGATGCGCTAGACCCGAAGTTGAGACAATTAAGGAGGTGCTCGTGTGAAAAATATTCTGGAAGTTAAAGATCTAAAAGTCTCTTTTCATACGTATGCGGGTGAAGTGCAGGCTGTTCGCGGTGTTTCTTTTGATCTGAAGAAAGGGGAAGTTTTAGCCATTGTGGGTGAATCCGGGTGCGGTAAATCCGTGACTTCGCAAACTATTATGCGGCTGATTCCGAGTCCACCTTCTGTTATAAAAGGCGGATCGATTTTGTTTGACGACAATAAGATCGACCTTCTTCAACTGACCCTGAAAGAGATGGAATCCATACGTGGTTCTGAAATCGGGATGATATTCCAAGATCCGATGACCTCCTTAAACCCAACCATGACCATTGGGAAACAAATTACGGAAGGGCTTATTAAACACCAGGGATTGACGAAAGAAAAGGCCATACAACAGGCTGTTGAACTGTTGGAGATGGTAGGAATCCCCCATCCGGAGAACCGCATTAAACAATATCCGCATGAGTTTTCCGGCGGGATGCGTCAAAGGGTTATGATCGCGATTTCATTGGCTTGCCGTCCTAAATTGTTGATAGCCGATGAACCTACGACTGCGCTTGATGTAACAATTCAAGCTCAAATCATAGATTTGCTAAAAGAACTTCAGCAAAAAACAGGAACATCCATTATCATGATTACCCATAACTTGGGAGTTGTTGCTGAGATAGCTCAACGTGTGGCCGTAATGTATGCTGGAAAAATAGTCGAACAGGGAACCATAGATGACGTCTTCTATCGTTCGCAGCATCCCTATACCAAAGGGCTTTTACAATCAGTCCTAAGGCTTGACGATGATGAAAAAGGGAAACTGGTTCCGATTGAGGGAATGCCGCCGGATTTATTAGCTCCTCCGGTAGGATGTGCTTTTGCGGCACGTTGTCCTCATGCGTTAAACATCTGTTTAAAAGAAGAGCCTAAAAATAAAGTGATCCAGGGTGAGCACAGTGCGGCATGCTGGTTAATGGACGAACGTGCAAAAAAAGCGGGTATTCTTTGATGAAAAGGAGGGGATACGGTGTCTGATCCTATTTTGGAAGTTCATGATTTAAAAAAATATTTTTATGTATCCGATGGCGTCTTGAAAGCTGTGGATAATGTCAGCTTTACCATACAGCCGGGCGAAACCTTTGGTTTAGTCGGCGAGTCAGGATGCGGAAAATCGACCTTAGGGCGTACGATTTTGCGTTTATACGGGACAACTGAGGGACAGGTCCTTTTTAATGGCGAGAATGTTCATCATTTAAAAGGAGCCAAGTTAAAGAAATTAAATCGCAAAATGCAAATGGTTTTTCAGGATCCATATGCTTCATTGAACCCGCGAATGACGGTCGGAGATATCATTGCCGAAGGCATTGATATTCACGGATTATACAGCGGAAATCAAAGGCGGGAGCGAATTGGGGAGCTGCTGCATACTGTTGGCCTCCTCGAAGAACATGCTTCCCGTTTCCCCCATGAATTTTCCGGGGGACAACGGCAAAGGATTGGAATTGCTCGTGCACTGGCTATCGAACCTGAGTTTATTATTGCGGATGAACCCGTTTCAGCGTTGGATGTTTCCATTCAGGCTCAGGTTATTAATCTGTTTAAACGTTTGCAAAAAGAAAAAGGGCTGACGTATCTCTTTATTTCCCACGACCTAGCTCTTGTCCGATATATTTCGGATCGAATCGGGGTCATGTATTTAGGAGCATTAGTAGAAGTTGCAAAGGCTGATGACTTATATCGCAAGCCGCTGCATCCCTATACTGAAGCTTTACTCTCTGCAATTCCGATTCCTGACCCAGAAGTGGAACGAAAAAGGGAACGCATTATTCTGGAAGGGGATGTACCTTCTCCGATCAATCCCCCCAGCGGCTGCCGATTTTTTGCGCGTTGTCCGAAAGCAATGCCAAAATGCAAAGAGGATGCCCCGACTCTCTTGACGGTGGAAGAAGGACATTCTGTGGCTTGTCATCTATATAAATAATAAATAAAGTAAACGAAGAATTAAACTAAACCCAGGGGGATAGGCAACACCCCTGGGTTTTTATCTTAAGCAGTGATGGCTTAAAATGCAGGAAAACAAGCTGAAACTGTCGAAATATTTAATGATCGAGTAATAGAGTGGAGGAGTCATAAGGTGCATGAAATGTCTTTGATGGGAGGAGTATTTGAAGTTATTGAAAGAACACTTTCTCAACACGAGGTCAAGAAAGTGCTGCAGGTTAAACTCAAAGTAGGAGAACTCACGAATGCAGAACCCGAGGCTCTTCTTATGGCATTTGAGGCCTATAGTCAAGATACTGTATGTGAAGGCGCGGAGTTGATTGTAGAGCGTGTTCCGGTGCTCGGTTACTGTTCTAATTGTCATTACGAGTTTAACATAAAAACGATGATTTTTCTTTGCCCTAAATGCGGTAATCCTAAAATAGAAGTGATTCAGGGAGAAGAACTTCTTATTGAGAGTTTGGAGGTTGAATAGACAGTGTCAAGTCAACGTGAAATTGAAGTCATGGCTAAATTACTGGGTACAAATGATATACAGGCAGATGTAAACCGTAACCATTTTCGTAAGCATCAATGTTTAACAATCAATATCATGGGTTCGCCGGGAGCAGGAAAAACTTCCTTGCTGGAGAAGTCTTTGCCCCATTTATGCAAGGATCTTAAGATCGGTGTAATTGAGGGAGATATTTTTACAAATAAAGATGCGGACCGTATTTCTGTTCACCAGGTTCCTGTTATTCAAATTAACACAGGGGGTGCCTGCCACCTTGACAGTAAGATGGTCAGCAATGTTTTGCCGGAGTTCGATTGGAATGCTTTGGATCTCCTGATTATCGAAAATGTCGGTAATCTTGTTTGTCCAGCTGATTTTGATCTGGGTGAAGCCTTTAAGGTTGTCGTTTTAAGTATTGTCGAAGGCGATGATAAGCCTGCGAAATATCCCGTGATCTTCCGGCATGCTAAAGCGGTTATTCTCAATAAGATAGACCTTGAAGAACTGACAGATGTTAATTTGGATAATATGAAACATGATATTCGAAGCATTAACCCGGAAGCTCGTATCTTTGAAGTTTCTTGCCGGAAGGGAAGCGGGCTTGAGGCTTGGACGAGCTGGCTGACTCAGGAAGTCAAGGCTTTTCAGGAAGCAAAAGAGTAAAGAATCCTTAATTATTTATATAATTAAAACAAATTGAGGCGTATTGAAACTAAAGTTTCGATACGCCTCAATTCGTTTATGAACTATCAGAAAATGTCTACTTAACTTGAGATGGAGAAAATTGACCATCACGTTGAATGGAATCTATTTCATTACAGACGATATCTGCAAGCTGGGGAAAGAGAGCTTGAATCTCAGGGCTGATATTCATACCCCATTCTAAAAGCTTTGGCTGAACACCAAAAATTAAGGTTTCTGGAGCCTGACCGAGTACTTTAGCTAAAGTCAGAACTTCAAGAATTCCGACTTGATGGAAGGAAACTTCATACTCCTCAGGAAAAACCTGCAGATCTCCAGGCTGAAAACGAAACAGCGATCCAGGTTCAGTTCTTGCGTTGATAGCATCTACGATGATTAGAAAGTCGACTTCTTTAATCAGATGTACGAGTTCAAGTCCTGCCGTACCGCCTTCAAGAAGTTCTACATTATCAGGGAGCGGTTTTTTAGCCAGTTCTTCTAAAAAACGGACGCCAAGCCCTTCATCTGATAAAAGAATGTTTCCTACCCCCATAACCATAATTCGTGGTGATTGCATTATTAGATTCCCTTCTTATGTTCAGTTTTACCGAAGAACATAAGCCAAAACATTTCAGTGGCTTCAGTAAAGACAAGATAAACGTGGACCGAAATAATGGCTAAAAATATAATCATAATGAGATAATGCATCCCTCTGACAGCGGACATTCCGCCTAGTGCACTGACTACGCCGCCAAACTTTTCAGGCTTGTAAAGAATGAAGCCGGTAGCAGCTTGAAGGAGAGCCAAGACGGGAAAAGAAAGATAGGCCGTTTTTTGAAGAGGGTTATACTTATTGGGGTTATTCGGTTGTTTACCTATAAATAAGTAGTATTTAATCTGCGGCCAAAAGGTTTTTAAATCATGCTTGTTCCATAAAAACCCGCTGACCAGATCTTTGTGCTTGCTGAACAGGGACCAGTAAAAACGAACAAACCCGTTGATTAAGAAGGAATACATAAAAATGAAATGAAGGTTGCGGACAAGATTTATAGGTGCTCCTGTATAGGGGAAATGGATAAGAAATCCCGTAGGAACAAGAACAAGAAAATTGATGAGATTGATATAATGGCTAACACGGGCAAAGAGGGGATGGTCAAGTGGATTTACCATGCTCTTTTCCTCCTTTCCTACCAGCCGATTTGATATTTTTTCACGTCATTAGTGGCGGGGTCAATAAGATGAATTGCACAAGCAAGGCAGGGGTCATAGGAACGGACAACACGGACAACGTTGATTGGGTTTTCGGGATCCGGAACAGGTACACCGATTAGGGCTTGTTCCAGTGGCCCTGGAATATTTTTGTCATCCTTAGGGGAGAAATTCCAGGTTGTAGGAACAACCATTTGATAGTTGTCAATTTTATGATTGGCGACTTTTACAAAATGACCGAGTGCACCCCGCGGAGCTTCAGTCATTCCAGCACCCTGTCCGGATTCAGGGGCGTTCCAATGTTCAGTATCATGAATGCGGAAATTGGAACCCATTTCTTTTTCAAGTTGATCAACCCAATTTAACATTTCTTTAGCGAGAAGAAGTGTTTCATAAGCACGTGCGGCATGACGGGCCACTGCACCGGGCTTAATGTTGTATTTGGTGATGATATCCATGAGACCTTTAGGCTGCATAATGAGCATCCGTGCAAGGGGCCCGACTTCCATCGGCTGGCCTTCGTAACGGGGAGCCTTAACAAAGGAATAGGCATCCTTCTTATCCAGGTCAGGTACGGTATCTTCCGTATAAGGGGTTTTACCATTAGCACTGGGTTTATACCAAGAATATTGCACATCTTCCGTAATTTTGGCTTCATCTACCGGTAAGACTTTGCTTAAATCCCCATTCATAAGGATACCGCGTTTGAGGAATAATTCTTTACCCTCATTGTCTTGAGCGAATCCGCCATAAGCAAGATAGTTGGGACTTCCTCCACCGATACCCGCTTGAGCTAAAGGTAAGAGCGGACCTGTACCAAAGGTTACTACATCGGGTAAATACGTTTTTTCAATAAAATCGATTTGTTCAAGCAGCATCGAACGATATTGCGCGACTGTTTTAATTGTAGGAAGGATTGTTACGCCGCCAACGACGATTGAAGATTGGTGAGGTTGTTTTCCTGCAAAAAGGGCAGACATCTTCTTGGCCTTGGCTTGCATTTCCAGAGCTTTGAGGTAGTGGGCAACTGCCATCGTTACTAATTCCGGATCTTTAACGCTGAATTCGTCGGGTTTATAGCGCGGTGTTAAAGGAGCGGTATCTCCTGCCGCAACGAGTTTTACAATTTTATCTTTTACAGCCAACAGACCGGCATCTTTTCCCTGATATTGTGCGACCGCCATAACATCAATATAGTCAAGAGCACTCAGATGATAAAAATGAAGAGGATGGTCATGCAGCCACATTGCACCGATAATCAGATTACGGATAAGACGTCCACCGGCAGGAACTTTTGCTCCGAAGGCTTGATCTAAGGCTAAGGAGGATGCCCATCCATGAGAACCTGCACATACTCCGCAGACACGTTCTGTAACATAGGTTGCATCCCGCGGGTCACGACCGTGCAGCATAGGCTCAATCCCACGGTACATGGTACCAAGGGCCCGCGCTGCGGAAACTTTGCCATTCTCTACTTCGACTTCAATCCTTAAGTGCCCCTCAATGCGTGTAATAGGATCGATTACGATCTTTGCCATCTCACATATCCTCCTTGTGGTCATGGTCTTTCAGTCTTCCGCTTGCAACAGTGGCGGCTAAATGAACGCCGATTCCTATTGCCGCAACTCCTCCGACAGTTTTGCCGACAGTATCTGCATTTATCTGACCTATGCCCGGAAGCTTAAAGTCCTCATGTTTCGAATATAAGGGGTTGTTTTTCTTATAGAAATAACTCTCCGCACACCCAGCACAGGGAGATCCTGCATTGATGCAGAAGTTGGTATTATCATTCCACCATACTTGAGCACAGTCTGTATACGTTTTCGGGCCTTTACAGCCTTTTAAAAGCAGGCAATAACTTTTTTGTGCAGGGTCATTCCAATCGGTAAGGAATTCTCCATTTTCGAAATGACCGCGGCGCGGACAGTTATTATGCAATAAGGTACCGTAGAACGCCACGGGACGATGAGATTCATCAAGGGGGGGAACGTCTTTATAAGTTAAGTAATAGATAATCGTACCAATGAGTGTTGTAGGTTTGACAGGACAACAAGGAAGGTTAATTAAAGGAGTTTTTACTCCCTCTGTTCGTAGAATTTCTGTTACGCCAACGGCTCCGGTTGCGCAAGCCCCTGGTATTCCTGCGCCTTCATTAGCACAGCTTCCAATAGCAATAACCGCTTGAGCTTTTTGGGCGGCCTCGATAACAGTTTTGCGGAAAGGCTTGCCTCCGACCATACAATAGCGGTCTTCTTTGGCTGGAATCGAACCTTCAACAACAAGGATAAATTTATCCTTGATTGTTTCCTGATAAGCTTCTTCAGTTTGTTCGCCCGATGCGGCCATGATCGTATCATGATAACGAATAGAGATCATGTCGAGGATAAGTTCGGCAGCCGAAGGATTTAAGGTGGCAATCGTTGATTCTGTACATCCTGTACAATTCATTCCTTCCAACCAGATCACCGGGGGTTTTTTAATGGCCTGTTCCACAGCATTAGCTGCTTCCGGTGCAATAAGCTCCGGTAAACCAAAGGCTGCAACGGCTGCTCCAATTAATTTCATGAAGTCACGGCGAGAAACCCCTTTGGCGGTAAGTAGATCAAAATTTCCCATAATGATTAGAACACCTCCTGATTTTAATAGTGATTTCAGAATTGATTGAACAATCGGAACAATACAGACTAATATAAATATTACTTATTCGGTGAAAAAGCAAAATATCCTGCGAATTTAATAAAAATTTGACATTTAAAATACATATATAAGTATTTTGAAATCTTATCTTAATCTTATTAAGTTTTTAAATAAAATCAGGTAAAATAGTACATAAAATTATGTTTGGGAAAAAGGAGATGCTTAATAACGAAACAAGATAAGTGTTCTAAGGAAGCAAAGACTTTTTTCCTTAATGGAATTGTACAGGGCGTAGGTTTTCGCCCCTTTGTTTTTAGGCTTGCTCATGAAATGGGAATTAAAGGATGGGTTAGTAACTCGAGTCGTGGCGTAACGATTTATGCCGAAGGAGATAATCTAAATTTATTCCATGAACGATTGATTAAGGAAGCCCCGCCCTTATCCAAAATCGTTACTATGCGAACGGAAAACAGCACATGTAAAAACTGTGAAACATTTAAAATTATTCAAAGCGAAGCGGAGCAGGAAGCGAACGTTTTGATTGCGCCGGATGTAGCAACATGTCAGGATTGCCTTAAAGACATGGCTGATCCAGCAAACCCGCGCTATCAGTTCCCGTTTACCAATTGTACGAATTGCGGACCGCGCTATACTATAATTCGCGATGTACCTTATGATCGCGAACAAACCACGATGTCTAAGTTTCCAATGTGCGGAACCTGTGCATCTGAATACCATAATCCCGAAGATCGGCGTTTTCATGCTCAACCCATTGCTTGTCCAGATTGCGGACCTAAGGTACAACTTGTAGATGCTCAGGGACAGATACTTCCCGGAATTGGAGTTGAGCAGCTGGCTCAAGGGGCAATCCTCGCAGTCAAGGGGCTGGGAGGGTTTCATCTTGTCTGCGATGCTCGCAATACGCAAACAGTCCAGCGCCTGCGTGAACGAAAGGAGCGAGGGGCAAAACCTTTTGCTTTAATGGTTCGGTCGGTGGAGAAAGCCCGTGAAGAGGTTATAATCAGCCAACTGGAGGAAAATTTGTTAAAGAGTATGGCTGCGCCGATCGTCATTTTAGAACGCCGGTCGAAACATTTGAATTCTTTGCCGGAGGAAATTGCCCCGGGTATAAATACCCTAGGAATGATGCTTCCCTATACTCCAATTCACCATCTCTTATTTGAGGGAACTTATGATTTTTTGGTCATGACCAGTGCCAATCTTAGCGGCAGGCCACTAATATATAAAAATGAGGATGCGTTGGAAGGCTTAAAGGGAATTGCAGATTATTTTCTGATTCATGACCGGGATATTTATCATCCTTGTGACGATTCTGTAGTTCAGGTCATCGGTGAGAAGTCTGTTTTTTTTCGCCGGGCTCGCGGCTATGTACCGCTTCCAATTATGATGTCCTCCTATCATATTAAGACTCCGTTTCTCGGAGTTGGAGGAGAACTTAAAAATGCTTTCTGTTTGGCCTCAGGGGAACGGGCTTTTGTCAGTCAATACTTAGGTGATATGGAAGGGTATGAAAATCTGCAACGTTTTTATCAAGAACTGGATTCCTTTCAAAGAGTTGTTAATATTACGCCTCAAGCTCTTGCCTATGACAAACATCCGAACTATGAGCTGACCCGCTTTGCTTTAGAACAGCCATTGCCTAAACATCCCGTTCAGCATCATCATGCTCACCTTGTAAGTGTGTTGGGGGAATGGGATAGAACGGAGCCGACTTTAGGAATTATTTGTGATGGAACAGGGCTTGGAGAGGATGGATGTATTTGGGGCTTTGAAGTTTTGTTCGGAAATGCCAAAGGCTATCAGCGCAAAGGCCATCTCGAATATTTACCGCTTCCCGGCGGGGACGCAGGGTCGAAACATCCGTTACGTCTGGCTTATGCTTATCTGAAAACTCTCCTGACAGAGGAAGAGTGGGTTGAAACGGAGCCTTTTTGGAGTGGACTATCTGCAGTGGAACGCCAAATTTTAGATCGTCAACTTAAAACAGGATTTCAAGTTTTTCAGACCTCAAGCGCCGGGCGGCTTTTTGATGCGGTCAGCGGTTTACTGGGGGTCTGCCGAAAGGTCACTTATGAGGGACAGGCTGCGATTGAGTTGGAAAGTACGGCTCAAAGGTTTAAGTTGAAGAATCACTTGGAAGATAAACATTATTCATATAAAATGAGCGTTGAGAATGATGAAATTATTCTTAGAATCGGAATGATTTTTAAAGAGCTCATGAGAGATCTTTTGTTGGGGGTAAGCCTTGAGGAGATAGCCTATCGCTTTCATCTATCGCTTGCTCATGCTATAGTAGATCTTGCAGTTGAACTGCAGATTGAAAAAGGTCCCCTGGTTTTGAGCGGAGGGGTTTTTCAAAACAAGCTTCTGACTGAAGCTATACTTAAACTATGTCAAGAGAAGGAACTTGAAGTCTTACGATCACGAACTCTTCCTCCCGGAGACGGAGGACTTGCTTTCGGGCAATTATTGATTGCAAATGAGGTGTTATAAGATGTGTTTAGCTATTCCGGCTAAGGTTGTTTCATTAGAAGGTTCTATTGCAAAAGTTGATATGATGGGCAATGAACGTGCTATTGGCACAGACTTGGTTCCCGAGGTCAAGATTGGGGATTATGTATTAGTACATGCAGGTTTTGCCATTGAAGTCATAGAGAAAGAGATCGCGCAGGAAACGGAAGCACTTTGGATGGAGGTTGCTCATGCCTATGAAGAGGAATAACGATTTGGCAGTGAAGGCTGACGGCTATCTCGCAGAAATCCAGACGTTAGCGGGGAACCCGTTTACCATTATGGAGATTTGCGGAACTCATACGGTTGCTATTGCTAAAAACGCACTGCGCGAGCTCTTGCCGGATACCGTTCGTTTGATTTCCGGTCCGGGGTGTCCGGTATGTGTAACGGATAATAGTGATATTGATCGATTTCTTTATTTAGCAGCCCAGCCTAATGTGATTACGGCAACCTTTGGTGATATGATTCGGGTGCCGGGGACGGAAAAAAACCTGCAGACGTTGCGAGCCGAGGGAGCAGACGTCCGGGTAGTTTATTCCACGCAAGAAGCTCTGAAGTTAGCTCGTGAAAACCCAAACAAAGAGGTTGTTTTTCTCGGTATTGGATTTGAAACAACGGTTCCGACGGTTGCGGTGAGTCTTGAGACCGCGAAAAGGGAAGAAATTAAAAATTACAGCGTTTTATCTCTGCACAAGGTCGTTCCTCCTGTTTTAAAATTATTGGCGGAGGATGAAAAACTTGTTGTCGATGCCTTTCTCGATCCAGGGCATGTTTGTGCGATTATCGGCATTGAACCGATTCGGTTTATGGCTGAAGACTATGGAAAACCGGGTGTTGTCACGGGCTTTGAAGCTCTCGATATCTTGGAAGCTGTCGCAATGCTTTTAAGGCAGCGGGCAGAAGGACGTTCGGAGATTGAAATTCAGTATAAACGCGTGGTAAAGGCAGAAGGAAACCTGCATGCTCAAGAGATAATTAAAAAGGTATTTGAACCTGTTGATGCTTCGTGGCGGGGGATTGGCTTGATTCCTTCCAGTGGCTTAGGGATACGAGAGGAGTTTGCGGCATGGGATGCAGCCCGCAAATTTTCCTTACCGATCTTTCATTCAAAGGAAACTCCGGGCTGCCGGTGCGGCGAGGTTCTAAAAGGACTTATTTACCCCACGCAATGTCCTTTGTTTGCCCGACATTGCACTCCGCTGAAGCCTGTAGGACCGTGCATGGTCTCTGCCGAGGGATCTTGCGCGGCTTATTATCGCTACGCACAAGGGAGTGTGAATTAATGGAACGCATTATGATGGCCCACGGAAGCGGCGGGAGACTTAGTCACGAATTGATTAGTACTCTTTTTCAGAAATATTTAGGCAATTCGTATTTGGATCAGATGAATGATGCGACAGTTCTGCCGGGTCAGGCTCAGATTGCTGTAACCACTGACTCGTTTGTCATTTCCCCGCTTTTTTTCCGAGGGGGAAATATCGGTAAGCTTGCGGTATGCGGTACAGTTAATGATCTGGCAGTGAGCGGAGCTATTCCTCAGTTTTTAACGCTCGCGCTTATCTTAGAAGAAGGCTTTCCCTTGGAGAAATTAGAACGAATTATTCAGAGCATTGCCGGGACTGTCTCTCATGCCGGCGTAAAAATTGTATGCGGTGATACAAAAGTCGTGGAGCGGGGGAGTGCGGATCAAATTTTTATAAACACAACAGGAATCGGATATAGGATGGAGCGCTTAGTCGGACCGGCGCAGATTCAACCAGGAGACGAGATTCTCATTACCGGAACGATCGGAGATCATGGGATTGCCATTTTATCAGAGCGTGAAGGCCTTGAATTTCAAACTCCTGTCGTCAGTGACTGTGCACCTTTAAATGGGCTGATTGACGCTTTTTATCAGCCAGGCGTTAAATGTATGCGAGATCCCACGCGGGGCGGTGTAGCGACGACATTAAATGAATTGGCTCAGCAAGCAGGTGTCAGCATGCTGTTAGAAGAAGTTAATTTACCCGTTTTACCCAGTGTTGAAGGTGCCTGTGCAATGTTGGGGCTTGAGCCGCTTTATTTAGCCAATGAAGGGAAAGCTTTAGTTATTGTTTCACCAAGTGCGGCTGAGGAAGTTTTGAAGAAGATGAAGAATCATCCTTTAGGACGCTATGCAGCGCGTATCGGAAAAGTTCAGGCTGAAAATTCCGGACGAGTTCTATTAGAGACACCATTAGGGGGAAAACGAATTTTGGGTATGCTTGAAGGAGAACATCTTCCCCGGATATGTTAAGGAATACTCTAAACTATAACTTAAGATAAATATTAAAGTGATTGAAAATTTTTTGAAGTTAAGTAATAAATAGAACGCCAATTTGAGTATATTCAAACTCAGTTGGCGTTTTATTATAAGATATTTCGATGTAAAATATAAAAAAATTAAATAAAAATAATCAATTCTTCATAGACAAAAACAATATATATGTTAAAATATTACACGTAGTCAAAAATGAGGGAAGACGACCAGTATATAAATAAAAATGGTCGTTTGTGGTATGGGGAGTAGATTGTGCAATTTTTACCAATTTCGTACATGACCCCATATTCACATTTCCAAACTATCGAACAAAGGAGGGTAGAATCAGTCAGCTGATTTTATTAAATCATAAGGAGGGAAAAGGAACTGTGAAAAAGCTTAAACATCTCATTTTAAGCGCAGGATTGCTTTCAATGGTTGCCTTAGTTGCAGTTGGATGCGGATCTACGCAAACGGCTGCGCCTAAAGCCGATGCTACGAAAACAACTGCAACGGCTGCGGCTACATATGTCGGTGATGACACATGTAATTCCTGTCATGGCACAAAGGTTACAGCATTCCATACCACGAAACACTCAACGGCATTCCAACCTCTTTCGGCTTTCAAGTTAAGTAACGCTCCTACAACGTTAACCCTTTTTGACGGGGTTGATACCAACAACACCAAGCCAACACAAGTTGATCTTTCAAAAATTAAAATCTATGGCGTTATGATGAACGAATATGTCATGGCTGAGGTCCCTGGATTTAAAAATAAGATTTACCGCATCGCAAAACTCGTTAAGAACGGGGATCAATATACTCTTGATGCCGCTAAATCTGTTGATGTTGACAAAGATGGCAAACCAGACTGGCAGGCAGCGGACGGTACAAGCTGTGCAAGCTGCCATGCCCCCGGCGTTCCCGCCAACTCACCATCCGCAGGAATTTCTTGTGAATCTTGCCACGGTCCCGGAAGCAACCATGTTGCCGCACCGGACGATAAGAAAAAAGGTACGATCATGGCATCACCAAGAAATGCACTTCCAGACAGCGATACTTGTCTCAAATGTCATAATTCCGATCCGGTGAAAGATGCAACAACAGGTGCTATTGTTACTAATAACCATCAAGGAACACGGGATTGGGCCTTTAGTAAACATAATACAAGCGGAATGACTAATGGTTGCTTAACCTGTCATGGACCGCATAAAGCGAACGCAAACGGTGTGCTGATTAAGAAGGATAACCCAGTGGATATTTGTAATTCTTGCCACGAGGGCAAAATTGATCAAGCTAAACTTGATGCAATTATGTGGAAAAATACAACAGATCCCAACGGTCATGTTACTCGTGATCATAGCTTCGGAGCTATGAAGTATCAAGACATGGGTGATGATCCGGCAACTAAACAGATTGAGATTAAGAACCAAACTTACCTTGATATCATCAAAAAGGCACTGCCTGACCTCGCAAAATAAAAAACAAAGTGAATGGCGGAACCCGTTAATGGCGGAACCCGTGAAGGGTTCCGCCATTAAAAATCTCTAAGAAAATTATTATTTAGGTTACGGATTAAGACTTTCTTTTTGTAAATTATAAGTTGAAAATTTTAAAATTAGTACAAATGACCTCTCAGCAAATCGTTAAAAATAATGTATTATGAGGGCTGTATATATCTGGAACGAGAGGAGAAAGAAGAAATTGAGTATTGACCGCAATGAGGCAGAAAAAGAAGGTAAGCCGAAAAACAAAGCTAAAAAAATCATTTTGTTATCGTCTCTTTCTGCTGTCATACTTATTGCTCTTGCTGTCGTGGGGATGCACTTCACCTCGCAACCGAGTTTTTGCGCGAGTTGCCATGAAATGCAGTCGCAAGTTACAGCTTGGAGTACTGGCCCGCATAAGGATGTAACATGTTTAAGCTGCCATGCAAGCCCGGGAACAGTTGGCTACGTTACCGCTAAGATTAATGGGCTAAATCAGGTTTATGAGCATGTCACAAACCAAATTCCTGATCAAATTGAAGCCCATGTTGATCCTGCAGCCTGTATTGCTTGTCATTCCGGGAATAACAGTGCATTCCCCAAAGCCAAAAACATCAATTTAACCTCGGGAGAATTGGCACCTAAGATGAATCATGCACCAATCCTTCAATCCAACATATCATGCGTTACGTGTCATAAGAATGTTGGACATGGTCAACCCAATGAGGCAGCAAAACAAAGCTAATTTAAATATTCCGCAAGAGTCTGTTCTCACAGGCTCTATTTTTTTACTTCATCATATAGACATTTATCGATATAATAAATATAATTTAATTGTTGATTAGATTTTGTACGAAAAGAGAGTGCAGAAGGATGGAACTGCTTACAAAAAGAGAGATAAAAATAACGCCAACCTCTGATGAGCTGACGCTTCACGATATAGTAGGCTCATGGAAAGTTCGGTGGGGCATTAATCGAATGAATTATAAGATAGATCCAGGTCTTTATACTGTGGGTAAACCACACAGTAAGTCTCCTGTTTTAGTCAGCGCAAACTACAAGCTTAGCTTTGACATGCTTCGAAAAGAATTAAAAGGGATTGATGCATGGCTTCTCGTTCTTGACACAAAGGGTGTCAATGTGTGGTGTGCCGCAGGAAAGGGTACTTTTGGAACCTCCGAACTGATCAATAGAATCGGCAGTACACAACTTTTAAAGCTGGTCGAGCATAAAACGCTGATTTTACCTCAACTGGGAGCACCCGGTATAAAGGCCTATGAAATTACGAAGTACACAGGGTTCAAGGTGATTTATGGTCCGGTCAGGGCAAGTGATATTCGGGCTTTTCTCAAATCAGGAATGAAAGCCGCTAAAGAAATGAGAACGGTTAAGTTCAGCGCTTATGATCGACTGATATTAACCCCAATAGAATTAGTTCATACGTTCAGGCCTTCCTTAATTATTTTTGGATTTCTCTTTTTGCTCAATATAGCAGGAATTGGTCCTTTTGATATTATTGATTTCTATGCTTATGCAGGAGCTGTAATTGTGGGGTGTATTCTAACCCCGGTTCTGTTGCCTTGGATTCCAGGCCGAGCTTTTGCTTGGAAGGGTTGGTTGCTTGGAGTGGCATGGATTATCGGTGTTAATCTGATCAATGGGTGGCCAGGTCAATTGCAATATAGCAGTTTAAGAGCAATTGCCTATATGCTTCTTTTGCCCCCTGTCTCGGCTTACCTTGCCATGAACTTTACAGGATCAACAACATATACCTCTTTTTCAGGTGTCTTAAAGGAAATGAGAATAGCTATTCCTGTAATGATCATTTCACTCTTTCTTGGTGGAGTGCTTATTTTAATAGAGAGCTTTATCCGTTAGTAAATATGATGGCGATTCGTTGATAGTTGTTCTGAGACTAAACCCAAGGAGTGAATAATATGAAACATCAATACTTAAAAAATGTTGTTACTTTAAAGTTAAATGCGGAACGGTGTACTGGCTGCGGTCAGTGTATTGAAGTTTGTCCGCATCGGGTATTTGTACTGAGTGACGGTAAGTCGGTTATCAGAGATAAAGACCGTTGCATAGAATGCGGAGCTTGTGTCAAAAATTGTCCGTTTAATGCTTTAGAAGTTAATCCTGGGGTAGGGTGTGCTTCTGCTATCATCAAGGGGTGGCTGACCGGGAGTGAACCGAGCTGCGATTGTTCTGACGGCAGCTGCTGTTAGTCAACTTTCATAGGCTTAACGCGCATGGCGGACCAGGTCTCGTCAATCGAAATCAGGGAAACCCCTTCATAATTTGTTTCACGCAGCAACGATTGCAAGAGATCTCGACTGAGATCAGATTTAAGTTTGGATGATTTTTTAGGATAGGATACCCAAAGTATTCCGTCGGGTTTTAAATGTTTGTAGACCCCTTCTAAAGCATTTTTAAGTTCAGAGCTATCATGGACGAACAGGTGAATAAAGTCTGCGTCATTTTTGGGCATATCCGTTAATATTTTATGCTCAGGCAACTCGTTCTGCAGTTTAGTAATGAAATCATCAGGAGCATTTACGAGGGTGGCCCCATGAACCTTATGCAATAAGAGTTTTTTAGCGAGATCTTGAGCCATTTTTATCTCTCCTTCATTTTGTTGTACTAAATAGGGAAGGCGATTCAATTATTCGTCCCTATTGTACATACCATTTTATTATTAGGCAATCGATTTATCGGCAGCCTTTATTTTTTGAGCAATTTTACGTCTGCCTGCCCATAAGACACCTGTGATCAGAGCAATAGTTAAGCCCCAACGCAATAGGGGATTAACAGAAAATATGCTGTGAAGGAACGGTTCATCGCTGATCATTGTGGAGGCGGTATAGGCTATTACGGCAGAGCCAAACTGAATTAACCATGGGAAGCGATTTAAAGCCTTGATAACTAAGGTACTGCCCCAAACGACGATTGGAATGCTTATAGCTAAGCCGCAAACGACCAAGGCATAGCTTCCGTGAGCGGCCCCGGCGACTGCCAGGACATTGTCCAGACCCATGACTGCATCGGCAACAATAATCGTTTGAATTGCAGCCCACATGGTGGCACTGGAAGCGACATCAGGGCTTTTCTCCTGAGTTAGAAGACGGTAAGCCATCCAAACCAAAAAACTTCCTCCCGCAAGCAATAGCCCGGGGATTTTTAACAGCCAAACTGCAATAAGGGTAGTTAAGGCACGAATTACGATTGCACCTAGTGTTCCAAGAAAAATCACCTTTTTTTGTTCGTGCTGAGGGAGATTACGGGCGGCTAAACCGATTACAATTGCATTATCTCCACCTAGAACTAAATCTATCATTACGATAGATAACAGAGCCGCAAAAAAACCATTAGCTAAAAATTCCATTCTTTTTTCCTCACTTTCAATGAATTTTTCTAAAGAAAATAAAAAGACCTCCGCCCGTTTTGGGCAAAGGTCTTGCTAACAACTTGAGTTGCCAACAAAGCCGGGAATCAAATTCCGAATTGACGACTTTGCTGTACAGCTACTCCCCTTTGAACATTATATAGATATATTAAAGGATAACTTCATACACGTCAAGAAAAAATATAAAAGGTTTGAGTATTTCCCTGATTTCCCCTGATTTCCATGATAACTGATATTAAAAAATAGGAGGGAAATATGAGAATACACCGAATAGTATGCATTAATTTACTTAAATCAAATATAAAACTTGATACTGAAGTTTGAGAAAGGAGTTTTATGATGATTAAGCAATTTCGCGGTATTATACCTGCAATGCTGACGGTTTTTGATGAAGAGGGGCTATTGGATTGGGCAGGCAATCAAAGATTGATTGACTTTCTGATTAGCAATGGAGTCCATGGTATTTTTGCGTTAGGTACTTCGGGGGAGTTTTCTAACCTAAATTTAGAAGAGAGAAAGCAATTCGCTGAATTTATTGTAAAATATATTAATAAAAGAGTACCCGTTTTAATAGGGACAGGCAGCACTAATACGAGGGAAGCCTGCGAATTTTCTCGGTACGCCCAAGAAGTTGGCGCGGATGCGGTTACGGTTGTTGTTCCTTATTACATACCCTTAGCAGAACGCGAGCTTTATAATCATTATGCTCAAGTTGCAGGGGCGGTAGATATACCTGTTTTGATTTATAATTATCCAGCTCTGACGGGTCAAAATATGCCTGTCTCCCTGATTGCACGCTTAGCTAAGGATTTTCCGAACATCATAGGTATTAAAGCAACAATCGATAGTGTAAGCTATTTGCGGGAATTAGTGTACGAGGTTAAAAAGATTAATCCTAATTTCGCTGTTTTTACGGGTTTGGAAGATCATCTTCTCAATCTTCTCGCATTAGGCGGGGATGGTGCGATGACGGCTATCACCAATTTTGCGCCTCAGCTTGTTGTCGGGGAATATAATAGTTATTTAGAAGGCAATTATGAAAAGAGCAAGCAGTTTGCAAAGCAGTTAGGGGTACTTTCAAGGATTTACAATACAGGTTCAGCGATGATCGCTATGACTAAGGAAGCATGTCGATTAAGGGGCATTGATATTAACAGCAGTGTACGCCTGCCTCTGCTCCCTGTTGGGCCAAAGGAAGTTGATCAAATTCGTCAATTATTTAAAGAAGCCGGACTTTAATCAATGCAGCAATGGTCGCTCAGTCAAATAATTATATAATTGGGTTTCCCACATAGTGGCCTGAACTAAACGGATACTAGTTCAGGCCTTAGTCCTCTAAGCTCCAATCCTGAGCGCCGTTATCTTCAAGAATTCCTAAAGTGACATCATTAAGATCAGGGTAAGCCAGAAGTTTATCGCGGATTCGATATTTGATGTTTTCCGCTTCTGCCAGGGATAGACCGGCACGCAGTTCTATATAACTTTCAGTATGATAATATTGTCCCTCTTGAATAATTCGCAGGCGATTGATGTCGCGAACATCTGGGTCGGAGAAAATAATCGCAGCGACTTTCTCTTCGATATCTCGGGGAGCCGCTACACCAATTAAACCTACCATATTGTCATAGCCAACCTTAAATGCCGCTCCGCCCATCATGAAGCCGATGATGACCGCTGCAATACCATCCATTGTTTTAAATAGTGTATAATGGCTGACGAGGATCGCAAGTACAGCTAAGACGGCACCGGAAGTAGCTACAAGATCTTCGTAAAAAACAAGTCGAGTTGGTGGGGCGGCACGTCCAACGTTGCGGAAAGCATTGATGAAGAGATTGCCGCCGCTTTCTTCGGTATGCGTCTCATGAGCGATTTCGCGAAAAGCTTTCAATAATACATAACCGTCGGTAATAATGGAGACAAAGAGGATTCCGATCGTTAGGACCAAGTTGCTCGTTGGAACAGGATGACGTATCAGTCGGATTCCCTCTAAAACCGTTTCATAAGCCATTATGGTTACGACGATGACGGCGACCATGCAAAATACGTGGATGAGGCGGCCAAACCCGCTTGGAAAACGCCGTGTAGGTTTTCTTTCAGCAAGGATGCTTCCGGTGAAAACAAACCCTTGGTTTACTGCATCAGCAAGCGTATGCATGGCTTCTGCAAACATAGCCCCGCTTCCGCTAAGAATGGCGGCAATCCATTTGATGATGCATAGGCCGATGTTTCCTAAAGTTGCGGCTGCAGATGAGGCATTTCCTTTTTTTAATAATTCCCAGGACATGGTTATAAACCTCCTGAATCGAATGCATTCAATAGTAACAACGACTATAGAATAAACGAATTCTATTGAGATCATGCAATACTTTTTAAGAAAGTTAGTTTAATACGTGCTTTAAAAAGGAAAATTATTGATTGTGTGGAATATGTAGTAAGTCAAGAATTAGAGAATCTGTTGCAAAGGAGAAAAAATGGATAATTTAGCAAGAACGTTTCAAAAGGAATTTGAAGTGTACTACTATGAAGTTAATACTAAACAAGAACTTACTTTGGTTGCGCTCCTTAATTACCTCGAAGAAACTGCGATAGCTCACTCTGAATCTGTTGGATATGGGGTTAACCGTTTGATTGAAATGGGTTTTGGTTGGGTTTTAGTCCATTGGCAAGTTAAATTCAAACGTTTCCCCAAACGGGGTGAAAAAGTGACGATCCAGACCTGGCCTTCTGAATTTAACCGTTTTTACGGAAAACGAGAATTTTTAGTTCGAGATTCAGAGGGTGGGAGTATTGCTGAAGTGAGTTCTCTGTGGATTTTTATGAATTTAAAGAAAAGGCGGCCTGTGCGCATCCCAAAGGAAGTTATTGAGGCTTACGTGTTTAAATCAGAAAAGGTTATTTCCGAGCCTTTTCCCGAGTTGGTTTTTACAGAATCTTCTCCAGGTGAACAGTGCGAATTTCTAGTGCGCCGTGGTGATATTGATACGAACGCGCATGTAAATAATGCAAAATATATTGAATGGCTGCTTGAGACAATTCCCCAAGAAATTTATGAATCTTATCAGATCTTTTCATTGGAGGTAGTCTATAAAAAAGAGAGTACCTATGGTCAAAGCATACTTGCCCGAACGGCTGAACAAGAAAAAGATGATAAAAGCTCCTCTTTTTTACATCAGATTTCGGGGGCGGATGGAGAACAGGAATTTGCAGTAGCACGTTCGCGCTGGGTGCGCATAGATAACCTAACGAACGAATAACAAGGAATAAAACAAAAATGCAAAATAAAAGGAGCTGTTGCAAAACCTATGGTCGTGTAGTTTCTCGCATATCCGCTCACTCAGGCGCTCCGGGACTGGTTCACTTTGCCTTCGTAGCAGCTCCGCCAAACCTCTGGGCGATACCTGATGTGAACCTGTGGCTGCGCTACGCTACGAAAGCTTTGTTCACCTGCACGTCCCTCCACGAATCGTTCACTTCTATGCGAGAAACTACGCTTTCGGGTCTTTTGCAATAGTCCATAATTATTGTGCGCACTCAAAAAGGACTTGTTTTGCAACAGTCCCTTTTGAGTGACTTATTTATCTCCTTCTTCTGGGACAATACAGATAAAAGAAAAGGGTTCAGTACCAACATTGCGAAACTGATGAATTTTACCTCCTGGTACATAAGCAAAGGAGCCTGCTTCGACTTCATAATCCGTTCCGTCTAGGTGAAGAATTCCTTTACCATGGGTAATATAATTGATATGAGGCCATGCATGTGTATGTTGAGGGGTACAGCCGTCTTCGCCCAGTTCAAAGGATCGCATGACATAACCTTCCCAACCTTCATTTGGCGAAACTAAGACTTTTTTGAGAACATCTTTCGTATCTGTGCTTTGGAGCCGTGTCCCGAGTACTTCACGTTCATGGGATACAATCATTTTTCTTCCTCCTCAATTTAGGAATAAATTATGAGCATATTATAGTCCTGTTTCAGGGATTTGACGAACTATTTTAAACGGAAATCGACTTTTTAGTGAGTAAAACTTATAGTAATTGAGAACGGATGAGAATGGAAGAGATAGTATGAGATTTATTGATTGGGATCTATTTAAAAAGAAGTAGACAGCAAAAATGAGTAAATAATTTATTTGACATTATTATCGAATTCGCATAAACTAATCACATAAGATTTTCGGTTTTAAATTTAAAGCCGAAAAGCATAAAGTAAGGGGAGTAGCGAGCGGCAGCATTGCCGTGGATAGTGTCGTCATTCGGTTCGATGTGAACTCGGCCTATCACTGTTTACGAATTGCAAGACCTTACCCAAGCAGGGGGTAAGGTCTTTATTTTTTATTAAAGGTGGTGAACGAAGGGAAAAAGGATTAAGTTTCATGAAAAGTTCATAATTATTTCATGACAATGTCTAAACTCTTTGTTACACTTGATTGTGTGAATATCATGTAAACAGCTCGATTACTCAGAACCTGCTCGAAGGAAACTTAATAATATTCTCTGACTTTAAAAGGATTTATGGGAAAGGAGTAGAATCCAAAAAGAAACTGAAGTCGCTTAAAACTTAATAGGGTTAAGATTAGGTTTAATGTGAAAGGTTATAGTTAATTTATGTTGAGGATTTAATAGTCTTTAGGGTATTTGAAAGGAGAATGAAAAATGGGTTTATTTTCACGTGTTAAAGATTTGTTGCAAGCGAATATTATGGATATGGTGAACAAGGCAGAAGATCCGGAAAAGATGCTTAATCTTTATGTTGACCGGGCGACCGAAGAAGTTCGAAATTTTCAGATTCAAGTCAACCGTGCTGTAGCGGATAAGATCCAACTCGAGGAGCGCATTGCGGCTCTGAATAAGGAAATTGCCCAGCGGACAGAACAAGCGACTTTAGCAGTGCAGCAAGGAAAAGATGATTTGGCTCGTACTGCGCTCACTCTAAAAAAACAAGCGGAAACGAGTGTCGCCGATTATCAAGCTCAATTGACAGATCAAGATAAGGCTGTTGAAGATTTACAGGAAAATCTCCGTATTTTGAGCGAAAAATTAGAGAAGGCTAAGACGGAGCGTAATAATCTTGTTATGCGCCAACGCCGTGCCGAAACGATGAAAAAGGCCAATGAAGCAATTTCAGGGATGTCCACGAAGGATCCAATGGCTGATATGGATCGGATGAAAGAACGTGTGGAACGGATGGAAGCTGAAGCAAAAGCATCTCGAACCATGGTCAACTCTGGAAATTCCATGGAGGACCAATTTGCTGAGTTAGAAAAGAGTAAGGCAAATACGGAAGTCGAAGATGAATTAGCTCAATTGAAAGCACAATTTAAAAAAGAAGAATAGCTATAAAGCAAAAGCAGGTGATGGGCATGAAGAAGTGGACGAAACGAATCAGCATTGCCATCACGACTCTCATGTTATTCGCGAGCCAAGCCGCCGTGGCTTTGGCTCGCGCTGGCGGAGGGAAGGGTGGAAGTATCGGCGGAAGCTCTGGCCGTAGTTTTAGCGGGGGCTCATTTTCCGGTGGATTATCAGGAGGGTCTTCAAGCGGGAGTTTCGGTTTTGGAGGATTTCACTTTTTTCCTTTTTTCTGGGGTAGTCCCTTCTATGGAGGAGGCGGCTCAGCTTTCGGCGGTTTTTTCAGCCTGATTTTCTTATTAATAATTGCTTTTCTTATCCTTAAAGCACTTCGCTCGAGATCCTCCTGGCGAAAAGGAAGAGGTCAAAGTAAGAGCTTTGGGGATCCGCATACTCCATCTTCTTCAAACGGATGGGGAGCCTCGGATGACTCATTAACGCCAGTGGATATTACAGGCCGTCCAATTACAAATGAAAGAAATCTGCAACGTTTTGGCAAAGCAATCCAATTTACCCGTGAGAATATGAAATATTACGCTGAAACTTTTCCGCGCTGGGATCGGGAACTTTTGGTTGGCAGAGTACGCCAGGTTTATTTCTGGCTGCAGGATGCCTGGACTCGTCAGGACTTAAGCGGAGGTGAGGAATATTTAAGCTCCTCACTCTTGATGAAATATCGAACAGATCTGGCCAATATGCGTAATCGTGGTGAACGAAATGTTATTAAAGAACCCGTGCTTCATCAAGGTGATGTGGAATTTATCCACAGTCATTTAGACGAATCGAGTCAGCATTTTATCACGATGATTTCAGCAAGCTTAATCGACTATACTGTGGACGCTTCTGGAAAGATTATCGCTGGAGAAGATGATAATCGTCTCTATTTTACTGAATTCTGGGAATTTGCCTGGGAACGTGAACAATGGGTTCTTTCTGCTATTTATCAGGAAGATGCTATGGAGATCACGCGGATTGCTCGTGGAGATGAATCATGAAAAATTAAGGATCAGTCGCCTTCTCAGGAGATGACTGATCTCTTTTTGCATATATTAAAGGAGAGGTCTACTTGTTTTCATATTTATCGAGTTTTAACCAGCCATACCAGGCGCTGCCGATAAGGAAGGCACCAATAATAAGGGAAAATGCAAAACGCCACGGATGATGAACGAGTTTCCAGAAATCATGTCCAATCCAAGATTCCCAGGCAATCATGGGGATTTTACCTAAAAGAGTGGCTCCTAAAAAAGAGGTGAACTTCATCGGGGATATGCCGGCTGCATAATTAACAGCAGCCGCAGGGAGAAAAGGAATCAGGCGAGCGAGGATAATTAAGTAGAAATTCTTAGCATCTGAAAGTCTTGACCATTTTCCCAGCTTTGATAGTTTGGGCTGAGCCCATTCCTGCCCAAGAACTCGAGATAAGGCGAACCCTAGCGATGAACCCAGGAGACTGCCAAGCAAGGAAAGGATAAAGCCGAAAGCCCATCCGAAGAGAAGGGTATTCATCCCGGCAAGCAAGGCAAAAGGAATCACGGGAATCAGCATTTGAATGGTAATAATAAGCAAGTCGAGGAGAATTCCCTTCCAACCCAGCCCAATGATAAAGGAATGAAGTTCCTGGGGATGCTGCAGCTTAGGATAAAGGTAAAAAATTAGGGCTATAGAAAGAGCCAGAGCGAATAATGAAGCTGTCTTTTGTTTCTTGGGCATTAAAAATTTCCCCCTAGATAAAGGATTGATTTCTTATATTTAAGTATTTCTAATTTATGAAGTTGTGAAAAAGTATAGTCCAAAAATGGCAGATTCACAATGATATTTAAAAGAGGATAAAAAGAAATTTAAGTATAATCGCTTTTGTGATAAAATGGATAAAGAGTATTGTTTGGATGTAAATTAAGGGTGTGGGATCAATGTTTGTTCACCAGTTTAAAGAATGTATCCCTCAATTTCAGAGTCTTTTGTCTGCATTATCCAAAGAGGATCATGAGTGGGTATTAGTAAACTGCAAGGAGGTAATATATCTTACTTCCGGCGTGGAAGCTGAAACGGGTATGACTTTAGGAATGCCGATAAATGATCAGCCTTGGATTCAAGAAATTTTTCAAGCTAAAAAAAAGATAGTCATAAGAAAAAAAGGCTGGCGTGCAGATTCCGAACGCCTTTGTCAAATTATTGGGATTCCATTGTTTGGCAATTCAGGTGAAATACAAGGTGCTTTTCTCTATTTAATGGAGTTTTATAATAAGATAAGAGCAAAGGATATCTTAAGTCTGGTTCAAGACCTTACTCGTGAAGAAGACCTTATAACGGCTTTGAAGATTTTTACTAAGCAAAGCTTAGATTTATTCAGAGTTCCTATGGTTGGCGTTTGGCTGTGGCAGGAAGGTAAATATGGACTTGCTTCAATCAGTGCTCTTACGGAAGAACAGCTTAATTATATTGAAAGTAAAGATTTTCCTCAGGATTTCGGATTGGCTTGGGTTCAGGAACATCAAGATCATGGCACAACAGATCCTTTGCCAAGACGTTATAACCTTGATGAACTCAATGAACCTTGTGTAAAGACCTTAAAAGGATTTGGATTTAAGACGCTTGTATGTATGCCGCTCATTCATTTCGGCCAGACTTTAGGCCAGATTATACTTTTTGCCCGTGAGCTGGATGACATTGAAGATGAAACGGTATACTGGATTCGACAAGCAGTACCTTTTGTTTCTTCCTTTGTTTATGAACAGCAGCTGCGTTTTGCTTCTATTGATCGGGAGCAAGCTTTAACCTTTCTATTGCGTGGAACAGAAATTCTTGTCCAGGCAGATACAGAGGAACAGCTTCTTACTGAGGCAGGAGAAATGGCGATGGAGATTCTCTACTTGCCTTGCGGATTTTTCTTTCTTAAGGATAGCGGAGAATGGCAAATCAGGGCGCCTTTTGGACGTTTGAAGCAAGCGGATTGGAATTGGAAGGATTGGATAAATCAACAAATTGCTAAAACCGGCTATAAGCATATATCAGATCACAATCCTAATTTGCGTTTTATGGATGTTGAAGAAAATCCGGATCAATGGCGGAAAATATTAATTCAACCTATTCAAACACATACGGGAGTTATTGGCGAGCTTTGGCTCATGGATGAGCTGGAGTGGGTAGCCGAACAGCGTCAGGAAATCTTAGCTGCGTATGTTCGAGATGTTGGGGTGGCGTTAGAAACAATTCGCCAGCGTGATGAATTAGCCCATCTTGCCTCAACCGATCGATTAACGGGAATATTAAACCGCCAAGGGTTTGATCAACGCATTCGAGAAGAAATGGCTGGAACGCTGCGGCGGAAATCAACATTCTTGTTACTCATTCTTGACTTGGATTATTTTAAAACTCTTAATGATACAAAGGGTCATCCAACAGGGGATCTTGCGCTGATGACGATTGCACAAAATCTGAGAGCATCCGTGCGGGAAGAAGATATTGTGGCCCGAACAGGCGGAGATGAATTTACTGTCGTTCTAACAGATGCACATCGGTGTCCTGAAATAAAGAATGCTATAGCACGGATGAAAAGTAAACTTAAGTTGGATGAGTTCGGATTAGATTTGAGTATTGGTGTAGCTGAATTTCCAACGGAAGGCCGCGATTATGAAGAATTGTATCGTTTAGCAGATCAACGGCTTTATGTGGGCAAGAAAAATGGCAAAGGCCAAATTATATTTATTTAATTTTAAAGGATGAGAAAAACGGTTTTCGGATCTTCTCGTAGGGAGAAGACTCCAAAACCGTCTTTTAATTTGATTGCTTAAGTGTCATCGAACTAGTGCTGAATGAAAGGGGCAGCTCCAAGTAAAAAAAGTAATTCAGACAGTTCAATACTGGCACCATAAAGGTCCCCTGTCAGTCCGCCCAAGAGCTTCGATGTCTTCCGTGTAAAATAAAGAAGAAAGAGAAAGGAAAAGAGAAAACCCATAAGTCCAGCCCAATGCAGTAAATAAATGGCTAAGGCTAGAGAACAGATACCCTCAATCAGAAAAAACCAAGGTGTTTGTTTTAAATCCTCATGAAAGCCTTGTCCAAGACCTGATTTGCGCGCATAGGGAAAGAAGATAACTCCGATTAAAAACATCCAGCGTGAAAGCATGGGCATGATGAGTAAGGTTAGATAGGAACCAGCCCTACAAACTTCAGCCAACAAGGAAAACTTAAGAACCAACATGGCAATCGCGCTTAGGGCACCGAACGATCCAACGCGGCTATCCTTCATAATTTCAAGCATTCTTTCCGGGGTACGGGCCGACCAAAGAGCATCCATGCTATCCATAAAACCATCCATATGAAGCCCGCCGGTTAATAGTAATTCTTCGATCAGAATCAGGGCAGCTACAATCAAGGGAGAATAATAAGGGTGTAAAAAGAGGGCAGTGAAGAGAAGAAAGAGTCCCAGGATCAAACCAATCAGCGGGTAGCAGCGCTGACTGCTGGTGAATTCTTTTTGAGTAACTTCATTTGGCGCAGGAAAAGGAAGACGTGTCAAAAAAGTGACCGCAATTAAAAAAACACGTATCATTGAGAAGCTCTCCCTTTTGATTCTAAAGAGTTTAATATTTCCTGCCCCGACTGTTTTATTTCAACGGGATATCCTGCAACGATCCAATATAACGTATCCGCTTGATGGGCTAGAAGCTGGTTCGCTTTACCTGCTAAATCTCTATAGGCACGGGCTAGGGGATTTTCAGGGACAATGCCTTGCCCTACTTCATTGGTTACCATAATAACCGGCGGCGTTATTTCTTTTGCGAGTTGAGCGACTATTTGAACTTCATTCAGTATATGATCTTCTGCTTCAGAAGTCAGGGTTTCAGAAAAGGAAGACTCTGTTGAAGGTTTTAACGCATTCAGGAGAAGATTGGAAAGCCAAAGGGTTACACAATCGAGGAGGACGACGGCCTTTTTATTTTGAATATTCTCTAAGGTGTGCCTAATAGCGTAAGGTTCTTCGATGACCTGCCAGTGTTCAGGACGCCGTTGACGATGCTTTTTTACGCGCTGGGCCATTTCATCGTCGAAGATTTGAGCAGTCGCAATGTAGATAACCGGCAGCCCGAAGTGGGCGGCATATTTTTCGGCAAAAGTACTTTTGCCGCTGCGGGCTCCTCCAGTGATAAGCGTAAAGTCAGACATAGAATTTTGATCCTCCTTAGGGTGCATCAAAAGTTATATCTCCAAGCATGTTTTGCAATAAGATAACATGCTCGGTGGATAAATTTAGTATTCTCGTTTTCCTTATCATTCCCTGCCTATCAATCTCTATGATCACTGGAATCCAGGCTTAAAAGTCTCCTGTCGTGACACCGGCTGACTCGAAGGTTGCCATTTCATCCGCAATTTTAAGAGCAGCTTCGACCATAGGGAACATGAGTGCAGCTCCGGTACCTTCGCCAAGTCTCATGTGGAAATCAAGGCGGGGCTTGAGGTCGAGTTGACTTAAGGCGAGCCGATGACCTTGTTCTTCCGAGTTATGAGAGGAAATCATATAGGGAGCAGATAGGGGAGCCAGCTGCGCTGCCGTAAGGGCGGCTGCTGAAGAGATGATTCCGTCAAGAATAATAGGGACGTGCCGGTAAGCTGCTTCGAGGATTGCTCCGGCTAGCGCCGCAATTTCCAGTCCGCCGACTTTAGCTAAAGTATCAAGCGGAGCAGCAGGGTTGGGTTGATTCACTTTAAGGGCTTGTTTAATAACTTCCTGCTTATGTCTAAGTGCCTCATCGCTGACTCCTGTACCGCGGCCGGTGACCTCTTCGACGGAATGACCGGTGAAAACTGAAACGAGAGCTGCACTCGGTGTAGTATTGCCAATTCCGACTTCACCGGTTGCCAAAAGGTTAATACCGGAATCAATGGCTTTTGCTGCAACCTGTGCACCTGTAAGGAGAGCAAGAAGCGCTTCCTGGCGAGTCATAGCTGGACCTTGAGCGATATTATTCGTTCCGCTTTTAACACGGTTGACCATGAGCTCAGCAGGATTTAAGGGGGAGGCTATGCCGATATCCGTACTGATGACATCTGCTCCTGCATGCTTGGCAAGAATATTAATGCCGGCTTCGCCTCTTAAGTAGCTGTAAAACATTTGAACAGTGACCTCTTGAGGAGCGGCACTGACTCCTTCAGTGACTACGCCGTGATCTCCCGCCATAAGGAGAACTGCTTTACCTGTGATTTCAGGATGTGCAGTGCGTTGGATTCCAGCGACTTGTTGCGCAAGGTCCTCAAGGACTCCAAGGCTTCGAAGAGGTTTAATTTTGGCATTGAGTCGTTGCTGCATACCTGTGATTGCTTCCTGATCAAGGGGTTTAATTCCCGCTTTAAGTTCTTGAAGTGCTTCCTCAAGGTTTTGCGGAGTCGCTTCTTTCAGATTTTCTACACCATGAAATTTTACGGGGGTGAACTGAATCGACATTTTTTTCTCCTCCATTTCGTTAAAAAAATAAAGTCCCGCCACAAATCGATTGTGGTCGGGACTTTTCCGTCATCGCCGCCGCTTTCCAATTCCCCGGAAAGACTTTTTGTTTCTTAGGCAGGTCTCCTGGCTTAGACTCAAACGTCCTGATCGCCCCTTCCCAGCATTAGCCAGTGGATTAGCGAGGACTCGTCCTTACAGTGGTGGGTCCGCACCGGATTAGCACCGGTTTCCCTATTCTCCCCATAAGGGGCACCTAAGAAATATAAACTTATTTTTAGATTATCAAAAATTCGGAAGATGTCAAGCATAAATTTTATAGGGATGTTTAGAAATATACCGGAAATATACGACTAGAAATAAAGCGTATCTAAAGAAAACTTTTGAATTAAGCAGGAAAATCATTTCCCGGGGCGAATAAAACTTGAATAGAATAGATTGAGATAATGTATGGTTGTACTATAACACTAAAGGAGTTTTTGGGGCATGAAACGAGGAGAATTGAGACAAACGGAAACCGTAATTGGCAAGGATGTAGAGAGGATTCGCACGCGCGGCGACGCTCAAAGCTTTATATATCCTTATTTTTTTGAGGGACTGGCAATTTATAGAGCACTCCGAAAGGACCCGGTTGTAGAAAGTTTGCAGAACTTATTTACTTCTTTAACCGAAGAAAAACTGAATTTAAGAAAAGTGCATGAGAATTATTATTCTTTTTGCGCCCAGGCAACGGAAAAGAATTGGCCGGAATATTTATGGGACCGAGTTCTAGAGGCGGACAATATTTTGACTCAGCAGGCCGGCTGCAAAGATTGGGATAACTTAGATGCAGGGTTGAAGAGCCTGGCGGCTCATGATCTGAAATCTCTGCAAAGGATCGCAGCTCTTCAGCCGGAGGAACTAAGAAGAATGGTCCTTGAGAGGATTGAGGAATACGCTTCAGTTGCGGAAGAGCCAGGGCTAGAATGGCTCGAAAGACCTGAGCAATGGACGCTTTGGGTTCCGCAACAAAACGGGAATGACCAGGATCCAAGCCGTGCAGGACAATATTTGGAATATTGTAGGAATCATGTCAAGAAGATCTTGTTTTCTGGAACTGAAGAAGAGGCTATTTATGAGCTGGCCGGCTTTTACCGGAAAATAGGTTCAGGATTGATGGCAACGGGTATGGCCTTTAAATGGGACGGAAAAGAGAAAGCCCTGGTTCGGGTAAAGCCTGATCCGATTTGCAAAGAGCAGCTCATTGGTCAAGAGCGTGAACAAGGAATCCTTCTCGAAAATACGGAGTTTTTTCTTGCCGGATATCCTTCAAATAACGTGATACTTTACGGAAATCGTGGAACTGGAAAATCTTCTTTGGTTAAAGCCCTTCTTCAGGAATATTATGAGAAGGGGTTCAGATTGGTTGAGCTATCGAAAAGAGATTTAACGGATTTTCCTTTAATGATTCGTTTTCTTGCTCAACATCCTCAAAGATTTATTTTATTTATTGATGATCTTTCCTTTGAAGAAACAGAGTTGGCTTATAAAGCATTAAAAACGGTATTAGAAGGCGGAGTGGAGAAACGCCCGGATAACGTCCTGATTTACGCAACTTCGAATCGCCGTCATCTTATACGCGAGAACTTTACTGAACGCCAAGGGGATGAGGTGCATGTTCGGGATACGTTAGATGAAAAACTTTCTTTATCGGATCGGTTTGGAATTACAATAACCTTCCCTTCACCGGATCAAGCAGAATACCTGAAGATCGTGGAAGAACTCGCTGCGCAGGAAGGGTTAACAGCTGATATAGATCAACTGCGGCAGCAGGCCTTACGCTGGGTGATGATGCATAATGCCCGCTCCGGTCGTACAGCTCGTCAATTCATTGACTATATGGTTGCCCAGCAAAAAATTAAGGGTTAAAAGTTAAAAATATGGTAAGAGAGTCAACTTAGGTTGGCTCTCTTGTTTTTTGTTAAATACATACCCAAAGCCTCAAATACTCTATCTATATTTTTTTGAGGAAAATAGGTTGGTAGAAAAAGTTCGGATATTTTGAAATGTGATATAATTGAATTAGTTTTTCGAAAATCAACTAAAGTAAATTAGGTGATCAAAATTAAATAATGGGGAAGGTAAAGAGGCTATGACGAACCAGAATTTGATTACAGATTTGCAGCAAATCGAAATTAGTTCAACTTTCCTTCAAAAAACCAAAGATGAATGGAATCGTTTCATTGAAGGTAAACCCGTTAATACTCATGTTATTCCACCCGAAATCTATCACTCGTGGAAAAGAAGCCGGTCCTTTGGAGTGAGTCCCTGGGTTCTAAGCCAATACAAAATGGACGATTCCCGTAAGAAAGAACTTACAAATTTCCGCCATCTTATGAACAGCTATAAGCCATTTTTTGAGAAAGTCACTGAATTTATCAATCATGACCAGTTTCAGAGTATTTTTTATGATGTAAATATAATCTGTGACCATGTTGTGGACTCTGCTGGTACGGTCATTTATCCGCAAGATTTTCTGGGGTTTGATTGTTCGGAGAAGATCGTTGGGACAACTTCAGCTTCTCTTGCTTTGCTGGAAGATCGACCGAAAGTTGTTCTGCAATATCAGCATTACTGTGAAATATTTCATGATTATCATTGTGCATCCGCTCCCTTGCATAACGAAAAAAAAGAGCAAATCGGAATTTTTAATATTCAATACTTTGATATTAAAAAAACGGCACAGGCTTATCGGTTAGCCGAATTCCTCGCGGGACTCTTTGATAGTCTAGTGATGTTAGGCAGCAAGGAACGTGAAAAGCATATCGAGCAAATGATCGATATTTTACCGTATGCAACTGCTGTTCTTAGTGAAGAGAATTCGGTCCGCTACTATAATCACAAGCTATTAGATTTATTTAAAGTTAAGAATAAACATGACCTTGAGCAGGTCTTAAAAACATATATTCCAAAGTCGGGGACGGGTTGTTGCTTCGACAAGAAAAAAATAAGCTTAGAGATTGAGGGGAAACACGTCAATACTTATGTAACGTGCCATGAAATAAAGGATAAGACTTTCGGTAAAACGAAAAAGCTTGTTCAATGGGTAGAAGACTGCAGGTTGAATGAGTCAAAAACAAAGGAAGATTTAACATCGAGTTTATTTACTTTTGACCAAATTATGGGTAAAAACACTGTCATGGGTGAAGCCAAGGATATAGCAAAGAATGTCGCAAAGACCTCAGTACCCATTCTTCTCTTTGGTGAGAATGGAACGGGTAAAGAAATGTTTGCTCAGGCTATCCATAGTGCAAGTCCTCGCAAGGACAATCCTTTTGTCGCGATTAACTGCGGAGCCCTTCCTGCGGAACTTGTTGAAAGTGAACTGTTTGGTTATGAAGGAGGTTCTTTTACCGGTGCCTTAAAAGAAGGTAAAATGGGGAAAATTGAAGCCGCTAATGGCGGAACGCTTTTCTTAGATGAAATTGAAAGCATGCCTCTTCGCCATCAAATTAAGCTGCTGCGTGTCCTCTCAACGGGTACAATCCAAAAAGTCGGCGGGACAAAAGAAATCCCTGTAGATTTCCGGCTGATTTCAGCGACGAAGAAGGATCTGTTAAAAGAAGCAGATCTAGGATTGTTTCGTGAAGATTTATATTATCGGATGAGTACCTTTATTATCAAGCTGCCGACCTTGCGAGAGCGAAAAGAGGATATTCCGGTTCTTGCCCAGTCTTTCGCCTTAAGATACTCAGATAAGTATCGTTTATCCAATATAAAAATTGATACTGAATTTATTGAGGCGCTTATCCAATACCCATGGAGGGGAAACGTCAGAGAATTGGAGAATGTTATTGAAAGGGCGGTTGTTATAGCTGGGGATGGGCCTTTGCTCACGCTTAAGCACCTCCCGGAAAAGATTCAAGAATACTATAAAGATACTTGTATTCACGACTTAGTGCAAAACGCTATTGAGAAAAAAGAATCTAAAACGGGTTTACTCGCTTACGCAGAGAAGCTTGTTATTGATTCTGTCCTCAAATCTGTAGGAGGAAACGTGAGTATAGCCGCTGATAGATTAGGAATAACTCGGCGAACTTTGTATAATAAACTCCATGAATATGAACAATCCTTAACTATGACTATGAATTAACAAGTCCAAAACTACCTAAAAGGGAACCAGACAGTGTTTGTCAGGTTCTCTTTTTATTTTTAGTCAAGTGTATAATTTGTTCCCATTAGCTTAAAGTGTGAAAAATATTCTCGTGATGAATTTGGTGTAAAAAGTTAGAAACAGGGATTTTAACGTATTTTTGCTTAACTATACGTTGGCATACTTATTGCATTTCAAAATACGACGTGTATCGACAAAAAAATACAGTTTAGAAGAAGGAAAGGGGAAAAACAATGAGTACTGAGGAAAAATCAAACAAGGGAATATCGCGCAGAGACTTTTTTAAAGGCAGTGCATTTGCAGCTGTAGGATTAGCAACGGGTGGGGTATTAGCCGGCTGTGGAACCCCTAAAACAACGACTCAAACTCCAGCGGGATCACCTGCAAAATATAGCTGGGAGACACCGCCGGCAGCTATTCCAGCTTCACAAATAAAAGAAACAATTGATGCAGATGTTGTTATTGTCGGTGCCGGCTTATCCGGATTGTCAGCTGCTGTTCGTGCCAAAGAAAACGGCGCGAAGGTCGTTGTGGTTGAAAAAGGCGCAACTTGGACAGGCCGCGGCGGTCACTTCGGAGTTTTTGAGTCGCGGGAAATGAAGAAACTCGGTCTCGTCAATGATAAAGAAAAATTGGTTCGCGAATGGATTGCTCAAACGGGCAATCGGGTTAAAGAAGAACTGGTCTGGTTATTTATGAATCAGAGCGGCGCTGCAATGGATTGGTTTCTTACGAAAGCTGAAGCTTCAAAGCTGTTTTCGAAAATTGGAGTTTTAGCAAGCTATTACAAAGGTTCAACCTACACCGAATATCCAGGGACACATATGTTCCTAGGCGGGCCCAACCAAAAAAAAGGAGGAATGCCGGGGACGGATGTCAGTTTAGTGCTTTATAACGAAGCCGATAAACTCGGGGTCAAATTCTATTTTGAGTCACCCGCTGAGCAGCTTGTAAAAGAAGGTGATCGTGTTGTGGGAGTCGTAGCTAAGGGGAAAGACGGCTACAAGCGGTTTAATGCTTCCAAGGGTGTTATTATTGCGACAGGAGATATTGGCGGCAACAAAGAGATGACTGAAGCCTATGCACCGGTGGCACTAAAGGCGAATGGATCTCAATACGTTCCTGTCGGTGTCAATACAGGAGATGGTCATAAGATGGCGATGTGGGCTGGCGGTACCATTGAGGATACTCCCTTCCCGACGATGATTCATCCCCAAGCGTTTGCTTGGTTAAGCTATTTCTTCCTTTTCATTAACCAAAAGGGCAATCGTTTTATGAACGAGGATACCTGGGTTCAGTCTAAATCGCTGAACGCGATAAGACAACCCGGAGATGGACCTTGGGCCTTCAGTATCTTTGATTCTAAATGGCCGGAAGAGGTTAAAGCCAGCCTGCCGTATGGCGGAGGAATGTTCTGGGATTCAATGGGGAGACTCGTCCCCTCAGAGTGGACTCCTGATGCCGATCAAAAAACGATTCAAGGTTATATCGATCAAGGAAAGGTAGGTTTTAAGGCAGACACCCTGGATGAGCTTGCTCAAAAAATTGGTGTTCCCGCAGACCAATTCAAGGCTACTGTTGCCCGTTACAACGAACTGGCTAAGGCTAAAAAAGACACTGACTTTGGTAAGCGTTCAGAACTTTTAACGACCATTGAAAAAGGACCGTTTTATGCGCTTAAGTTTGGCGGCGCGTTGCTCACGGTTGTGGGCGGCCTTAATGTTGATACGAAGCTGCGCGTTCTTGATGCGAAGAAAAATCCAATTCAAGGATTATACGCTGTAGGTAATGCTTCGGGCGGGTTATATGGAGTTGATTATCCGACGGTTATTCCGGGAAATAGTCATGGACGTGCATTAACTTGGGGATATATTGCAGGGAAGACCGTAACGGAAGGTTGATTGCGACAACCTAAGAAATTGAATAACTTCAGTGTTAAGGAGGGTAGGATGTGGTAAAGCAATTTCATAAAAAAGTTTTGCTCATTATTCTTACAGCGCTCGTAATTATCGGAGTCGGAGGAACTGCAGCTGTCGTCAAGGCAAGTGATAACCCAGCATTTTGCTCAATATGTCACAATATGAAGCCTATGTATGAAAGCTATCATGACAGCAGCCTGCTGGCCAATTCTCATGCTAAAGCAGGAGTGAAATGCCACGATTGTCATGAAAGTTCCTTGTCCATTCAAACCAGTGAAGGGTTAAAGTATATAACCGGTGATTATGAAGAACCCATGAAAACAAGACAATTTACTAAAGAGATGTGTCTTAAATGCCATAATTATGATGAAGTCAAGGCCAAAACGGCTTTTGATGAATCAAATCCTCATGATTCCCACAACGGTGAACTTGAATGCTATAATTGTCACAAAATGCATGAACCGTCCACTGTGCTTTGTTCACAATGCCATCAATTTTCATGGATGAACAAATTACCGGCTTATTTTCAAGAGAAAAAATGATAAATAAATGAATAGCTAGGAGCAAAACTGAATTCTAGTCTATTGATATGAGACAAGTAAATCGCTTGTCTCATTTTTGCATGGGAAAAATCAAAAAAAGAGATTTTTACATCCTTATTTCCGTAGTATAATAGACTATAAAGAATTATGACGGAAATTGTTATTTAAGTGGTGAGGGGGAACGAATTTTGTTTGAAAACGACATTCTCGTAGCAGGCGGAGATCCTGGTTTTGGAGCGATAAAACTGGATGTTGGAGATAAAAAGGTACTTTTTCCTGCGGTGATTTGTAAAGGGAACGAACGGATTTTTTCCACGTTGGGAAATCCTACAGTTGCACGCGGCTCGGACTTAGAAGCTCAAATTGCCTCCCTGGATGTTGTTGTCAAGAATAATTCGACTGGGGCAGAACGTCATTATTTTATGGGAAATCTTGCGGAAAGCCTCAATCCGAATGAAGCTCACTATTGTTGGGATGAAGATAAATCGACGGATGAGGAAGCAACCGCTCTTCTTGTTGTCGCTTTAGCCTTAGCGCAAGAAACAGATAAAGCCAATATTTACTTGGGAACAGGGGTTCCTGTAAAATATTATGCCGCACTTAAAGATAAATACGAATCTGAACTCAAAGGTTCGTGGTCGGTGATGTTTCGTTCCGGTCCCTGTAAAGGTCAGACTCGACAGATGACGATTATTCGTTCCCGTGTTTTACCTCAGAGTTACGGTGTATTTATCAAGGAATCCTTAAATGAATATGGAATTCCCACCAGCCCTAAGCTTTTTAACGGATATGTTGTTGTCGTTGATCCGGGGTTTCGGACAACGGATATTGCAACGTTCTATGATGGTGTAATGCTTGATCCGCCAAACTCTTTCAGTATTGAAAAAGGACTGAAATGGGCTTATACCGGAGTTGCGGAAAAGTTAAAGGAAATGAGCTATAACCATCAAAATCCAATTGAGACGGATGATCAGGAGCTGGATAAGATTTTCCGTGTTCATGGAGGACATTATCCTTGGAGTAATGGGACAATCAATCTTAATCCGGTTATGGATCAAATGCTGACTCAACTCGGAACAGATATTACCCGTGAAGTAAAAAAGGCTTTAAAACCAATGATGGGTAAGGTTCACACGGTTTTAGTCGCGGGCAAGGTTGGGGAACTTGTTTATGAACATCTTCAATTTGAAAATAAAGTTTTAATCGAAGATCCTCAGTTCGGAAATGCGACAGGTTTTCGGATTATGGCAGCTAATTTAGTGAATAACTTGACGAAAAAGGCCAATGCCAAATCATGATAACAGAGCAACCCTTTTTGCCTTTGTTTTTTAATCCGGAGGACGGGGAAATTTGGGAGCAACTTCAGAAGCTGCCGCCGGAAAAACGGACAGAAACGGTTAAACAAGCCTTACATGAGTTTTTTCAAAGTCACTCAGAGTTTCAGGCAGAAAACATAAATTTTCCCTTGCCAAATCCTGCAGTCACAGAACTCAGTTTACATTCTGAGACGGAAAGGGCAGAAGAGAGCAGCACCCTAAATTGTGAGGAGCTTGCCTCAAATGCTGAAGAACACTTATTTTTAGAGGCAGTGTCTGAAAATGAATTAAGCCTAGAGTCTCTTTTTGAAGCCAGCCCTCAAGCAATAAAACCGGATCCGCTGAAGAATCTTCTTTCTGTAATCGGTGAAGAAGACGATGAAGATGTCGTTAGGCTGCTGCTTTCAGATCAAAAGTGTACTGAGTTTAAAAATGAAACTGAACTTAAGGAAACTGAGCTTAAGAAACCTGAACAACATATTGAACATATTGAAATGCCGCTAAGGACAGAAACAATAATACCTAATGGCGGACTCGCTTATCTTCTCCATAATGTCATTGGTGAGGAAGAAGATGAAGAGGTTCTTCAGTTTTTTAACAATATAGCTGAGAAAAAGGAAGAATAGCATTATCGACAGACTTAAATTCCGTTGACCTATGTAAAGATATTTCACTTCTTACTTGACTTGCTCTAGAAAGTAAACTTATAATAATTATTAAGCGTATTGAAAGGGAGAACGAGATCAATCGTGGAAGATCCTTTACCTAGAATCAATATAAATTAAAGATTTTACTAGGCGCCAAGAGAATATTCTTAGGCGCCTTAGCTGTATTAAAAAGGAGGAAATTTCCATCGAAGGTGTTATATGGAGCGCGATTAATTTAATCGCAGCCCTATTACTGGTTTTTTTAAATGGATTTTTTGTTCTTGCTGAGTTTGCCCTGGTCAAAGTTCGTAAAACACGTTTATCTGAATTAGCGGAGACAGGTAACAGGCAAGCCGATTTGGCACTTGAGGTCACCTCTAAGCTCGATGCCTATTTATCAGCTACGCAATTAGGAATTACTCTAGCTTCCTTAGGTTTAGGTTGGTTGGGAGAGCCTGCAATCGCGACCCTCATTCATCCGCTTTTCAAACGTTTCACAGGTTGGGATCAAGTCGTCGCTCATTCTGTTGCTGCAGGGATAGCTTTTATACTGATTACCTTTTTGCATATTGTCTTGGGTGAACTGGTTCCGAAATCTTTGGCTATTCAAAATGCTGAAGCTGCCGCTCTAAAAACAGCAGGTCCGATAAAATTATTTTTTAAAATATTTTATCCGGCAATACGAGCGTTAAATAGTCTATCTGGTTTTGTGCTTCGGCTTCTTAAGATTGAACCGGCTAATGAAGCGGATCTGGCCCATACGGAAGAGGAGTTGAGGATGCTCGTCGATGCAAGTCAGCGCCACGGCTTTTTAGACAAAATGGAAGGAAAGCTATTGGATAATGTTTTCGAGTTTTCTGATCGTGTAGTCAGTGAAGTTATGGTTCCACGTCAGGATATGGTCTGTATCTTTCTCGAAAACAGTTTAGAGGAAGCTGAAGAGGTAGTTAAACAATACGGGCATACACGTTATCCTCTTTGTGACGACAATAAAGATAATGTTATTGGTTTAGTCCATATGAGAGACCTACTGAATTTAAAAGATAATCCTAATATCACATCGATTACTCAGGTGAAGCGTGATATTCTCGTTGTTCCAGAGGGAATGCCTATATCTCATCTTGTACAAAAAATGCGCAGCCAACGGACGCACTTGGCTGTGGTAGTCGATGAATTTGGCGGAACAGCGGGCATGGTCACCATTGAGGATCTTTTAGAGGAGCTTGTCGGAGAAATTTATGATGAATTTGAGGATGCACAGTCTTCTGAAATCATTAAGATTCAGGAAGGCGAATATTTAATCAATGGCCGGGTTTTATTAGATGACATTTCTAAGCTTCTAGAGGTTGATTTGGAAGAAGAGACAGTATCAACGATCGGAGGATATGTATTTTCACGCCTCGGAAGAAAACCCGTTAAAGGGGATAGCGTCGAGTTCGATGGATTTCTTTTTCAAGTCTCTGAGTTAAAAGGTTATCGGATTACACGAGTTAAAGCTGTAAAAAAGACTCTTTCGGAAAATAAGAACACTCAGGATATTGGATAATAGCTGGGCAGCTTAACTTAATCGAGGTATAGAGGTACGAATATAAATTCGTACCTCTTATTGTTTTTATCTAAGAATCCTGAAATTGCACAAAAATTCCGTGAATAGTCTTTGGACGACAATTCTCTTGAGGTCAAAAGAGATAAAATGATATACTGGAAAATATAGAAAAAATGATATAAAACGTCGCAAAATGGAATATGCAACAGAGGTGCGGATATGGTTTATCAAAATGATCATTATTCGGAATTGAAACGGTTCCAGGGTTTAATTCAAGAATCATGTGATGTTTTTGTTATTGCTTCACCTGAAGCGAAAATTCAATATATTAGTCCAGCTGTTGAAAAGTTTTTAGGCTATACCCCTGAGGAAGAGATCGGGAAAAGTATCTTTAACATGTTTGAGGATCGGGAAAGGGTAAAAGTGGTTCAAA
Source organism: Desulfitobacterium nosdiversum (assembly GCF_049860565.1). Classification (GTDB taxonomy): domain Bacteria; phylum Bacillota; class Desulfitobacteriia; order Desulfitobacteriales; family Desulfitobacteriaceae; genus Desulfitobacterium_A; species Desulfitobacterium_A nosdiversum. The sequence goes on from NZ_CP172056.1 coordinate 2,360,818, forward strand.
GCTTTCAGCAAGCCTTAACGGATTCAAGTCAAATCTTTACGGCAGAGGTTACTGCGCAAACACGACTAGGAAAAAGCATCTATATGGAATTGACCGTTAGAAATCTATTATCTGATCCTTTTATCCAAGGTATTGTTATTAACTGGAGAGATGTCACAGAAAAGGTAGTTGATCGTCAAAAGATTGAATATATGGCCGCTTACGATCGCGTAACAAAGCTTCCTAATCAGAATCAATTATTACAACAGCTTCAGCTTGAATGTGAAAGAGCAAAGGACAAAGGAACATCCTTTGCGTTGATGAAGGTTGATATTGACGGCTTTAAGCATGTTAATAATGCCTTAGGGTATCAGCTGGGTGATCAATTGCTCCTTCAATTTGCCCAAAGAATACGCAATTTTTTAAGTGAAGAAGCTTTTTTTAGCCGCTCGGAAGGAGACCTTTTTAGAATCATTGCGCCAAGACTTAACTCAGCCGAAGAATATGAACAAATGGCCAAAGATATTATTGATTTATTCTCGAAGCCATTTACTGTGGATATTTATGAAATATATCTTTCAATTACAATAGGGATAAGTTTATTTGCTGAAGATGCACAGGATCCAGATACTCTACTTAAATACTCCTATAATGCGTTGCTGCAAGCTAAAAAAGAAGGTAAAAATAAGTATGTAATTTTTTCTTCACAAGTTAATATCGAAAGTTATAAACAATTTATGCTGCGCAATGATCTGCATGCTGCCCTTGAAAATGAACAATTTCAAGTGTATTATCAACCTTTTATTAAACTAAGAACTAATGAAATCATAGGTGCAGAAGCATTAATTCGCTGGAAGCATCCTAAATGGGGGATGGTTTCTCCTGGAGAGTTTATTTCCCTTGCGGAAGAGATCGGTGTTATCGTTAGTCTCGGAAATTGGGTACTAAGAGAAGTTTGTCGTAATTACAGGCAATGGTTAAATGAAGGGTTGCCAGCCATGAAAATATCAGTTAATTATTCAGGTATTCAGCTTTTTGAAAAGGATTTTGTAGAAAATATTCTTAAAACAGTAGCTGAATTTGAATTAGACCCTCACTTTTTAATTGTTGAGCTTACTGAAAGTATTCTCATTCACGAATTTAAAAGTATTAAATCAAGTATTAGAGCATTACAAGCAGTAGGAATAAAAGTTGCATTGGATGACTTTGGAACAGGCTATTCTTCTTTTGCATATTTACATCGTCTTAAAATAGATTTCCTTAAAATCGATTGTTCCTTTATCCGGGATATTCCGCTGAATAATAAAAGTACTTTAATAACCAAATCAATTATTACCCTGGCACGCGATCTAGGGATTAAATTGGTTGCTGAGGGTGTTGAAAACGCAGAACAATTATCCTTTCTCCGTTATCTAAACTGCTATACAGGCCAAGGATATTTCTATAGCAGACCTGTGCCAAAAATTGATTTTGAGCAGCTGTTAGCCAAGAAAATATGTGAACCAAACTATGTGAGTAACCTATCAAAAGAACAGCATGAAGAAAGAAGGGAGTTTTCACGCATTCATTTCCATCAACAGTTGAAAGCTGATTTAACTATTTTTGAATTTATGGGTAATAAAGCTAAAGTAGGGACAACAAGAGTCTTGATTAAAGATATAGGACCTGAGGGCTTATGTTTCATCTCTGATGTAAGATTTCCAGTAGCCAAAGATATCGTTTTGAAAATTACAACTCAACTCATGGGGCAAGAAATCAAAGTATATGGAAGTCCAGTTTGGACAGAAGAAAGCTCTAATTTATACGAATATGGATTTAAATTTACAGTTGATGAAAACAAACAACTTCTTCTACATAAAGTATTGAATGAATACCAGTCGAAACTGGATATGAATTCAAAGGTTGATATGGACGGTTTTGTTGCAGAGTCTGTAAATCAATACTTTAGTTCAGGTAAAAACGGGATTAAATAAGAAAAGGTTAAAGATACCGATTTGTAGTGATTAGATCCAAAAGCAAAATAGAAAGGGGCTGCATTTGCAGCCCTTTTTCGTATCACAAACTATAAACTAATTTGAACGTTGTTATTCTCCAGCCATAGATTTACCTGAATGAGATAAGCGAAAAGCTGGGGAATATCCATGAGCTGACCAAACCAGGGATGACCGGAAGGTAATTTGTCGGAAATTTCGATAAGATACATCACATTGGAACGATTGATTAAAGGAAGTAACGGGGAATCGGGATTTTTCAGGATTTCAAGGAGCCAGGAACGTACGGCTTTTAAGTACGAGGGATTATGTGTTTTTGGGTATGGACTCTTTTTGCGCCAAAGTACATCATGCGGCAAAACCCCTTCCAGTGCACGACGGAGAATTCCTTTTTCACGGTCTTCGAAAGATTTAATTCCCCACGGTAGATTCCATGCATATTCAACTAAGCGATGATCACAGAAGGGGACCCGAACCTCCAAACCAACTGACATGGTCATGCGATCTTTACGATCCAAGAGGGTGGGCATGAAGCGTGTAAGCGTCAGGTAGCTCACTTCGCGGATACGGTGGTCTTTCGCTTCACTTTCAGATTGAGCCGAAGCGGCAAAGAGGGATTTATCCGGATGAGGGACTTCTTTAAGAGCCTCTTGATAGCGATTTTTCAGGTATTCAGAAGGGTTTAATCTTTCAAGCAGATCGGGAGCAATGACCTGAAGCCGGTTTTGAACCTGCATTGCCCAAGGAAAGGTGTCAGCGCCTAAGGTTTCCGGACGATGGAACCAGGGGTAGCCTCCGAAAACTTCGTCGGCACACTCTCCGGAGAGGCCAACGGTTACAACATTTTTAATTCGGCCGGAGAAGCATTGAAGGGAAGAATCGACATCAGCCATTCCGGGAAGATCGCGCGCCTGGGTGGAACGGCTAAGGGCTTGAACGAGCTCGGGAGTATCAAGCTGAAAATCATAATGCTCCGTACCAAAGGTGCTGGAGACACGCTGAATCCAGGGGGCATCTGCATTGGGCTGGAAAGAGTTTGCTTGGAAGTATTTTTGATTATCGACATAATCGATGGAGAAGGTTTGCAAAGGCGGAAGCTTTTGTTCTGAGTAAGCTCCTGCTGCAACAGCGGTAATTGCACTTGAATCTAATCCGCCTGAGAGAAGAGTTCCAAGGGGAACATCAGATACTAACTGGCGTTTAACCGCGTCAAGAAAGATCTCTCGAACTTTTGCCGTCGCTTCTTCTAAGTTATCCGAAGGAACTTCATTAGGCAGAACCCAATAAGGAACGATTTTTATACCCGTGCGGGAGAAGAGCATACTATGAGCTGGTTTAAGTTCTTTAATTCCTCGATAAATTCCATGTCCCGGTGTCCGTGCGGGACCAATGAGCAGAATTTCGGATAATCCTTCAACATCAACTTCAGCCCGAACCTCAGGATGTACTAATAATGCCTTGAGTTCGGAGGCGAAAAGAATACCGCCCTGGGTTTCAGTATAGAAGAGAGGTTTTACGCCCATGCGGTCACGCGCTAAAAAGAGGCTTTGCTTTTCGCTGTCCCAAATTCCAAAGGCAAAAATCCCATTAAACCGTTCAACGCATGCTGGACCCCATTCAAGATAAGATAGGAGAAGAACTTCGGTGTCGGAATGTCCTTCAAAATGGTAGCCTCGAGCAAGAAGTTCGCGCCGAAGTTCGGGCGTATTATAAAGTTCACCGTTGTAGGTTAAAACGAAGTTATGTTCACCGCGCTTCCGTATCATAGGCTGCAGTCCACCTTCGGGATCGACTACAACCAAACGGCGGTGTCCGAACGAAGTATGCTCGGAGGACCAGAATCCTTCAGCATCGGGACCACGCGGAATCAAAGTTTGGGTCATATTATACACAACGTCTTGAGCCTCAGGAATATGTAAATTTTTTTTCCAGTCTACCCAACCAACAATACCACACATTGCAATTTCCTCCCCTTGATGAAGATAACGATTATCATTTAGTTCATGCTTTAGATTATGCCATCAAAGGGGAAAAGGTGAAGAAGACCGCAAGGAATAAGGCAGGAAAAAGAGGGAAAAATATAATACGTTTCCTCACCTTCCCAAAGAAGCTAAATAGAGGATTGATTTTTTGATAAGAAAGGAGCTTTTTCATGTTAATCGTTATTACGAGAACGCTTATCCTCTATGCTTTGGTGGTTATTGCCCTGCGTCTCATGGGTAAACGGGAAATTGGGCAATTACAACCGTTTGACTTAGTGATCATTCTTATGATTTCTGAACTGGCTGCGATCCCCAGTGAAAATGTAGGGATTCCTTTAATAGCAGGTATAATTCCAATCCTTGTTCTTCTATTGGCCAGCATTTTGCTGAGTACAATTGAGTTGAAAAGTGAACGAGCTCGTGCAATCTTAAATGGAACGCCGTCGATTTTGATCGAGCGGGGTAGAATCATTGAAACAGAGCTTAAGAGAAATCGATATAATTTAAACGACTTGTTAGAAGAACTGCGCATTAAAAATGTTCCTAACATTGCAGATGTTGAGTTTGCTGTACTCGAAACAAATGGGCAGGTCAGTGTTTTGCCAAAATCACTGAAACGGCCGACAACCCCCGAGGACTTTAATATGTCTCCTTCTTACGAAGGATTACCTACAGCATTGATCACGGATGGGAAGCTAAATCGGCTTAATATGCAGCGTGCCAATAAAGATATCCAGTGGCTGCAAAATGAACTGAAAAAACAGAACTTAAAGCAAATTGACGAGGTTTTGCTTGCAAGTTTAGATACCTCTGGAAATCTTTTTATTCAAGCTAAACAAAAGAAATAGCGAGAGGAGATGGGATGGATGAGAACCTCGGTTATTGTTGGCGTGCTTGTTATTCTTCTGGCTGTTGGCGCGGGCTGGAGTAATCGCTATATTAACACCTCGGGTTCAGTCTTAGAACAGTATATCGACCAAATGGAGGATCAAGTCAGAGATAGCAAATGGGAAAAGGCGGAAAGCGGATATAAACAGATAGAGAGTAATTGGGAAAATACTAAAAAGGTCTGGAGTGCGCTAGTCACCCATCAGGAAATCGATAGTATTGATCTTAGCTTAAAACGTCTTGAAGAATTTGTAAAAGCGAAGAATTTCGTATTAGCATCAAGTGAGTTAGCAAGCCTGCGGTTATTGTTTGAGCACATTGTTGATACGGAAGCCTTTAATTTAACCAACGTTTTTTAAACTGAAGGAAATAAAAGGGGTTCTACCTAAAAATAAGTAGAACCCCTTTTTATGTGCAGAAACTCAAGGAGATCGGCAAAGACAATTATCCTTGAGAGGTTGAGTTTAAGCCGTTATTGGATTCAAGGTAATGCAGACGGCTGTTCAGCACGGCAACATGACGCTGAAGATCAGCGGACATATCTTCAAACATTTGTTTTGCAGATTGATCTTGGGTGGCTAATGCAAAGTTAGAATACGTTCCTAAAGCGCCTTGAGCAGCGGCAACAGCTTTTTGCATATCTTGTTGTACAGTCACATGAATCCCTCCTTAAAAATTTGTTTTTGTTGCGAGAACAGTTTTAGTATATGATTTGACACTTGTTCTATAAGGATAAAGTTTTGGAGAGATTAGAAAAACCTTGAAAAACTTAAGGCAATTTATAAGTATGGACAACGATTTTCTGACAATAATAAAGAATCATGAATTTACAAAAAGAATTAATCGTTTAAAGGCAGCAATAAATGAGGAGAGGAATATGAGCGGAAAAGAAGGTAAATTCCTAAAATGGAGCAGCATTATTGCCACAGTAGGAACAACAATTATTGCTTTAACAGCATTAATAACTGTTTTTGTAACCCTAAATGCCTGGAAAGTTCAACGTGAGGCCGCTCGCCCTTATCTTTCCTTAAGAGAATCGCCGCAGGTTGAAGTAAAAGAAGGGGTTCAGTTCGAGTTTAAATTTACCAATGTAGGTGCCCATCCTGCTGTAAATTTATCGAGTCAAACCTTAGTTTTTGATCAGAATCTACAAAATAAGCCTATACATAATGAACGCTATGATTTAGTCAATGAAATTCCTAAAGACACATCTTCCAGTCTTGTTATAGCTTTAACACCAAAGGAAATTAGTCCATCTTCTGATAATGTTTCCCCTTATTATCTTGTGGTTATACTTCAATATTTTGATCCATTAATTAACAAGCAGTATCAGCAAACGCTCTTCCTCAAATGGCATGGCATCAAAGATGGAAAGGGACAGGCGATTGTTCATGTTCAGGTACAGGAAAAAGATAAAATCACCAACTATCTTAAAGCAAATCAAGTTAAGATCAATTGATTAATCTTAACTAAAGAGAAGTGATTGAAATGCAGAAATTCTTGCCTGCACGCGTATTTTATGAGCCAGAAGCTTTAGAATATCCGTTGGGAAAAGATCTTGTTGCACGATTCCGCGGATTAGGGATACTGGTTGATGCAACGGGTTCACATAATCGAGTCACGGGAATTCCCGGAAAGACACCGGGACAATCTTATCGGGAAGGAAAGCATACGTTGGTGATTGGGGTGAGAAAAGGTAAGACGTTTCAAAGCTGCAAACCTTCAGCCCATTATCAGCTGCCATTAGTTACGAGTTGTCCTGGAATGTGCGAGTATTGTTACCTGAATACAACACTCGGTAAAAAACCGTATATCCGGGTCTATGTCAATGTAGAGGAGATATTGGCTGCAGCACGCACACTCACTGAGTCACGCCTTCCTGATATTACGATTTTTGAAGGAGCAGCAACCTCTGATCCCTTACCCGTAGAAGATTATACAGGCTCCTTAAAACGTGTCATCGAGTTTTTTGGCCAGATGGAAAAAGCTCGCTTCCGCTTTGTCACGAAATTTACGAATGTGGACAGTTTGCTTGAGGCAAAGCATGAAGGACATACGCGTTTTCGTTTTAGCCTAAACTGCGATTCGGTGGTCAAGGCTTATGAACATGCTACTCCTCGCCCTCAAGAAAGAATTCAAGCGGCAGGAAAGGTTTTGCAGGCAGGATATCCGTTAGGATTTATTATTGCGCCGATGATTCGTGTGGAAGGGTGGAGAGGGGAATATGAAGTACTTCTCTCTTCTTTAGCCGAGGAATTAGCAAAGAAGGCCCCAGAACATTGGACCTCCCAGAACCTAAGCTTCGAATGGATTACTCACCGTTATACGACACGGGCTAAGAACAACATACTCGAGGTATTTCCGGAAACAACTCTGCCGATGGATGAGGAACAGCGAAAATATAAGTACGGTCAGTTCGGTTATGGCAAGTATATTTACCGCCCCGAAGAGATGGCCGAAATGAAAGAATTCGCTCTAGAAATGACAGAAAAATATTTCCCTGGAGCGAAGATAGAGTACTTTATCTAAGAAAAAGATAAGATAAAAAATGTAAGCGGTGAATTAACAGATTGAAGAGGGTTCATTTAGCAAAAAACAACCACAAATCTTTTGTGGTTGTCTACGACTTAAACCTTAGTATTTTTATATCTTGTAGCTTTACCGCGTAAGAAAGTTTACCTACCCAGATTATCTTTGTAACTGTAAATTAAATTATCGTTTTCATCAAATGCCTTAATATCTAGGATGGGTTTATTATCAACATAAGAAGAACCTGTTTGGTCAATAAAATACCAGACTTTCTCATCATCAGCATTTAAAATAACAGCATCTTTACCATCTACGAGAACCTTGTCAACATTCAATTTATTAATAACACCAAGTGTAAGACCAAATTCATTCATATTATGCCATTTCCAGTCGAGTACACGTTCTTTGTTTTCCTCATTATCAAATAAGGGAACTCCTCCTCCTTGCTCTATTACTATCCATTTATTATTCCATCTTTTTCTAACTAATCCACTCCATAATTCATTTTTATTACTTTTATAAATAATTAATTTTTTATCTTTTTGAATATCTACGACAGATATTATTTTAGATACACCTATATTTGATAATCCCCTTTTGTACCAAAAATTAAGGGCTTTTTCCTCAGTATTTCCATATTGGTATTTTGGACTAATTCCATAACCTTCTGTCCAGAACCAACTAAATAATAATGTTGCTCCTAGAATAAATACAAACGTGTACAGTTTAATTCGTTTTGAACTCAAATTAATCCCCCCAATAAGGTCTAAGGGAAAAGTGGTTTTTACTATTTTAGAATATATCTAATAATAAGCTTTCCATCAAACGATTCATATATATGACAATTATAACATTAGTTTCTAGTCCTTTCTTAAAAATTTACACCCCAAGTCACTTGGTATTTCACGATATAATTTACATAGCATACTTATATTTAATTACTTTTTTCCAGTAGGATGAGTCTTGTTTTTATTTCCGCTCACCCGATAGTTTAAGATAGAAAAGGATGTGGCAGTTCACGTTAGAAAAGCCACATCCTTAAATTTACTTGAATACACATAGACCCGTAAGCGTAGCTTCTCCCTTTCGAGGATAAGTCGACTAAGGCTTAAGTTAGTACCTCAACTCTAAACGAGTCTCCTATATCGCACAGAAGCAAACGATTTCGCGTTGCGCCAGGATAAGTCTGGTAAAGGGGGAAAGCCGTTAGGCTGAAACCTTTGGTAGGAACCTAGCAGGGAGGAAGTGACCTGCCCGGTAAAGTTGGTCAACAACCGGAAGTGAGTCTTGCATGTTAGGAAGCGATTTCTAGCGTGAAGCGTAGACAGCGAGTGCAAAAGCTGTGTGATCGAGCCTCGAAACCGTTCTATTCGTTGGAGCTTTCGTTGTCGCGAAGGCGGGAGCAGCACAGAGGTACTGTAAGACCTGGTACCCATGTCCGACCGGGGTCCAAGAGCAGAGCAAATGTACAAGAGGTTCCCCAGAAACCTGGGAGGACTGTTCAGTCCATCTTCAATACCCGGCGGGGATACGGGATAACAACTCCAGGCTTCCCAGAGAGGGTTCTCAATCGTGGGAAGAGCAAAACATGAGAACAAAGAGGGTACCGCCAAGCGAAGGAAACGAAGTGCGGCGGGAAGCGAAAACAGTCGTCGTAGAGCCGCCATAGTACCGAAGAAGGAGGAGAACTCACCCGAGAGGATCCTGTGGAGGGAAGGGCGTGCATCTCACTATGGACTCGTTGGGAGGAAACACCATGAAGGCATCGGAATTCAGTACGGTGTACACGAAACAACAACGAATAGCACAATTGGCGAAGCAGTCCCCTGAAATGGCATTCACATCGCTAGCGTATCACATGGATGTGGAATGGCTCGAAGAAGCCTACAGACAGACCCGGAAAACAGGAACCGCCGGAATAGACGGAATGACAGCTAAAGAATATGAGGATAATCTGCAAAAGAATCTTAAGGATCTATTGGAAAGAGCGAAGTCAGGACGTTATAAAGCACCGGCTGTCAAGAGAGCTTACATTCCAAAAGGACAAGGAGGCGAGCTGAGACCCATCGGCATACCCACGCTGGAAGATAAAGTTCTACAGAGAGCAGTATGCATGCTGTTGGAACCGATTTATGAGCAAGACTTTATGGAGAGTTCGTTCGGGTTTCGACCAGGAAGGTCACAGCACCAGGCACTCGAAGTCATATGGAGAGAAACCATGGATATAAAAGGCGGATGGATATTGGATGTGGACATACGAAAGTATTTTGACACCATAGACCATGCCCAGATCCGAGAAATGCTTCGGCAACGGGTAAATGATGGAGTCATTACAAGGCTCATAGGCAAGTGGTTAAATGCAGGAGTACAAGAACAAGGTCAAGTGAGTTATCCAGAATCGGGATCCCCGCAGGGCGGTGTCATATCGCCGTTGCTGAGTAATATCTATCTCCATTATGTGATGGATGTTTGGTTTGAAACAACAGTCAAACCCCGAATGAAAGCCAAGACATTCATGGTACGTTTTGCCGATGATCTCATCGTAGGATTTAAAGATGAAGAGGACGCAAGGCGGGTACTGGAGGTTCTCCCCAAACGGTATGCCAAGTTTGGACTAACCGTGCATCCGGAGAAAACACGCTTAGTGGCGTTCAAGCGACCGAGAAAAGAAGACCTGAAACCGAGTGAAAAGACAGGAACGTTCGACTTTCTGGGTTTTACCCATTATTGGGGACGAAACAAGAAAGGAAACTGGGTCGTCAAACGGAAAACGGCAAGCAAACGTCTAAGCGGTAAGATACAAGCCATCACAAAGTGGTGTAAGGATAATCGGCACTTGCCCATTCGGGATCAGCATGAAATCCTATGCGTGAAGTTACGTGGCCACTATCAGTATTATGGAATTAGTGGTAACTACAGGAGTATAAACGCTTTTCGGCATGCAGTATTAAAGATTTGGCGGAAATCGTTAAACCGACGATCACAAAAAGGAAAAAGAACCTGGAATGCATTCAAAGATCTTCTTCACCACCACCTGCCACTTCCAGAGCCTAAAATAATGCATTCCTACATTTAGCAAATCTATAAGGAGAGGAACCGGATGCGGGAAATCCGCACGTCCGGGTCTGTGGGGGTCTTGGGGGAGCAATCGCCCAATTCTACCCGGCGAGGTGCGGAAAAGCGTACGAGGCTCTCGCAGCCGAAAGCCTGTCAAGGGGTTTCGCGCTTTAGCTTAGCGTAGTCACTGGTTAACATCAGGTATTACCCTGAGGTTTAGCACGAAAGTGTCCAGTGGAGAGTTTCGCCAAAGCCGCCTGCTTATGAGAAAGTTCCATACGGCGCGAAGGGAGTCACACCCGAAGGTAAGGATGTGCGAGAAGCTACATGACCAGAATTAAGTAAGAACAACTATATTTTACTGATCGGCCATAATCACCAAATACACTTCGATAGGACCATGAACTCCAATGGAGAGATCCATCTCAATATCTGAGGTTCGGCTGGGACCTGAGATGAACTCGATTGCAGCAGGCGGGGTTTCCAGAGAAAGAAGTTCTTCCATCACCTCAGACAAATCATCTTTGATCTTCGAAGCCGCAAGAAATGCTAAATGGCGGGGCGGAAGGAGGCTTACGGAACGTCCCCGACGGGAATTGCTCATGAGAACAAGCGTAGCAGCTTGAGTGATCCCGAAATCAGCACTAGTGATTCCTAACTGAGCATCTGCCGCTGTTTTAATTCGCACTGAACGGTCAATAGAAATATCCGGGAAAGATTGGGGGACCCAATGCAGCTTTGCAAGTGTGGCTTTAGCAAAATCAGGTAAATCTCCCCATATAATCATTGTGTTATCCTTTAACACTTGAGGATTGAGATCATTGAACCACTCCTTGAGAGTATTAGCTGCTTCTTCTGGAGTTTTAGCTTTACTTCCTTTCCCGCCAAGCGCGTCCCAATTAGCGAGCAGAGTTTCCATGCGTTCTTCTATGCTGTTAAGTTGATGGATGGGAACTTTAACCTCGATAGGTTCAACTGAGGTCGGAGTAGGCCGTCCCAGTTTATCTGCCAAGCGGGCGATAAAATCAGATGAGTTGGTCATTTTTGTTCACCTCGCTGCAGTTCAATTTCCTTCAGATGTTTCTCCAACTTTGGCCAGATATCCTGAAAGGTTTCACGAGGAAGCGGGGACATATAGCGACTCCTTAACCAATTGGAAAGAGGCGGAGGTCCCATAACGATCCGGCCGCGGCGCATCAACGCCCGCTGCATTCGAACTCCCACATGCACAAAATGACGGAGAACTCTGGGGTGAGTAAAGAAATAACTGTAAGCACGGAAAGCTCGATGCTCAATTACGGGAGTATGTCCTGTTGCCACCTTGCGATCCCGATGCTTGACAATTAAATCCATGAGCGGAATTCGAACGGGACAGGCTTCGGAACAGGCAGCACATAAAGAGGAGAAATAGGGTAGATGTCCCCATGTATCATAATTCTGCTCGAGCAGAGGGGTGATAACGACACCGATAGGCCCGGCATAAACGGAACCATAAGCATGTCCGCCAACTTGCCGGTAAACGGGGCATACATTAAAACACGCACCACAGCGGATACAGCGTAAGGAGTCGCGAAAATCCGGATCTCCAAGAATTTCGGAGCGGTTGTGGTCAAGGATGACAAGATGCCACTCTTCGGGACCGTCAGTATCTCCTTCGCGTCGAGGGGGAGTATAAAGCGTAGTATAAGCAGATAAACGCTGCCCTGTTGCGCTGCGAGCGAGAAGATTAAGAACAACTGCGAGCTCTTTAAACGAGGGAACGATTCTTTCCATACCCATGAGCGTAATTTGAACTTTCGGCAGGGTACTGACCATTCGGCCGTTTCCCTCATTTGTAACCATGGCGATTGTGCCTGTTTCGGCAACAGCAAAGTTGCAGCCGGAGATTCCAATTTCACCCTTCAGAAATTTTTCCCGCATTTTGCCGCGCACAAATTTTGTAAGGGTTGGAGTATCTGAGGTTAAGGGGTGTCCTGCAATAGGTTCAAAGAGTTTGGCAATTTGATCCCGGTTTTTATGCATTGCAGGGACAATGATATGTGAGGGAGGTTCTTGGGCAATTTGCATAATATATTCGCCAAGATCGGTTTCGACGACTTCAACCCCGTCTTTTTCGATAGCAGGGTTTAAATGAATTTCTTCGGAAATCATCGACTTGGATTTAAGGATGAGCTTAGCCTTATGCTTTCGGTATATCTCTTGAACGACGTTAACAGCGTCCTGCGGTGTTTTCGCCAGATGGACGTGACCGCCGTTTTTTTCGACATTTTCAATAAGCTGTTTTAAATAATAATCAAGGTTAAGAATCACATAATTCCGAATTTTTTCACCGGCTTGACGCCATTCTTCCCAGTCACCGAGTTGATTGACGGCATTCAGCTTTTGATGACGCAAGCGGTCTGTCGCCCGGCGGGTGGCCATCCGTAAAAAGTCGTCCTTGAGAGCTTTATCGAGAGCTTTATTCATATCGTAAGATTTAGACTCTGGCATTGCTATATCCCCTTCCCAAGCAATTGAATCACATGCATCGCAGGTATTGGATGGCCCTGTTTTTCGAGATATCCGGAAATATTCATGAGGCATCCCATATCAAGACCCGTAAGTATATCGGCGCCGGATTCAAGCACATGCTGGGCTTTTTCTTGAACCATGGCTTCAGATATTACGGGCATCTTAATGGAAAAAGTCCCGCCAAAACCGCAGCACAGTTGGGCTTCAGGTAAGGGAACCACTTCAACCCCTTGAATGTGTTCGAGAAGAGTTAAAGGTTCCTCCCGAATACCCATCAGCCGCGTGGCATGACATGAGGGATGATATGTGACCTTTGCCTGATAGCGAGCGCCTAGATCGGGTGTTTTAAGGACGTTGACGAGAAACTGGGAAAACTCATGACTTTTATGGATTAGGTCATTGGCTTTACGAAGATATAGAGGATCGTTTTCGAATAGTTTGGGATAATGATGATGGATCATGCCAATGCAAGAGCCGCTTGGTGCAACTACGACTTCACTTCCTGCGAACGCATCAATCAGGTTGCGGGCCACAATCCGCGTATCTTCCATATAGCCGGAATTGAATGAAATTTGACCGCAGCAAGCCTGCTTGTCGGGAAAGTCGACTGTATGACCTAAACGGGTAAAGATTTTGGCCATCGTGACACCTAAATCAGGATAGAGCACGTTTCCTAAACACGTAATAAATAGAGAGATTTTCATTCCTTCACAATCCCTTCAAATGACATATTGAGGCGGAGTGTAAAATTAACCGAATATAAGCATACTTTAGTATGGCTTGGTTACTTTAGAATTATTTGTCAAAGATCATTTTCGAGCATAGCAGAAAGAACTGAAAAGGAATCTCATAATTTCTGTCGAAAATAGTAAAGATTGTTCCAAAAACGAATCAAGATTAGGAGTGCAAAAGATGAAGAAGAATTTAATTCTAAAAATGATGGGCTTATTGCTCAGTTTTTCTCTATTCGCAACAGGGTGTGGTTCGGCACAAACACCTTCCGCTTCCCAAACACCAGCTGCGCAGGCGAAACCCGTAAAAATCGGAGTTCAACCGATTGAAGATAATTTTCCGTTTTCTGTTGCTGAAAAAGACGGTCTATTTACGAAAGATGGAGTAGAAGTTCAGCTCATCAACTTCGCAAGCGCTCAAGAGAGGGATGCTGCCCTTCAGGCCGGTCAAATTGATGGTGAGGTTGCCGATTTGTTAGCGGTCGCACTGTTGAAAAAAATAGGAACTGACGTCAAGATTGCCTCGATTGGCTTAGGAACTACACCACAGGAAGGACGTTTCGCACTGCTTTCTTCACCTAAGTCAACGATCAAGAATCCCGCGGATCTCAAAGGAGCTTCTTTGGGTATTTCTGAAAATACGATTATTGATTATGTGACAGATCAAATGCTTAAAGACAAAGGTGTTTCTGCCGGCGATGTCAAGAAGGTTTCGGTTCCGAAAACACCGGTACGGATGGATATGCTTTTATCCGATCAAATCCAGGCTGCCGTTTTGCCGGATCCTCTTGCAGCGTTAGCTCAAGCAAAGGGTGCTCATTTGATTATGGATGACACTTATCGGAATATATCGCAAACCGTGTTGCTTTTCCGGACCAAAAGCATTCAAGATAATCCAGCGGGAATTAAGGCCGTTGTAAGTGCCTATGGTGAAGCGGGACAAGCCTTAACGAAAAACCCTGAGCAGTATCGCGCACTGTTCCTCGAAAAGAACCAGATTCCTGAACCCATTAAAGATACATACAAGATAACCACTTTTTCCAAGCTTCAGCTGCCGACCGAGGATGAAGTGAACAGTGTTATGAAATGGATGGAAGATAAGAAACTGATCACGAAGGCGTATAGCTATCAAGAGCTTGTCGATCCTAGCTTGTTGCCTAAGCAGTAGGCCTATAGCTAAAGACAGGCCATCAAGCTGAAGGAAAGTAAGCTTAAAGGAGAGGTTCTTTTGATAGAGGTCGCCCATTGTAATCTTATTTATGACCAAGGCCAGAGTCAGGTTAAAGTATACGAACAATTCAATTTAAAAATTGCCCAAGGGGAGAGCATCATTTTGATCGGGCCTTCGGGCTGCGGAAAAAGTACATTGCTTTATCTTTTAGCGGGCCTTTTAAAGCCGACGAGTGGAGAGATCAGCATAAACGGACAACGCGTGACTGGGACGAGGCAAGAAACGGCTTTTATTCTTCAGCAGTATGGGCTTTTTCCGTGGCTGACGGTGGAGCAAAATGTTAAATTGGGGTTAAAGGTCCGAAATGTGAGAAAGCAGACGGCAAAAAACATAACGCAAGAGATGCTGCAAAAAATGGGTTTAGAAGAGGTTAAGCACCACTATCCCAGTCAGCTCAGCGGCGGACAAAGTCAACGTGTAGGCTTAGCCCGAGCTTTAAGCTTGAAGCCTGATTTACTGCTTATGGATGAGCCTCTCTCGGCATTGGATGCGCTGACACGTGAACGCCTGCAAAAGCTGCTGCTTCAAATCTGGCAGGAGGAAGGGCTGACCAGCGTTTTAGTGACGCATAGCATTGAAGAGGCGGTCTTTTTAGGAAGCCGGATTCTTGTTCTTGCGAAGGGAAGACCCACCCATCTCTTAGGCGAGATTGATAACCCGCGTGTCGGGGAACCCGGATACCGTCAAAGCGAAGAATTTTTTCGAAAGACAACTATTGTCCGCTCCCTTCTGGAAGGGGGAATGGAAGAATGAAATTATTCAGAAATGAGATCTGGGGTTATCTGGCTGCAGCTGTATTTGTTTTAATAGTGTGGCAGATTGCTGCAGTTCGCTTGGCGACACCAATGCTGCCCGCGCCGAAAGATGCCTTTGAGGCGACAGGACGGCTGCTCGAAGTAAAGCTCAGCCATCATCTCTGGGTCAGTACCTATCGTGTGGTCGTCTCTATTTTGCTTGCTTTATTTCTCGCTCTTCCGCTTGGACTGATCATGGGGTATGAACGAAAATTTGATCGTTTTTTAGCGCCTCTGGTTTACCTTATCTACCCTATTCCTAAAATAGTTTTTCTGCCGCTGATTTTACTTCTTTTGGGTTTAGGGGATCGGCCAAAGATCTTTTTGATCTGGATTATTGTCTTTTTTCAAATTCTTGTTACGACTCGAGACGCTGCACGGAAGGTTCCGTCTGAAGTCATTGCTTCTTTGCGTTCGCTGGGAGGTAACCGTGCCCAAATTTACAGATATGTTCTGTTGCCGGCAAGCTTGCCGGATGTCTTGACCGCACTGCGCTTGAGTATGGGAACGGCTATATCGGTTCTTTTCTTTGCAGAGTCTTTTGCAACGACTGAAGGGTTAGGCTATTTTATTATGGATGCCTGGAGCCGTTCAGCTCCCGATGAGATGTTTGCCGGGATTATTATGATGGCCTTGCTTGGGGTTTGCTTATTTATGGTTGTTGATGGACTGGAAAAAATATTATGCCGCTGGCAGCACGTTAAAAGCCACTGAGGCAAATCAGCTTCAGTGGCCTGTTTAAAAATAACGGTTTATCCTAACACGGGAACGTTCGGTTCTTCATACCAAATTGAAATGAGATGAGTTTGTCCGGAACTTTGTGTAACTTTGATGATTTTCAGCCAACGATTTTCTTCAAGCCATTGATTGACTTCCCTTTCAAGTAAACGGGAGTCCGGCGAGCTGAAGGTTTTAACTTTCATGGGTAAGCTCCTTTCATAATGCTGATCTTGTTGTTTAGGTTAACGAGGTGATTCGATGTTTAAGTTAAAAACGTGGGAAATTAAGTTAGGTCTTTATCTTATAGGGCTTTCTGCAGTGTTATATTTTCTCGATAACCTTATATTTCACGGAATTGACTATCTCGTCGATAATGTTCTATTGCAGTTAGCTTATTTGCCAATTTATATTTTTATATCTACCTTGATCATTGATCATTTGCTGGCTGAGCGAGAAAAAACAGCTCTTTTAAAAAAATTGTACATGGTAGTTGGTGTATTTAATCATGAAGTGGGCCTTGATTTATTAAAATTTTTGATCAAGAGGGATACGCATTTGGCAAAAATCCAGGATTCTATGCTCATTCAAGCAGAATGGACGAAAAATGACTTTCTTAAAGCACGTCATATCGTTCAAAATTACCAAGGACAATGGAAACTTAACGCGAAGGATCTTGAGCAGCTGAGGGATTTTTTAATTGAGAAGAAAGAATTTCTCCTGCGCTTGATGGAAAATCCGAATCTCCTTGAACATGAGGCCTTTACGGACTTATTATGGTCAATATTTCACTTAACTGATGAGTTTGAATATCGAAAAGATTTAAGGGATCAACCAGAGGCGGATCGAAATCATTTGCTGCATGATATGGATCGGACTTACCAGTTCCTAATGCTCGAGTGGCTGAGTTATATGAGACACTTGCAGGAAGATTATCCCTACCTATATTCTCTAGCGGTTCGAACAAATCCTTTTAATCCAAAAGCTCAAGCAGAAATTCAAAATGAGGAACTTTAATGTTGTTTGCATGATCTTTCTTCACATGGGAAAACTATTTCTGAGGTGATTTGAGATGCCGCGGAATGATGGGAATAAAGCCCAGAAAGAAGATCTTCAAAAGAGAGAACTGACTCTCAAAAATATCCGTAAAAATGAAAAGTTCATTGCAGAAAATGCTGGAGAGCTTACACCCCATCAGCTTAAGGATGTTAAAGAACATTTAGCTTCAAAAATTAAGTCTCTTGAGGAAACAGAAGGGACGATAAAGTACTAGAAGATAAACCATAAATTCGTATTAAGTTATTGTGAGAGCGGGAGACCGCTCTGTTATTTTTATGTTTTTTTAGATATAAGAAAAAGAAGGGGTGCTAAGACCCCTTCCAACATGTACGAATCAGAAATTAGAAGCGATTACCACTTTTAAGATGTTGTTCAGCGTATTGGATCATGCGTTTGGTCATTTGACCACCAACAGAACCATTTTCACGGCTTGTGCGGTCTCCGCCGAGTTGAACGCCCAACTCGTTAGCAATTTCATACTTGAATTGATCCAAGCCTTGTTCTGCGCCTTGAACTGCGGGTTGATTAGTGTTTCTTTCTCCTGCCATGATGGTTTCCTCCTTGTAATTGTGTATTAGATATTTGGGACATTCCTATTATCTGCTAAACCGTTTTCTTTACTCAAGGAAATTGTTGCGTCCCAGCGAAGAGATATCCAATACTGGATAATAGAGGAAAGAACAGCAGGAGATATAATACATGAGAAAAGTCATTTGAATTAAGCGTCTTCCTGAGAACACATTTCCATTGCCTCTTCCGCTGAAAATTCTTCTTGAAGAATTTTTAATATGCCAGGATAGTAAGTATCGAAGCTTTGACAGCCATTCCAAATGAGATTCACAATTTGTTCATCGGAAGGTTCTGTATTTGCTAAATCGAGGTAAGTTCGAAAACGGAGTTCACCGTCATCCATATCCATTTCAAAATTGCCATTCGCGAGTTCATAATTGACACGATTCATAAAGTTACAGATTTCGAGCCGCTTAGGGAAGGGAACCTTTTTCTTGATATGCGTATTACATAGCAGAGATTCCTGCTCTTCATCAACGATGATAAAGCAATAAAAATCGGAGTTAACTCCTCGAATTTCTAAACGAAAAATCTCGTTCTTGTCATCATAATCAAATTCCCAGCCATTTTCAGTCAGTGTTTTATAGAAAACTTGAAATAAAGTCATCTCACAACATCCTTTCGGCTGCTCAATCTTATCTTTTTGTTTCCACATAAAGGAGGAGTATTCCTGCAATGAAGGGTTCCAAATAAACAAAAAATAATAACAATTATTACTCCTATTACCAAATCAGAGGGATTCGCAATAATCCGTTAACATGATATAATAAAAGTCTATGAATAACTTGATATCTATATAAGGAGTTTCGATAGCTGTGAGTTTAACAATGAAAGAGGAAATTCAATCACGCAAGACGTTCGCGATTATTTCGCACCCTGACGCTGGGAAAACCACGTTAACGGAAAAGCTGCTTCTTTTTGGGGGAGCCATTCATTTGGCGGGTAATGTAAAAGCTCGAAAAACCCAGCGCTATGCGACCTCTGACTGGATGGAACTGGAACGTCAGCGGGGAATTTCGATTACCTCAAGTGCGATGCAATTCAATTATAAGGGATATGTCATTAATATTTTAGACACGCCGGGTCACCAGGATTTCAGTGAAGACACATATCGTACCTTAACCGCAGCGGATAGCGCGGTCATGTTGATTGATGTGGCTAAAGGGGTCGAAGCACAGACCATTAAATTATTTGAAGTGTGTAAAAAGCGTGGAATCCCGATTTTCACGTTTATTAATAAACTTGACCGGGAAGGAAAAAATCCAATTGATTTAATGGACGAGGTCGAAAAAGTTCTGGGAATTGAAGCGTATGCCATGAACTGGCCTATCGGAATGGGTTCGGATTTTAAAGGAATTTACGATCGAAAAACGGGTTTCGTCGATCGTTATGCCGGTGGAAATCATTATGAAAATTCGAAAGCTCCTCAATCTGGTCTTTTGGAAGATGCTGAAGTTCAGGCTGGAATTGGAGAAGAACTCTTACATCATTTACGGGAAGATATTGAGTTGCTTGATATGGCAGGAAATGAGTTTGATCTCGAAAGGGTAAAAAAGGGAGAGGTTACCCCAGTCTTCTTTGGAAGTGCGCTTAATAATTTCGGAGTTCCAAACTTTTTAGATAGCTTTTTAAAACTAGCCCCCGGACCTGAACCGCGAAACTCTAACCAAGGTGAATTGGATCCAGTAAGCCCTCAGTTTTCCGGATTTGTGTTCAAAATTCAAGCCAATATGAATGCCATGCATAGAGACCGAATTGCCTTTATCCGAATTTGTACTGGAAAATATGAGCGCGGCATGAACGTCATTCATACCAGGTCGCATCGTAAACTCAGGCTGGCACAGCCAACTCAGCTTTTTGCTCAGGAACGGACGATTATTGATGAAGCATACGCCGGCGATATCATCGGCGTTCATGATAATGGGATTCTTAGAATTGGAGACGTTTTAGCTGAAAAAGATGGTTTAGAATTTGAAGCCATGCCTTTCTTCAGTCCCGAAAATTTCGCGCGGATCAGTATTAAAAATGCGTTAAAACGGAAACAGTTTATCAAGGGAATTCAAGAGCTTCAAGAAGAGGGCGCGATTCATGTTTTTCGCGATCTAAACATTGGAGTTGAGGCCCCAGTCATTGGCGTAGTCGGACAACTCCAGTTTGAAGTGTTGGAATATCGCCTGCGCGATGAGTATGGAGTAAATGTTGAGATTAATCATTTACCGTATGAGATCGTTCGCTGGATTTCCAAGGACGAACAAAAGATCCAGATTCTTAAAGAGTCAAGCATGAGCATGGTCGTCTTGGATCAGGATGAAAACTATGCTGTTCTTCTTCTGGATAAGTGGAAGGCCAATTGGATGAGTGAACGCTATTCGATTGAATTCTTAACTCAGCCTGCGCTTCCTCAAGAGTAATAAAAACTATTTCGTAAGGAAAATAGTAGTTGTTTTAAGTTAAAGTAATAGAGCAAAAGTCTCGCATTGAGTTGATGCGAGACTTTTTTATAGGGTGATTTTAATTATTTAAAAGTTCGTCTAAAGGAACAATCTGTATCCCTTCTTTTTGAATTTCAGGTATCATCTCGCGGATGGCACGGGCAGTTGTCGGACCTTGTGGGCCGACATGGCCGATACCGATGGCTTTGCCGTTTTTCTTAGCCAGGTCGATCAAGGTACGAAGCTGTCGTTTAACAGCGGCTAAGTCATTGGAATTATCGAGAAAAACATCACGAAGGCCAGCAGGGAGCCCAGCCAGCGCAGCTTCTTTATATAATTTTGAGGATTCACTCGTTTTGCTGTCCAAGACAACGAGTTGACGGGCTTTAGCGACTTCGACAATGGATTTAATCACTTGAGCATTCTCAGTTGCTTTTGATCCCATATGATTGCTTATTCCAACGGCATAGGGAACGGATTCAAGAGCATGGCTTAGATTTTGCTGGAGGGTGTCCATAGATTGCTGTATTGTAAGTGCTCCCGGTCCGAGCCAGGCTGGGTCTCCGCTTTTGGGCTCCATCGGCATGTGGAGGATTATTTCATATCCTTTCTGATGGATGAGTTCGGATTCCTGCTTGGAAAACATGAGATTAGGCATGACGGCAGCTGTTAGAGGGATGTTGAGTTCAAGCATTTCGGCTGTTCCCGGGTTATTGATTCCAAAATCATCAATGACAAGGGCTATTTTTCCGCGAGGAACTTGAGCGGTAAAGGTTTGGTCTAGAGGAATGTGACCGCCAATGGATTCTTCGCTTTGACCATCGATCTGAATTTTAACTCCTGAGATATTTCCTAACTGAGTTGTTGACCAAACAAGAGCTTTAATGGCCATTTCTTCTTCAGCAGCGCCTCCTGAAAAACCTCGACGCAAGCTGTCAGAAAAATTTAAAGTTAAAATTCCATGAATGAGTTTGAAATTCAGAAGTTGGGGAGTTTGTACAGGAAAGTATTCTTGACTTGCCCGGGGGCCTTTTAGAAATTCGTTCAAAATGATTTGCAGCTTGCCCTGAGTATCAAGTTTAGCCCAGGCTGGACCGACAGGCCGTTCTTCGGTTTTAAGTTCATCCGAATTCAAAGCGGGATAATAGAGTTTAAAAGAGGAGGAACCGACAGGCGCAGGACTGAGGACCGTTTTCTCATCTGCGGGTAAGGTATCGGGGATTCCGTGAGGATATTTATGGAAATAGCCTTCAATTCCTGAAGCGATGGCTGCTGCAATCCGATCCTGGTAGTTGAGATCCTGCAAAAGTTTTCGTTCTCTTGGGTTGGAGAGAAAACCGACTTCAACGATGACGGCAGGTATTTGTGTCTGATTCAGAAGGTAATAATCTCCGGATTTAGCGATACGCTTATTATCGGTTTGAATCTTCTTGAGTTCTGTCTGAATGAACTCCGCTAATTCTTTGCCGGCCAGGGATTTAACCTGGTAATACGTTTCCATGCCATAGGAATTCCCGCCCGGAAAACTGTTGGCATGAAGGCTGATAAATAAATCCGCCTGATTGATGCTTGCCATTTTAATGCGCTGACTGAGTTCAGCGCGTTTTGCCATGCGGCCAAGCACAAAATTGGGGAGGAAGAAATCTTTGTCCACCTCCCGAGTTAAAATAACCTTACATCCTTTTGCTGCCAAAACATCCCGCAGCCGGATTGCAATAGCCAGATTAATATTTTTTTCTTGAATACCCCCAAATTGCGCTCCTGGATCTTGACCGCCATGACCAGGATCAACAACGATGACTTTATTTTGGAGGTTAGGGGAAGAGAGGGCGGAAAGGGCATACCAGCCGCCTCCGGAAAGGAGAAGCAAGCCAAATAATAACAGGGCTAACCCGGATTTATGAAACAGAAGGATTATCGGCCGTCGGGTCATCCCTTTTCCTCCCTTACTCAAATTCTTATTACAAGATATGAGCAAGGGCTATCGTTCATACTTAATGAATGGGCATGGGTACAAAATAGATGAGAATCATGAGAAAATGGATAAGCGTTCCTGCGGCAATAAAAATATGGAAGATTTCATGAAATCCTAAATGAATACGGGGAAGGGTAAAAATCTTAGCGGCATAAATCACTGCACCGACAGTATACATCACTCCCCCGCAAACCATGAGAATGAGGGCCCCGAGTGGAAGATTATGAATAAGCTGAACGATTGGAACAAGGGCGATCCATCCGAGAGTGACATAGAAAGCAGTGGATACATAGCGTGGAGCATTCATAAACCAGATTTTTAGAATAACCCCAATCAATGCCAGAATCCAAACGGACAGGAGCATAACCCAGCGCCAAGCTCCATTTAAGCCGTAATAAAAGACTGGGGTATAGGAGCCGGCAATGAGAAAATAGATCATCATATGATCAATCTTGCGCAAAGTCAGCTCTTTGCGCGGAGTTGTCTGTATTGCATGGTAAAGCGAGCTTGCCCCATACAAGGCGATAACGCTTAAACCATAAATGCTCATCGTGATAACCTTTGAAAGGCTGCCCTGAGAGAGGATAATTAACGAAACGAGACCAAACCAGGCCGCAATAAAGGGGATAAAATGAGTTAATGTATTCATAGGTTCCTTTATCCAATGTCGATTTTTCATGATACCCTCCTCGTTTTCATACCTAAATTTGTCAGAGATTCTGATTAAATTTTAATCTTCTCTCAGCATAAAATCAAATAGATATAATATGTTGTAAATTCGGTAATATTCAAAGAGGATTTGCGTTAAAATGGAGTAAGAGATGATCGAAGGAGAGATTATTTTGAAAAAAGTGATTCACAAGCCTATGACAGGTTTATTTCCCTTGCCGACAATTCTGGTTACGTCACAATCAGGAAACAGCAAACCGAATATTATTACAATTGCTTGGACTGGAGTTATGAATTCAAATCCGCCAGTTGTTTATATCGGGGTTAATCCTATTCGTTATTCCCATGAATTGATCAAGGCATCGGGAGAATATGTTATCAATATCCCATCTAAAGATCAAATCAATGTCGTGGATTATTGCGGCCTCATTTCCGGACGTAAAGTCGATAAATTTGAAGCTTCAGGTTTAACCTCAGTTCCGTCAACCCATGTTCAAGCTCCCTTAATCGCGGAATGTCCAGTCAATCTTGAATGCAAGGTTCGTCAAGTGCTGAATTTAGAAAGTCATGACGTTTTTATAGCAGACGTTTTAGCTGTTCATTATAACGAAAACGTTCTTGATGAAAAAGGACGGCCAGACGTAACCAAAATTGATACGTACGCGTATTGCTTAGGTGAATATTACGCAGTATCTGACAAACTGGGTACGATGGGGATATCTAAGAAACATTCCTAAAAAATTCGTAATCAAATTCAGAAGTGTAATAAGAAAAAAACAAGCTTAAGCGGGTACTTTAAGCCTGTTTAAGCTTAGGCTAAAAAGACCAATTTGAAGGGAGTTTCTTTATAAGATGGACAAGCTAGGGGAAAAAGGGCTCCAATGGTTTCAAAAGCAAGCAGCTAACTCAATTAGCGATAAAAACAAACTGGGCAGGATTATCAATCTTGCTTTGCGCAAAGGGATGAAAAAAAAGGAGTTAAAAGATGCTTGGAAAAATGTACTTCTCTTGATTGATGTCGTGCGCGATTGGAAAGATGGATCTTACCGGGATATTCCCAAACGCACGATCATTCTCTTGGTTGCAGCTCTTCTTTACTTAGTTACGCCTGTGGACATGGTTCCGGATTTTATCCCGCTTACGGGGTTGCTCGATGATGTCACGGTGATTGGTTTTGTTGTCAATCAAGTTTCTCAGGAACTCGAGAAGTATAAGGCATGGAAGGAAAGCCTGACTTCTGGTTTTGAGGAAAACTCTGAGATGTTGGAGCTTGATCAGTTATCCCAAGATTAGAGGGAACGGCAGGGTAGAATAAGAATTTGAGGTCGCAGAGGATACGACGAATAGTGATGTAGCGATTAAACTTAAAAAACGATTGGAAATTGAATTCGGTCTTCTGATTTGATTGTAATCCTCCGATCTGGAAGTAATTCCGAAATAGTTATGAAAAGCTGCCATAATTCAATGGCAGCCGTTTTATTATCTATTGTGTGATATTAAGCTGATTCGTTGGTAATAGTGCATGAAGATTACCACCAGTATCTAAGGAAAAACTCTTTCCGTTAAATGCAAATGGTTTTGACGTGTCAATACCAAGGGATGTTAATAATTCTGACGTTGAAATATACGTGGAAATGTATTGTTCTGAATTAGTTTGATTATATTGATCGACAGACATATCACCATTAGCTGCTGAATACAGAAGTTTAAATCTACCTTCAATTAAACTCGCTTTGTCTTGCTGAGCTGGTGTATATTTATTCATTAGTAGGACAGCTAACTTAGTTCGATCACAATCAACAGGATCATTGATGTTAATCGGTATTGCAAAACTCGTATTCATACCATAGGAATCAAAACTGATATTTAATGGAAAACCATCAACCTTCCCGATATTTTTGATCTCACCTGGTTGAATATTGAGACTGTTTGTTTTTGGGTCAGCAATGCTTGGAACATTAGGGGAAAGAATCTGGTCCATTTTTGATAGTTCAAATTGACTATTGCTCGATTGACTCTTACTCGTTTGAATTTGAGAATTCTCTTGCGCATAGTTATTCTTATTTGGAACCGATATACCAGAAGAAAAGTTATTAATTTTCACAATAGCACCTGCCTCATTAAAATACCCTAGTTTGTAACTATCATTGGGCACACTCTATACTATTTTAATCGGAAGATAATATTAATTTCTTTAATTTTACTTTATTGTGATATATATACTTAATTTTCCTTTATTAAATCAAATAACAAATTATGATTACCAGAGTAATCAAAATAAAGATGACGAAGGAAAATCTCATTATATCAGTGACGAAGTCAGAAACGCTGTTTTCGAGTATTTTTGCTCAAAGCAGCGTTTTTCTTTATTCGGATCAAGGTTTTTAAAGGGAAATGCATGATCTGGTCTAACTTGTCCACACTAAATTGTCGGAGGGATGAAATGTGAGTCAAACAAAAATGCCAAAGCCAGTGTTCCCGCCCCAGCATCAGGGTCAGCAGCCGGGTATAGAAGCACATATGAATCCCAGGCCGGATTATGACGATCCCAATTATGTGGGAAGCGGTAAATTGAAGGGGAAAATTGCCCTTATCACAGGCGGGGACAGCGGAATCGGCCGAGCTGTAGCGCTTGCTTTTGCCAAAGAAGGAGCAGATATTGCTATCGTTTATCTGAACGAACAAAGTGATGCACAAGAAACCAGCGTACGAATCGAAGCCATTGGCCGACGCTGTTTAAGTATTGCAGGAGATATTGGGAATGAGAACTTTTGTCAGGATGTTATCGACAATGTAATAAAAACGTTTAACCGCCTGGATATTCTTGTAAATAATGCTGCAGAACAGCATATACAATCGAATATAGCCGATATCACTGCCGCTCAGCTGGAAAAAACGTTTAAAACAAATGTGTTTTCCTATTTTTATTTGATACGTTTTGCCTTGCCTCATCTTCAGGCTGGAGCAAGTATCATCAATACCGCATCAATTACAGCCTATAAAGGCGATGAGCTGCTGATCGATTATTCTTCAAGCAAGGGTGCAGTCGTTTCCTTTACCCGTTCTTTATCCGAGTCTTTGGTGAAAAAGGGAATTCGCGTGAACGGGGTAGCTCCCGGTCCGATCTGGACGCCCTTGATTCCAGCTTCGTTTCCGGCTGAGCAAGTAGCGACTTTTGGAAGTACGACACCGATGGGGCGTGCGGGACAACCCAAGGAGCTTGCTCCTGCCTATGTTTTCCTAGCCAGTCAGGACTCTTCCTATATGTCAGGACAAATCTTGCATGTCAATGGCGGAACCATTATTAACAGCTAAGTATTATGAGTTTATATGTTAGAGGATGAATAATCCGTTAAAAGGGATTGTGATCATATGCAATACTTCAATATGTTGCTGAGAATTATTTTATCGTTTAGCATCCTTTGGTTAACACTTCGGCTTTTAGGTAAAAAACAATTTGGAGAATTAACCATAACTAACATCGCTACAGCTTTTGCTATCGGCGAAATGGCCTCCGATCTTGCGACGAATATTAATGAAAATCCAATGCCTTTTATCCTTTCTATGATTGGCTATTTCCTTTTAGCGTTTGGAATTGGGTATGTTTCTCTAAAATCACGGACGCTGCGCGGGGTATTTGAAGGACATCCCACCTTGCTCATTGCCCATGGCAAAATATTAGAAGATAATCTCCGGCGGATGAAAATGTCAGTTGATCTTCTGCTTCAAAAGCTAAGGGAAAAAGATGCATTTCGCGTGCAGGAGATTGAGTATGCTATTTTAGAAGCAGACGGTAAATTGTCCGTTATGCTTATGCCTCCTTTTAAAGAGCTTACGGCGGATACTTTAAAAATTAAAACGCAATACAAGGGCTTGCTCATAGACATTATCGCAGATGGTAAAGTTCTCAGCGATAATTTGCGGAAAATCGGGTTGACGAGGAGTTGGCTTAATAGCCAAATGAAGAAGGAACACATCCAAAATATATCGGAGGTGTTCCTTGCGCAAGTTGATGAAAGCGGAAAACTTTATTTTGATTTGAGAACGGACTGGGAAGATGGTCAAATATCTAATTAATACCTGGAGCTGGCATATCGGGTCCGATGATATGATGACGATGTCCATCATCGACAGTGGTATAGAAGTTCCAATCGTGAACATGATAGCCATTTGGAAGAGGCAGAGCAGGTCCGGACATCGCTTTATAATAGTGCGTGTGTCCATGTTCAAACATAACCCAACTTTCGGAGGCATGAACATGACTGCCATCAGCTGTAGGGACAGGCGGACCTGTGATATCGAGACACTGATGACTATGTCCCTGATCACATGAAGTATGAGTTACGCTGCCATGATTGTGCTTTGGAACAAAAGAAGAGTAATTCATATTTCGATAGCCCCCTTTTTAAATGCTCTTTTAGCATACGCTTAAAGAGCATGAAAAGTGAGGGCTGTGGAGCTTTAATGCTTTAGAGTACTCGAGTCGCTCCGATTAAATGAGAACTCCAATAGGACCCAAGCGAATAAATCGTTACCCCTTTTGAGGAGGAAGCATTAATGAATTGTCCGCTTCCAGTATAAATTCCAACATGGTCAATGACTTTATCCTGATCCAGTGAGAAAAAGACCAAATCTCCAGGTTGAAGGTTATTTAGAGAGACATGGGCCCCCGAATTAAATTGATCCCGTGAAATTCGCGGAAGCGAAATCCCGTGCTGAGCAAAAACATATTGTGTAAATCCGGAACAATCAAATCCGCTGGGTGTAGTACCGCCCCAAACATAGCTAACTCCAAGATAACGTTTTGCAGTTGAAATAATGGCAGTACTTCGATTAGATGTAGAAGATGAGGATGAGCCTCGAGATACCGACGTAGTTTGAGAATGAGTACGAACCGGAGCGGGCGTATTTACAGTTTCAGGTTGTTGCGGAGTTGGTGTCGGATTTGGATTTTCAGAAACGGTGGGCACTGAAACAGAAGCGGCTTGAGAAATCTCTTCGGTGAGAATGTCTGACATGGTGCGCGGTGCCGCAGTTAATGTGCCAACAAATAAACTTATGGATAGAACTGAAACTAAAGCGAAACTCAAACTCTTCAAGTACTTCTTCATCTGAAACTCCTTTCCCTGTTTATTCAATCTAAAACTAAATTTTTAAGTGCATAGCATTATTGAAGGAAGGACTATGAAACAACTCATCGCTGAGATTTAAGTTGTCTGTTGCCTCTAGTATAAGACATACGATCCGGCATGTCCCTATATAATTTATGGTAATATAGGAACAAAAAAGAAACGGTAAAACTAAGTAATACTTACTTATATCAATAAAATGCTTATATTTTTGCTGGGTTCGTTCATAATAGAATCAGCAGAATACAAAATGATAACGAGAAGGAAAAAGAGTGCAGATGGAGAAAGAGTATATAAAAATAATGAGCTGAACGCTCAAATTGTTTAGGGAGGTAGCATCATGATGGATCTTTTGAAAAAAGGGTTAGCCTTAGGTTTAGGACTTGCGATTGTCAGTAAAGAGCAGATAGAAAAAGTAGTCGATGAACTGGTTAAAAAGGGTGACGTATCTGTAGCCGAATCTAAAGATCTCATCCATGAGCTGGTTGAAAAAGGAGAAGAGCAGCAGAAAGAATTCAACTCAAAAATTAAAGAACAGATGCAAAAGCTTCTTGATGAACTCAATGTACCGACTCAAGCCGATATCGACCGCTTAGAAAAGAGAATTGCCAACTTGGAGAATCAACTCGGAAATGTTCAGGGGCATACTCCAGGCAGTGACTGATGAATTAGGGGAACACAAATGATCGGTAGGAGAATCCGCCATTTAAATCGCTATCGAGAAGTTGCTTCGGTTCTTGCTCGACATGGATTTGGCCTCATCCTCGAAGAGATGGGGCTTACTAATTTGTTGTCTTTACCGAAACGGATTTTTACGAGACAAGAAGAAATCGATCCGCAAAGCATGGGAGAACGTCTGCGTTTTGCGCTTGAAGAGTTAGGACCAACTTATGTCAAATTAGGGCAAATTGCCAGTACACGCCCCGATATTTTGCCTGATTTTCTCATTCGGGAGTTAGAGAAGCTGCAAGACCAAGTTGCCCCGTTTCCGCACGACGAGGCAAGTCAAATTATTGAACAGGAACTAGGGAAAACACCTTTAGAGATTTTTCAGCGATTTGACGAGTCACCTCTTGCTGCGGCTTCCATCGGACAAGTCTATTTGGCGGTACTTAAAACGGGAGAAGAAGTAGCGGTTAAGGTTCAACGCCCTCAAATTGGACAAGTTATTCAAACTGATCTGGAAATTCTGATGGATCTCGCATCTATTGCTGAACGCCGTCTCGAATGGGCACGATATTATCGTTTAAGGGAAATGGCTGAGGAATTTGCGCGATCTTTGCGGGCGGAACTGGATTACAGCATCGAAGGCCGTAATGCGGAGAAGATCGGAAAACAGTTTGAGGATACGCCGGAAGTTTATATTCCCAAAATATATTGGAATTACTCGAGTAAAAAGGTCCTGACGTTAGAATTCATTCGAGGCATTAAATTAAGCCAGATTGATGAACTGAAAGCATTAGGGTATGATCTTAAAACAACTGCTGAAAATTTAGTCAAAGCCTTGTTTAAGCAGATTCTTATCAATGGCTTTTTTCATGCAGATCCCCATCCCGGCAATATTTTTGTTTTGCCTGGACAAGTTGTTTCGCTGATTGATTTTGGTATGGTCGGACGGCTTAACTCGGAAATGAAATACCAATTTTCGTCCTTAGTCATTGCCATGATGCGCAAAAAAACGAGGGATATGATTGAAGCCGTTCTTGATATGGGAATCGTTCCGCCGGAAATCGACATGAAGCATCTTTACAGGGATGTTGATGCCCTAAGAGATAAATATTTTGATGTAGCACTCAGCCAAGTTCATCTCGGAGAGGCGGTCAATGATCTTTTCACGGTCGCCTTCCGCCATCAGATAACTATTCCTACGGATTTAGTCATGCTAGGCAAATCCCTTTTAAGCTTAGAAGGAATAGTTGAGCAGCTCGATACGGAAATAAGTATTATTGACCTTGCAGAACCCTATGGAAAAGAGCTGTTAAAAGAACGGCTGCACCCTAAAGTTATGGCGGAGAAAGCCTGGGATAATTTCAGAGATTACGCGGATTTGGTTGTGGAGTTTCCGCAGCAGCTCAAAGAATTTTTGCGGGGAGTCCAGGGAGGAAAGATTCGCTTTGAAATTGTAACGAAGGAAATGGACAGTTTCTTACGAAAGATTGATAGGGTGAGCAATCAGCTCTCGTTCAGCATCATCCTTCTTTCTTTCAGTATTATTATGACAGGACTGATCATCGCCTCCGCTCTTGGGCGTCAGCCCATACTCTTTTGGCATATTCCGGCAATCGATATCGGTTTCGTTTTTGCTTTTCTAATGTTTGGTTTGCTCATGGTGTCTATTTTCCGATCCGGTCGATTTTAACTTAGGCCATAACTTAAGTTTAAGTCTAAATAGAGCTAAACTGAAGCAATAGAGTGCCATTCTCAAATTCATGGACTTAAAAATATTAACTTTTAACATCAATCTTAATTCTGAATCTGATGATCTTGTTTATTATAGAACCTTATTATCTCTGATGACAAAACGAACACCACACCATCAATTTAAGTGATGATGTGGTGTTCGTTGTTTGAGCTTAATAAATTAAATTATGCCACCGTTCGAACGAATTTGGTCACGGAGAGACTCGAACTGGGATTCATCAACTATAGCTGCTAAAAGCACATCTCGACCGGTGACGAAAGAGCCGCCGCCATTGCTCATTCCGCTGGCAGAAGTGTCTGCTGCAGTTAATGGACCAACGTTCCCGCTGATATCGCCAATCGTTAGATCGGATAAACTTCCGATTTGCCCTGTAGCAGGATTCATCAGGTGATCGGCTGTACCTTCAGTATATTGATGAATTCGATCAATCTGAACATCAGAAATTCCTATACTCTTCATCTGGTTGGCTACCTGTTCAGCTTGATCCAGGGTCTTAAAATACGCTAAGATATTTTTTTCACCCATTATCCTTACCTCCTTATCTCATTGTAGTGAGCTAAGATTTATATCGAGACCCAATTGATTTTTAAACTTTTTTAGGTTCGGCTATTTTAAGGCTTTCTATGCAAAAATTGCATGGAAGAAGGATCGTAGATTACGAAGAAAATAGAAGGATTTGCTAAAAGAATGGAGAAATATACCTATAAAGTTTATTTATGGGCGGGCGATGCCGTTGGCTTTGTATATCAGCATCAATAAAAGTGTTCAAGATAGGTTAATCATACGGTTTGAATACACTTCTGAACGTGTCAGCAGAATAAGAACAATATCAGGTAGACAGTGGCATTCAATTGAAAGATATTGGACTATTCCTCTTGATGCACAGACGGTAGCAAAGTTATTTAAGGTTTTTGAAAATGAGGATTTAATTATTGAAAAGGATACAGAAAGATTAATGGTCGAATTAAAACTCTTGCCTAAAAGCGATTCATGGTATAAAAATGTGCTCAAAAGAAGTGAAGAAGAGCTAAAACTTAAGGGGTATAGTCGTCAAACGCTGAAAGCCTATTTAGGACATAT
Source organism: Desulfitobacterium nosdiversum (assembly GCF_049860565.1). GTDB lineage: Bacteria > Bacillota > Desulfitobacteriia > Desulfitobacteriales > Desulfitobacteriaceae > Desulfitobacterium_A > Desulfitobacterium_A nosdiversum. The sequence continues at coordinate 2,392,564 of NZ_CP172056.1, forward strand.
TCAGCGCTTCCTTATATACACTCAGAAAGATGTCGATGATTTATCCGAAGAAGATACACGAAAATATCTTGTTTCGCTGCTTGATGAGAAAGCTAAATCACATGCCTACGCTAACCAAGCAATAAGCTCTATAAAATTCCTATTTTATGATGTACTCAAACATCGAAATAAAACTTCTGATTTACCAAGACCTAAAAAAGTACATAAGCTTCCCGAGGTACTTAGTCAAAAAGAAGTAAACGCTATTCTTAATTCTGTTTCCAATATGAAACACCGGGTTCTTCTGTTAGTAACATATTCAGCAGGCTTACGGGTAAGTGAAGTTGTTAACCTAAAAATTACTGATATTGATAGTGATCGTATGTTGATTCATATAAAACAGGGAAAGGGGAGAAAAGATCGATATACCCTTTTGTCCGCGCTTACCTTAGAAATGCTTAGAGAATATGCGAGGCTATATCGGTTGAAAGATTGGCTTTTCCCAGGTGAAATTGAGGAAAAACATCTTTCTGAACGCAGTGCCCAGAAGGTATTTGAAACGGCATGCAAACGAGCGGGAATAGTGAAGGATGTTTCTGTACACTCACTTAGGCATTCATTTGCAACACATTTATTAGAGGCGGGAACCGATTTAAGATATATCCAAGAACTCCTGGGTCATTCAAATTCAAAAACTACTGAAATCTATACCCATGTGAGTGAAAAAAGTATTACAAAAATACAAAGCCCAGCAGATTCATTAGATTTGAAGTGAGTTGGGTAAATATGAAGAAATTATACTGGATTTATATAAGGGAAAACATTGTCAGCTAAAATAAAGATATACGAAACAGGTTCGCAAATCCCTCAATATTTGGAGATTTTGCGAATATATTATTCGGAGATACGGTAGTTATCTGAAAGATGCCTGAGAGCGCGCCGTCCATGGCGCGAAACGGTAAATTACATGTTAGAGCAAGGAGTAATTTTATGGGAGGAAAGCGACTATTTATAGGTCTTATCATACTAACCACTTTCTTTAGTTTGACTGGGTGTTCCGAGCCTTCTAATAATAGAACCATTACTGATATTATTAATTCATATTACAAGAGTGTCGAACCATCAAACAAAGGTGACATGAAGATATTTTCTCAGAAGACAATAGGTGATAAAACGTTGATGTTAACAGAAAAATACTCTGGTGATGGGCATTCAAATACTGAGCTATTTTTAATAAGTAGCGATATGAAAATCGAAAAAAGGGCAACCGGTTTTTCCCCTATGAGTATGTGTTTTAGTGCAAATGTGCTTCAGTATGAAAATAATACCATCGTTTTTGGAAATTTTAATAAGACGAAATGGGAGATGGAGACCGACACTAAGAAACCTGTGAACATACAAAACATCCTAGTGAAGTTTAAAAACGGAGAAATTATTAAGGAAAATGTTGGAGAAGGCTATATTATTTATTCGAAATCGTTAACTAATGTTGAGGTTCTTGAGCTTTATGACAATAACGGTGTATTACAAAGTGATTTAAATGACTTAAGAAGATACGGAAGCGTTTTTAATGATGCTTCATTTGTTGATATAAGGAAGTGATTCGAAATTATATTCAAGGGGTTGCCGTCCATGGCAACCTCTGAGTCAAGGGTCGGCATCCTTCAGATAACAGAGGAGTCCCACAACTTGAGGATGATGAATGTGGTTGGGACGCTGCGGGACTCCTCGGGACGTTATGCGCCATTGAGAAATATTTAGGGGTCGTAGCTGTTTAAGTATCGGGTCTCAAACCTTTCGAAATGAAATCGTACTTAATTCACTTGTCCTATAAGAATGGGTGAATCAACATTTCAATATGATACTTTAGTGGTTAACGTGTTCTTTTACACTTGAAAGTGTCTATTTTCTTCAAATGATCTAGGTTAATGTATTTTGTGTTTCGGTGGTGGGGAAAGATGGTTTTCGAAGTTACCCGATGGCTTAGTATGGTTTTGGGATTGATCGTATCAGGCGAGGCTCTGGCACTTTTAGTTGGCATGAATTTACCAAGTCCTAGTTTATCCATATGGTCAACATTCAAAAATAACGGGATTGCCCTGGTTGACGTTATAACGGGTATTATTCTTATTTATGTTTTCTGGCGAAAGAACGTAATGGATAGTTCAATTTACCTAATCGTTTTATCAATAATTTTAGTTTTACACGGCTATAGAAGTTGGGAATATGTTTTAAACCACTCCAACCAGTTTTGCGTCAATCTACCTTTGTTTATCGTTAACAACATTAAATTGTTGTTATCACTTATCTTAATTGGATTTACTTTCACTATAAAGTAAGGTGAAAAGGGCATGTGCAACGGCGCATAACACAGCATTCACAAAACTTGCCAAGATGAATGCGGTCAGGACGCTTCGTGAATGCCCAGAACGTTATATGAAACGGCGCATGAATAGCGAGCTTTGGGGGAGTTGTTTAATTGAGAGCTAAGAACCACCCTAGATCAGCGAGAAGATATGATATAGACTGGCTTCGTATTTTCGTGATCTTGTTGCTTTTTCCTTTTCATTCGGCTCGGATATTTGACTTTTGGGAACCGAACTATGTTAAGAACATTGATCTTAGTTGGGGTTTAAGCTGGTTTATTGTAATAGTAGGCTACTGGTTCATGCCACTAATGTTTTGGCTGGCAGGTGCTTCAAGTTGGTATGCTTTAGATTCTAGGGATGGATTGCAATACGTTAAGGAACGCATGAGCAGACTTTTAATACCCTTTCTCTTTGGCATCCTGATTATTGTTCCACCCCAAGGATACCTGGCGAAACTCAGCAATCCGGGCTACAACCAAACCTATTTTCAATTTCTAAACAGTTATTTCCGTGACTTCAGTGATTTGAGTGGCTACTTTGGAACGTTCACTCCTGCACACTTGTGGTTTATCCTGTACTTATTTATCTTTTCCCTGTTAGGATTACCGCTCCTCTTAGCTTTGAAAACGGAATGTGGAAAAAGAGGTTTAGCTAGGTTCTGGTCAACTTTTAGTAAACCATGGGCATATATATTGGGCTTTGTTTTCCTCACGGCTACCGAGGCTCTGCCAGCGCCGGGAGGTAAAAATCCATTTTTCTTCTTTTTTCTTTTCCTCACTGGGTACATTACCTGTGCTGACGAACGTTTTAATACAATGATCCACCGGCTGAAGTCTAAGGTCTTGTTGTTTTTGATTCCCTATTTACCATTGTATTTGTTACTATTGTCCAAGCTTTCAGGTTTCCCAGACTGGTCACCGGAATCAGTTATGTTGGCATTTATACGTAACTTGGCGTTATGGCTAACGTTAATAGTCATTTTGGGATATGGGCAAAAGTATTTGAACTCAAGTAGTAAATGGCTAGCTTACATGAACCAAGCGGCTTTTCCCATTTATGTTATCCATCAAACAGTCTTGCTGATAATTGGTTTTTTGGTGGTACGTATTGGTCTTGGTTTGGTTCCGAAGTTTTTTAGTATTACGGTTCTATCTTTTTTCAGTTGCCTAATTATTTACGATTTGGTTATTAGACGTTTTGGTGTAACGAGGTGGATTTTTGGAGTTAAGGCAGGATCTGCTCCCAAGGCAAAAGAAAAACTCTCGATGTAATTTGGGGCGCGCCGCATCATATAACACGGCATTCACGAAACTTGCAAAGATGAATGCGGTTAGGACGCTTCGTGAATGCCCGGAACGTTATGTGACACAATCGTTTCGGGGAGGTGTCTGGAGAGATTATGTTTAAGCGACTATTTCTGGTACTTATTTCTTTGATAGTTATGTTAAGCGGTTGTGGCATATCCCAGACAGTTATTGATTGGGTGGATTTTGTTAAGCTAAATGATATTCAGTATTTACGCAATAACTATTCGATTGATGCTAACAATTTAGGCTCTCAGATTGGAGAGGTTAAGTTTAGATTATCCGGGAATATTAACGATCCAAATTATAAAGCTAAGAATGGGGACGCTGCTTTCTTAGAGAAGGGCAGTCCAATTTATACGGTTAACGGTTACAAGAGTAGCTTTCGTATTGCTGTTCGATCCTCGAATAACATAGTTGTGTATCAGGTATTTAATAACCCAAATGCAAAGATTGGAGCAGATATAGCAGACATTTTCAACAAAGTAGAATATATCGGGATAAGCGATGAGACTAACGATAAAGAGATTGTTGCCATTCGAGATGTCACAAAAATAAACGAAATGGTTGATATGCTACTGAAGGCTCCAGTAAATCCTTCAAGTAGAAGTGAGCGAACTGGGAAACGGTATTTTATTTCTTATCACCTTAAGGACGGATCTGAGTTTAAGGGGGCCTATTGGTCGGAATCAGGCCAATACTCAAATGAATTTATGCTACCTGCTGACTTTGGAACATTAGTTAAAGAAGCATTAAAAGATAATGGCTAGATTTACAAGGCGATTGCATCACATAACAACACATTCCCGACACTTTGCCAATATGCAAGCGGGTTGAGGCGCGTCGGGAATCCAAAACGTTATATGCCATGCCACAAAAGGCCGCGCATCCATGCGCGGAACAAGGAGCAATAGCTTATGCTTAAAAGTGATAATAAAATGGATCCATCGGAATTGTTACAGAAGGAAATGATATGGCAGCAACTTTCCTTTATTAATAATAAAAGAGTACTCGATTTTGGAAGTGGTGTAGGGATTACAGCGAATCATTTTGCTGTTGACAATGATGTAGTTGCTATAGAACCTTCTGATGATATGATAAATAGTCGGATTGAGGATAATCAATATCTTCAGATAAAAGGAAGCTTAAACGCATTAGAAAAAATAGAAAGTAGTTCTTTTGATATTGTTCTCTGCCATAATGTTTTAGAGTATGTAGAGGAGCGTTTACATATTGTAAGAGAATTTGCAAGAATTCTAAAAGATGGCGGAATCCTTTCAGTCGTTAAACATAACCGTTATGGCAGAGTTATGCAAATGCTTGTTCTTCTCAATAATTTTGAACATGCCAATGATTTGCTTAATGGGAAATCTGGATATGCACAGAAATTTGGAAGGATCAATTATTATGATGATCAGGACATAATTAAATGGTCAAATGTATTTTCAATTAATGAAGTTCATGGTATCCGGACTTTCTGGGATTTACAACAGAATCAGGAGATTCACAAGGATATAGAATGGCAAAAGAAAATGCTTGCCATAGAAACAAGGGTGAGCGACATAGAGGAATTTAAGGCAATTGCATCTTTTCATCATATTATTTTGCAAAGAACCAAGCGTGGATAAGATGATGAAAAAGGCTCAAGTGGCCGCCGTCCGTGGCGGCCTCTGAGTAAAAAGCGTGGCACGGCATATAACAGAGGGTTTGCGACATCGGGGTAGAGCATTTTAGGTAATAACCCGACATCGCAAACCCTCAAAACGTTATACGAAAGACCATGCAGGCCGCGCCGTCCATGGCGCGGAGCTATAGGGAAGAAATAGTAGGATATAAAACTTGTGGGGAGTATTTTATGGGTTCAATAATAAATCTTGGGTTTTTTCCTAAATGGGTATATGGGGAAACAATGATTATGTTCTCAGGTGAAAGGAAAGCCATTAAGAAGCTTGAAAATACGTTTTCTGACTTGGCAAATGGTAAATCAAAAGAAATAACGTTTGATAAGTTGGAATTTATAAAGGCTTATAAAGGAATTGAACTTTATGGGTTCGTGAGTGAAAACGATGAATACTTAGAGAATGTTGCAGGGGACAATGTATTTCATTGGGTATTACCGAAGCACAAATGGGAAGAATTTGCTTCTTTGATATCAGGATTTAATGTTAAAGATGACAGAGAACTATTAGGACAAGGAGCACATCAGTATCTTGATACACTTAATAGAAATAATTTAGATATTATGGTTTCAGTGGATGAATATACGGATGATTGGTGGAAACAGATATGCTTTGTAGAAATGTTTTAAGGGACCACCGTCCATGGTGGCCTCTGAGTCTGGGGGCATGGTCCTTCGTATAACAGAGAATTCCCGACACTTTGCAAAGATGAAAGAGCTATGATGCGTCGGGAATTCTCAGGACGTTATCTGAAACCGAACGCACGGCCGCGACATCGTGTCGCGGATTATTGAGAAAAGATTTGAAGTTTATATTAATGGGGATGATGTAATGGAATCGAACTATAGCCAGTACATAAGAAATATTGAATTAGATAGGGACAGCGTTCCATCATTTTCCGAATATCCATTTAATTTACCGGCAGTAAAGAATTTAGATAAACTTACCTTTCATCCAAAAGTCACATTTATTATTGGAGAGAATGGTTCCGGAAAGTCGACTATTTTAGAATCGATAGCTGTTGCATACGGATTTAATGCTGAAGGAGGAACTAAGAATTTCAATTTTTCTTCTAGAGCTACCCATTCTGATTTAAGTAGCTATATAAAAGTGGTTAAAGGTACTAAAAGACCTCAAACTGGGTTTTTCTTAAGGGCAGAAAGTTTCTATAATTTTGCTTCAAATATTGATGACTTGGATGCAGATTTACCTGAAGAGATGCGTTTGATCAAGTCATATGGTGGTCGATCATTACATGAGCAATCCCATGGGGAGTCATTCTTTGCTGTGTTTCAAAATAGATTTAGCGGAAAGGGAATATACATTTTAGATGAACCTGAAGCAGCATTATCACCTTCACGACAAATGTCGATGCTTACAAGGATGCATGAATTAGTTAGGGAGGATTGTCAATTCATTATTGCTACTCATTCGCCGATTATAATGGCATATCCACATGCCTGGATCTATGAAATTAGAGAAGGGTTTGACCAAGTTAAGTATGAAGATACGGAACATTATCAAGCTATGAGTTCTTTTCTAAATAATAAACAGAAGATGCTTAATATTTTATTGGAATAATAAAAGGAATGCTATGCAAGGGTCGGCCGTCCGTGGCCGACTCGGCTCCGCGGGGCGTTCGGCATCAGATAACACGGCATTACTTCAACTTAGTCAATATGTATGTGGTTAGGACGCTGCGGTAATGCCGGGGACGTTATATGATATCCTAGTATTTTTTATTTTTTTGCTAAAATCTGGCGCATAAGTTTATTTCTGATTCTATTAAGGAAAGGAGTAAACCTATGAAGAAATGGCTTAGTATTCTGATTGTAATCTTGCTGTTGGTAGGTTGTTCAAAGGCTACGAAAGTTGGTCCTTCGGTTTCGATGGAACAGGCAGAGAAAGTAGCAACGGATTATTATCATATGGTTAAAATTTTAAAATCAGATATTAAACACATTAGCGAGGACTTTGTAAATCAAAATGAAAATCCAGTTTACTTTGTTATTGAAGGAATCAATAAAGACGGTAGATCTCTAATAGTTTTTGTAGAGTCAAATAATGCATCAAAACACTTTGTAAAATACATAGATTGATATGCATGTTTCCGTTTCGTCAGTAGATATGTATGTTTCGGGTTGATCGTGAGGATTTGGAAGCTTTGGTTAATATACATCTTGGGGTATTTCTGACGGACATCATATAACAATGGATTCCCGCAAGGGTGCCAGAAGGGGAAAAGTTTCGGGAAGGTTCAGGCACCACATCCCCCCGCCTAAGATAAGAGCTATCTAAGGCTGGGGGACGTCGGGAATCTGGAACGTTATACGAAACCGTACGCAGAGCCGCGCGTCCATGCGCGGATTAGGGATTAGTGGAGGCTACGCATTTATAGCATAAAGCGTAGCAAAAAGAAGGTGTGGTTTATGTTTATGAAATTCGTGTTGGAAAAGGGGCTATTAAGAATTTTATATAAATTTTTTTCCGTTACAACATTGATTTTTGCGGTTCTGTCATTCTTTAATATAGAAAACTGGTTCCTTCGAATTTTTATGCCAGGAAGTCTTAGCTTAATGATGCTATTTATGGGTATGGAGACTATTTCACAGGAAAAAGAAAAATATAAATTAGGATATTTCGGAGCAGCTGCTTTTTTATTCTTTGTTATGATTCATACAATTGTAGTTGGCATTAAAATAGATGCTTTCTAATTTAAGAAAGAATACATTTAAGCACTACTATCACATTAATTACGACGCATCATTCTTATATAGCGTACTAAATGGGACGGAGCTCAAGGGGCCGCCGTCCATGGCGGCCTCTGAATCTGGGGGCGTACGGCATCGGATAACAGCAGGTTCCCGCCACTTAGAATAGATGAATGTGGTTAGGGCGCAGCGGGAACCTGCGAGACGTTATGCGAAACGCCTGAAGGAGGTCATAGAAGAATTGAACGTGGAAATTCGAGAGGCCTTGGAAAAGGACTTGCCTGACATCCTTTCCTTGTGTTCTCAATTAGATAACGGCCAGATATTAGACATGGATAAGGCAAAGGGAATTTATAATAGAATTAATCTTTACCCTAATTACAAGATCTATTTTGCAATGGCTGGTGAAAGTGTTGTTGGAATGTTCGCTTTGCTTGTTATGGAGAATTTGGGACATCTGGGAGCTTCGTCGGGAGTTATCGAGGACGTAGTGGTTGATACTTCTTGGCGGAGAAAAGGTATAGGTAGACAAATGTTACGATTTGCAATTGAACGTTGCAAGGAAGCAAATTGTTATAAACTTACATTATCGAGTAACATTAAACGAAAAGATGCACACTCTTTTTATGAATCTTTGGGTTTCGACATACATGGGTACAGTTTTAAAATAGAGATAAATAATATTTAATCTGTGGCAGTTCATCGGCGCATCGCATAACATTAGATTCCCGCAAGGGTGCCAGATGTTAAAAGTTTGGGGAAGGTTCAAGCACCACATCCCCCCGCCTAAGATAAGAGCTATCTAAGGCGGGGGGACGTCGGGAATCCCGTCCGTTATACGATATGTCCATTTCGGAGTACTTTTAATGTTGCTTGAATCATTTGTGAATGCAAATGTTTGAGGTCTGTTATCTCTAAGGAGGTGGTACTTAGATGCTTAGAGCAAAACCGATCGTTTTCATAATCTTGATAACGCTTTTGCTAGGAGGATGTTCCTTAAATAGCAATGCCAGAGATAATTCTAGGGAGATTCGTCATGCGAAGTTGACTGAATTATCAGTTCAGAGTCAGAAAGACATCATATTAAATTTATCTAACTCTATTTCTTTAAATAAACAGATCGAAGCTAATCTTCTATTACCTAATCAACCAGTATGGAAAGGGGAAAGACAAGAGAATGACCCTTTGTTTAAAGGTTATAAATATGAAATTGTGTTACACGACATAATACCAGAGCTTACCCCTAAGCAGAAGTTTGGAGAAGTGATGATCTTTCAAGATACAGTTGGGCCAATACAATCTGTACAGGGAGTATTTCCCCCAGATGATTCATTGGCAATTATATATGTTGGAATTGGACAAGAAAATGCGAAGATAAAGATTCAAGATATAGGTAAAAACAAAGTGTTAATCTCTATTTATAAGTAAGTATCTTAAGCTGGACACATCGTATAACAGAGGAGTCCTGCAACTAGAGGATGATGAATGTGGTTGGGACGCTGCGGGACTCCTCGGGACGTTATCCGAAACCGTACGCAAAGGCCGCGCGTCCATGCACGGATTACGAATTACTGGTGATTAGTGTGCACTCGTAAGATATTGCGAAGCAACTATCACTATAATGGAAGAGGGGAAAGAACGGATGAGAGTCGGGGTCTTTCAGTTTTCTGGCAGTTCAAACATAACTGACAACTACAAAGCTATTAATAGAGCTATTGAAGGCGCTTCTCAAAATAAAGTTAGGCTTCTTGTTTTTCAAGAATGTGCAACTTGTGGATACCCACCTGTTGAAACACCTAAAATAGAAAATATTGATTTTCAAACTATATACTCATTTATGCATGAAATTAGGCAACTTGCTAAAGAACATGATATGTATATTGCTTTGGGTACAATTAGAAGACAGGCTTTCCACCACTACAACTCGCTTCAATTGATAGGTCCAAATGGTAATATTATTGGAAATTATGACAAGCGAGCGTTATGGGGATGGGACTTGGATAATTTTACAAAAGGAGAAACACAAGGTATATACCAAATTGACGATATTAAAGTAGGATTTCGAATTTGTTTTGAAGTTAGATTTCCTGAATACTTTAGAGAGTTGTTTAAGTCAAATGTGCAACTATGCTTTGTAAGCTTTTGCGATGTTTCAGAAAATGATTCATTGGAACGATATAATATAATAAAATCTCATCTTGTCACAAGAGCTGTAGAAAATGTAATGACTGTAATATCGGTTAATAGCATATCAAAATATCAAACTGCACCAACAGCAGTCATTGATTTTAACGGACGTATTGTGAATGAGGCACCGAGGAATCAGGAATGTCTTATTGTTTATGATTATAATTCCCCTGAGATTGATTTTGGAGCTAAAGGGCGAATTCAAAATTCTCTCGAATTAATTGGAAGAGATACAAGTAACTGCATCCTTTAGTAAACAATTTTCTTATATAGCTTACTAATATATACGGAGGTTCAAGGGGCCGCCGTCCATGGCGGCCTCTGAATCACGGGGCGTACGGCTTCGTATAACAAAAGATTCCCGACACTTTGCCAATATGCAAGTGGTTTGAGGCGCGTCGGGAATCCGAAACGTTATGCGCCATTGAGAAATATTTAGGGGTCGTAGCTGTTTAAGTATCGGGTCTCAAACCTTTCGAAATGAAATCGTACTTAATTCACTTGTCCTATAAGAATGGGTGAATCAACATTTCAATATGATACTTTAGTGGTTAACGTGTTCTTTTACACTTGAAAGTGTCTATTTTCTTCAAATGATCTAGGTTAATGTATTTTGTGTTTCGGTGGTGGGGAAAGATGGTTTTCGAAGTTACCCGATGGCTTAGTATGGTTTTGGGATTGATCGTATCAGGCGAGGCTCTGGCACTTTTAGTTGGCATGAATTTACCAAGTCCTAGTTTATCCATATGGTCAACATTCAAAAATAACGGGATTGCCCTGGTTGACGTTATAACGGGTATTATTCTTATTTATGTTTTCTGGCGAAAGAACGTAATGGATAGTTCAATTTACCTAATCGTTTTATCAATAATTTTAGTTTTACACGGCTATAGAAGTTGGGAATATGTTTTAAACCACTCCAACCAGTTTTGCGTCAATCTACCTTTGTTTATCGTTAACAACATTAAATTGTTGTTATCACTTATCTTAATTGGATTTACTTTCACTATAAAGTAAGGTGAAAAGGGCATGTGCAACGGCGCATAACACAGCATTCACAAAACTTGCCAAGATGAATGCGGTCAGGACGCTTCGTGAATGCCCAGAACGTTATATGACAGAGTACGCGTTATAGCAAAATTATGCTGCGTATTTGTTTAAGCATTTTTTCATGGGTTAAAGAAAGTAAGAATTGCGGGTGGGCACATTGAGTACGACGTTTGATGTTTTACCGGGTTCACATTATATTCCAACGTTCGAAGAGATCGTTGAATTATCGAGTTCATATTTAAATTCGTTTCTAAGAAGTATCGGCTTGAAAAAGGATATAGGTCTGAGGGTTAACTTACATAAGAGTGATGAAAGTATTATCAATAATAATGTTCAACCTTTGGAAGCTAAGTGGGATAGCGATTATTATGCATGGTTTTATATCAAAGGAATAGACGGCGGAACGGATTGCCATTTTAGTTCATTTGAAGAGAGCGATTATGATATATGGAAAGAGGAAATTAAAGGCAATGTAAAAATAAGAAGTTATAAGAATGAGATTAATAAGAGTTTGAAGATCGGACATTATTGGAGTCTAAGGAGGAGTGCGGGACAGCCGGGTGTTATAGCATTATGTTACGGACTAATAGCAGCTTCATTAGCTAAACTTACTGACGGACTTATCTATACTGACGATGGCGCATGGGACTATTCACAATTTCCTACTAATGCAGATAATTTCCTAACTTGGTATTTTCGGCCTGAATTTACTGTCGACACTGATTATAAGGAATGGGTACAATCATGTATTAGTTCAATTTGTAAAGAGTTGCAGGGAAAGTAGCCTTGATTTAAGTAGGCTCCGTGGGGCGTACTCCATCATATAACAATGGATTCCCGCAAGGGTGCCTGAAGAGGAAAGTTTCGGGTAGGTTCAGGCACCACATCCCCCCGCTAAGATAAGAGCTATCTAAGGCGGGGGGACGTCGGGAATCCGGAACGTTACACGAAATCGGTGCAAGATGACGCGCGTCCATGCGCTTGTAATAGTGAGTTAAGACTTAGGATAGTACGCTAATCAATTTCTACATAATATAAAGAGAAGGGGGGAGTCATGTTGAACAACATCAAAAATATTTATCGTCACATGATACCCATAGCCCTTATCATGGCTATTTTATTCTTAGGTAATTGGCTTTACATCGGATACACCGGACCTAAAGAAATACAACGCAGTTACAGTGGAATTATGTATAAGAATGGGAAGTTTGAGCCTGTTGAACAAATTAATATCAAGATAAGCGGGAAGTATTCAAGAGGGTTATTCGGTGAAGCAGACGAATTTGAAGGGACAATTTTGATAGGTGAAAAAGTCCTTACTCTAAATAAATACCCAATTAAATTTAATAAGAATAACATGGGATTATTATCTTTGGGACCAATTCCTGAGGATTATGGAATGATATTTATTAGTAATATGTTCGAAAAGATGACTATTCAATTAATTGCAAATCAACAAGATCAGTGGATTTCAGCACCATGTGTAAATAGAGAAGAAGCGGTAAATTTATCAAACGAACTTATTCAGAGAGTAAGTAAAGGCCTAAGGAACTTTTAAACTGATAGCGGTTTGAGGGGAGGCCGTCCGTGGCCTCTCTGAGTCACGGGGCACTGACTTCGTGTAACACGAGGATTCCCGCAAGGGTGCGGATTAGAAAGTAATTTGGGGCCTGCCGCACCACATGTCCTCTGTCACAAGACTTGCAAATTGAAGCTGCATAGGGAGAAGCAATTCTTGCGCCAGCCCTGACGGGACGGACACGTCGGGAATCCCGGGGACGTTCTACGACATATCGTGCAAGGCCGCGCCGTCCATGGCGCGGAATACGAATCGGGAGTATTCTTTCGTGTTAGTAAACTAAGTCGAACACAGATTATTTATATTTGGAGAGGGTGTCGGCATGGACAAGAATTCTGTTTATAGAACAAACATTATAGGCGCTGGCGAAGTTAGTTGTGCTATTTCGGTTGATGAGGACAAGAACAACATTCATAAAACGAACAGCTCTTTTTGGGACACTAAAGGAAATGAGGTTATCGGTACAACTGCGCTCCCTTTGTATGGAGCATTTGTTTCGGAAGAAAAATGTCATCTTTTTGGCGATGTCTCAGGAAAAAAGATGCTGGAGATAGGCTGTGGAACCGGTCATTCTCTGCAATATCATGGTGACCGCAAAGCTTCTGAGCTATGGGGTATCGATATTTCTGAAAAACAAATAGAAAAGGCTAAGCAGTATTTATCATCGTGGGGTTTTTCGGCAAAATTGATATGTTCTCCAATGGAAGAAGACTCTGGAATACCTGTGGATTATTTCGACTATGTTTATTCGATTTATGGTGTAGGTTGGGCTACTGATCTTGAGGGTACTTTTTGCCGGATTGCTTCTTACCTAAAAAAAGACGGTGTATTTATTTTCAGTTGGTCTCACCCAATACACAAATGCGTTGCTGTCGAAAATGATTCACTTTCTTTTAAAAAATGTTATTTTGATGAATCTTGGTATTCTGTATCTCTTGATGGAGGCGCAATATCTTTATCGGATCGCAAGCTATCAACTTATATCAATGCATTAACAAAGGCGGGATTTGCCATTGACGAAATGATTGAAGAATCTGACGATGAGATTATTCAATCAAATAAGGATAGTGACTTTGCTAAAAAAGCCAAAATGCTTCCTGTAACATTTGTAATCAAAGCAAGGAAATTATAAGAGTACAGTATAAGCATAATCTACAGTAGATTTAATACACAATATTTTTATTTTGTGATGAAGAAGTCTTAAGGTTATATATAAGCGCCGTCCGTGGCGCTTTCTGAGTCTGGGGGCACGATACGTCGTAGAACACGCAGTTCCCGAAACTTAGAAAATATGGATGTAATAAGACGCTTCGGGAACTGCTGAACGTTATCTGAAACGGCTGGGCCGAAATTCTTAAAGGTTAGGTTGAGAGTGAATTACGATCCAGCTTTCTAAAAAGGGAGGTTTCTCAAATGGTAAAGTAAGATGGGTGATCGGATTGTAAGAGGAATTACTTTTTTATCTAGATACCAGCATAAAGCTTAGGCAAGGCTGCTAAAAGGAAAGCATAATAGAAACATATTAATATAGTTGAGTACATGGGAGGAGAAGAACGATGAAAGTAATGTTGATTCACCCGCCTAGCGGTTCCAAACATATGGATACGATATATATGCATGAGCCTTTAGCATTAGAGTATTTAGGAGCTGGACTAAAATTAGACAACCATGAGGTTTCGATTATAGATGCCCGTTTAGAACAAGATTATGAGGCAGTATTGAGGTCTGACAAGCCTCAAATTGTTGGTCTAACTGGGTTTACAAATCAACTTACTATTGTTAAGGAAATGGCTTCTAGGATTAAAGGTATTGATCCTAGTATATTTATTATAGTCGGGGGACACCACGCTACAGTAAAACCTGAAGATTTTAATGTCAAGGATATTGATTTAGTTGTTCGTGGAGAAGGAGTTACAGCTCTGAGTGAAATATTACAATGCATTGAGTCTAATAAACCGTTTGATAGCATATTAGGGTTGGGTATTCCCGGTGCTGAGATGTATCTAACACCTCCAAGACCACATCCGAATTTAGATAATTTACCCATACCTGACCGATCATTGACGATTAAATATAGGAAAAATTATTGTGAGGAATGGATGAAGCCTCTAGCATCCATTCGAACTTCTCTAGGATGTACTAACCGTTGTACCTACTGTGCCTTGTGGGCACTAACCGATGGAAAATACTTGGTCCGTAAGCCAGAGTTAATAATAGAAGAACTACAATCTATCGAAGAGCCTAACGTTTTCTTCTGTGATGATGAATCAATGTGTGATTGGCAACGAATGGATAAACTGGCCGATCTAATTATCGAGAGTGGTATAAAGAAAAAATATTATCTTTATGCTAGGGTTGATACGATCTTAAAACATCCGAACCTGTTAGCTAAATGGAAAGATATCGGCCTCGCGCAGGTATTTATTGGATTTGAAAGTTTTACCAATAAGTACTTGAACGATTTGAAGAAAAACATAACAATAGAGCAACAATATAAGGCAGCAAAAGTCCTCAATGATCTAAAAATTAGTATTGCTGGATCTTTCATGGTTGATCCTTCATACACCAGAGAGGAATTCGATGGGCTTATATCTCACATTCGCAGTTTGAAAGTAGACGTAGTTATATGTTCGATCTTAACACCGTTACCCGGAACGCAATTATACGAGAGTAAAAAGGCTGAGCTAATAACCGATAAGCCGGAAACATATGATTTTCTTCACACAGTTTTGCCCACAAAATTACCACTTGAACAATTTTATTCAGAATTTGCTCGACTGTATATGAAAGCGACGCCGCTATTAACTTCCTTAAAGTATATACAAAAATACGAAAAAGGGAGCAAACTGCGGACAGGGTTAGATTTTATAAAAACTATTAAAATTATTAAAAATAATTATCGTTCATATTAGAATTTTTTTCATTCTGATTAAATTTGGAAAACTTAATGATATTTAGATTAAATTTATAAAGACTTTTGGGGTTCTGAATGTTTATATTTGCCGCCGCATCAGATAACAGCAGGTTCCCGCCACTTAGAAGAGATGAATGCGGTTAGGACGCAGCGGGAACCTGCGAGACGTTATCTGAAAGATGCCTGAGAGCGCGCCGTCCATGGCGCGAAACGGTAAATTACATGTTAGAGCAAGGAGTAATTTTATGGGAGGAAAGCGACTATTTATAGGTCTTATCATACTAACCACTTTCTTTAGTTTGACTGGGTGTTCCGAGCCTTCTAATAATAGAACCATTACTGATATTATTAATTCATATTACAAGAGTGTCGAACCATCAAACAAAGGTGACATGAAGATATTTTCTCAGAAGACAATAGGTGATAAAACGTTGATGTTAACAGAAAAATACTCTGGTGATGGGCATTCAAATACTGAGCTATTTTTAATAAGTAGCGATATGAAAATCGAAAAAAGGGCAACCGGTTTTTCCCCTATGAGTATGTGTTTTAGTGCAAATGTGCTTCAGTATGAAAATAATACCATCGTTTTTGGAAATTTTAATAAGACGAAATGGGAGATGGAGACCGACACTAAGAAACCTGTGAACATACAAAACATCCTAGTGAAGTTTAAAAACGGAGAAATTATTAAGGAAAATGTTGGAGAAGGCTATATTATTTATTCGAAATCGTTAACTAATGTTGAGGTTCTTGAGCTTTATGACAATAACGGTGTATTACAAAGTGATTTAAATGACTTAAGAAGATACGGAAGCGTTTTTAATGATGCTTCATTTGTTGATATAAGGAAGTGATTCGAAATTATATTCAAGGGGTTGCCGTCCATGGCAACCTCTGAGTCAAGGGTCGGCATCCTTCAGATAACAGAGGAGTCCCACAACTTGAGGATGATGAATGTGGTTGGGACGCTGCGGGACTCCTCGGGACGTTATCTGAAATGGGGAGCAAAGGCGTGCCATCCATGGCGCGAAAGTGAAAATGAATGTTACCTTAACTTTAATGGATTAATTATACTGGGGAGGTCGATATGGATAATTTGTCAGATAAAATCTCGGATGAGAGGTATCCAAATCATTATTTCGAACATTATATTGCTATGTTTCAGTCTGAAATCAACAGGGATGGGTTTAAGGAACATGCAAATTTCTATATTCAGATTGAAGGATTAGATGAGTTTAGTAAGTTAATTGGGGAAATAATTTTAATTGATAAGAATAATGATTGGGGCTACTTTGCTGATTTAGCGAAAGAATTTGATCAAGAAAGTATGAATATAAGGAATATAAAAGAATTGGCAGAGACCGCAGTTGAAGTTCATAGATACATAATTGAATAATTGGTTTATCTGATTTATATAAAACTTTGTATATATTTGTTTGGTTATCTTTACATCGTTATTACTATTAAATACACAAGAAGAGATTTGATTGGAGGGCCGCCGTCCATGGCGGCTCTGAGTCTGGGGGCTCCCCACTTCAGATAACAATAGATTCCCGCAAGGGTGCCAGAAGTGGGAAGTTTGGGGCGGGTCAGGCACCACATCCTCCAGCCTAAGATAAGAGCTATCTAAGGCTGGAGGACGTCGGGAATCACGACCGTTATGCGCCATAGCCGATGAAAGAAGGGGTTTCGGGGATGAGTTTTTTAGCAAAATTGTTTGGTAAAGAAAAAGATAAGTTACATAATAAGTTTCTTTACTCACCTGTCGATTATTCTGTGTTTTTCACACATACTCAATATAATGGAACTGAACTGGAACTGTTGGAATTAGGGGACTTACATTTGCTTACGGGTAGAATTGTCGCTTGTGATCCTTTAGTTTTTCTTGGCGATTGGAAGATATTTAGCAAGAGTGTAAAGCCGGGTAAATATCCGGTTACGGTTTGCGTGGCCAAAACAGCACAATCTGGCGATAGGTATGCAATTGTTCAGGTAAAGTTCTCTGATAGTATACCAACGAGATGGGAAATGGCACTTACTACGGAACAGAATCCCAGTGAGCTTAAACAGGATGGAGATTATTTTGGTTATCCTGTGGATGCAGGGTTAGGGTGTTTTTGCGATGAAGAAAGTCAGACATTGTACAAAGAATTCGACAAGCAGTTCTACGACTCACATCCGGAAGGCAACATTTATGATGATTTTTTTGCTGACGAGTTTAAAAAGAATGCAGTTAACCCAGACGATCCAAGGGATATTGGTGATTGGCTAAATTTCTACATACCAGGGACTGAGAATAGAAATGTTATTATGTTTCATTCGGGATATGGAGATGGTTACTATCCGTGTTATTGGGGAGTTGATAACTCAAACAAGATTTGTTCTCTGATAGTTGATTTTATGGTTTTCGATTTTGGGTAGTATGACTGCTGGCTACGGCGCATAACACGAGGATTCCCGCGAGGGTGCGGTTAGGAAAGCTTTTGGGGCAAGCCGCACCACATGTCCTCTGTCACAAGACTTGCAATTTGGAGTTGAATTAAGAGAAGCAAGTCTTGCGCCAGCCCTAGCGGGACGGACACGTCGGGAATCCCGGGGACGTTATGCAAAATGCGGTTTAATTGTTTCATTTTGGAGTGATATATTTGTTTGAAGATATTGAGGCGAAAAAGTATGTATTCATGTTCCCATACAGCAAGTATTATGCAGACTGGAAACCCACTCTTCTAAGGTTTTTACGTGCTAGCCGGTCAGCGAAGACGAAAAAATCACCGATTCGTTCATTAGCTCTTCAACTTGCTATTCTCCAAACTCTTTTTAAAATCGAGCAAGTTATAGAGAATCAGACTAAAGAACAGAAAATGGCTAAAAAAGATGGTAACGTAATTTATAATCAGCGTTTGAGACATATTCTGAAAGATATAGCAGATGGTTTAGCATGGAGATTATTAGGATTTAACAGACCGCTTATGCGTTTACTATCACAGAATAAAGCACCTGGTCATATAAAAACATCTACTTCGAAGGAAGATGATATAGCAACTAGGTTTGTTTCAGGGGGGCATGTTCTTATCCATGATATTACCAATATATTGAGGATTGGAGATTTGACATTGATTGACCCCTCAGGATATCCAAATGTACTAGAAATAAAGAAGTCAGGTAAACAAATATTAGATGCTCAAGAGTATAAAAGAAGAGTGTTTAAAGGCGGGGACTTATCATCACAAGCACAACGAATAGTAGAAGTAGATGAAGCCATAAAAAATGGGTTAGTTAATTTAGGAACTTCTAAAGCTAATTTATCCTTATTTGATATTTCGATAGATAGTTATTTGTCTGACATAGAAGAGGTTCTAAATATATGTAATCAGCAGGGATATAGTGAAAGATTTATCGATAAGATATTGTTTGTTAGAGCTTATCGTCTAGATTCAGAGCCAAAGCCATTTCCTTTAAAACAAACTGGCCATCTTCATTGGTTTTGGAGCCATGATTGTTTTATTCTTGATGATGGCGAAGTTTTTAGAAATAGAATTCCATACTCTGCCTATCCTTTTTCGGATGAAATGGTACTTCAATTACTTTCTGGTGAAATAGTCCTGGAAAGTTATCTGAACATAGTTGCGCTTAAAAAGAAGCTTCAGAAATATGGTTGGAAAATAAAAAATAATAGGAGCATCGAACAAATTAGTGAGCAGTTCGAAATCCTAAAAAGACATACATATAGAGGCACTAAACTATTTCCTGTAGATATAGATAACAGTATCTTTACCTTATGGAAGGATGGTTTCAACTTAGCTGTTCCTGTTGAAATGACATTTTTAATTACTGCAGATTTTCTAAAACCAGAAGTGCTTATCGATACTGCAGAAAAACTCTTTTCATTGACAGAACCAACTCGTACAAATGGTGCTTATGGGATAGGCTTTTCGAATGAAAAAAGAATTTGGGTATAATTTAGGGTACCGCACTTCGCATAACAGCGTATTCCCAAAATCTGAGATATATGAACGTAGTAACCAGACTTCGGGAATACGCGGAACGTTATATGACACGACAATGTCGGGGTATGTTTCGTAAGAATGAATCCAGAATTGTTCCAGCTAGTTTCGATTAAGCTTAATGAGAGGAGGGGGTAGCTGTGAAAAGTTTTATAGGTTTTTTCAGTAACAGGAGCCATAAGGAAAAGGTAGGTGCGACGATAGGAGTTACCGCATCAATACTTGGCATTGTGTTGTGGATGATTTTTATCTTTTATAACCCATATGTTAAGGACGTCGTTACGGACGAACAGTTGAAGATAACTTTTGTACGGCTTGGGCTGCCGGCAGCATGTATTTTGGTTGCGTCAGTTGTTAACCAAGCGTGGTTGTTGTACATTACATTTGCAGTATCATTACCTTTTTATGGGTACATGGCAGGAACCCCTGGAATCTTTCGTTTATTTGGCTTAGTCTCGGTCGGGAGTATCGTATCAGCAATACTTATTACTATTGGCAAAAGACAACGGCGTTCGATTGAATAGATCTCGAAGATCTGTGAAGTGTTCTGCTTTGGTTGCAAGTGAAAATTTAGGTGGAGTCATACGTTAAGAAAACACTGGTACAGGATTACAATCGGAAATTCAGTTATTACGAGATACACAATAATGTTTTTAGCGATTCTAATGAGTTGTTGCATCATATAACAACACATTCCCAACACTTTGCCAATATGTAAGCGGGTTATGGCGCGTCGGGAATCCAAAACGTTCTACGACATATCGTGCAAAGGACGCGCCATCCTTGGCGCGGATGAAAAAACTTTAGCTATAAATTAAAGCTTTAGAAAGTGGGATAAAATGAATGCGTTTTTGACAGTGATACCAATTGTTTTTATTAGGTATGGTCTTTTAAATGTAATAAACAAAGAAGCACTTAAACGTGCAAGTTTCTTTGCCCCGTTAATCGGAAGAGAAAAGGTAGCATTCTGGGTTTATCAAATAACAACCGCATTGATCTTGCTATATTTATTACTGCTCAAGATTAAAACTGACTCTGAGTGGTTTTACATAGGTCTGATAATTTATAGTTTAGGACTAATTTTATATGCTGTATCTATAGTAAATTATGCTAACCCTAAAAAGAACGGAATAAATTTAAATGGGTTATATCGAATATCACGCAATCCTATGTACGTAGCATATTTTATTTATTTTTTAGGATGTGTATTGTTAACTCGTTCATGGGGATTGCTTTTGTTATTAATAAGTTTTCAGATATCAGTACACTGGATTATTCTTTCAGAAGAAAGATGGTGTATTAGGGAATTTGGAGAAGAGTATATAAAATATATGAATAATGTGAGACGTTATCTTTGATTGTTATGACATAACTGAATTATTCAAGCGAAAGATTAGATTATTTATGCCTAGTGGTGCTGAAGTTTAAGGCAGCGCCGTCCGTGGCGCTGCTGAGTCTGGGGGCACGATACGTCGTAGAACAGGCAGTTCCCAAAACTTAGAATAGATGAATGTAGTATGACGCTGCGGGAACTGCCGGGACGTTAGGCGAAACGGTCAGTGAAGAGAGGATATGAATGAACGACAAATATGTTTTGGGTGTTGATGCAGCATGGACTCATAAGGAACCTTCAGGTGTTTCATTACTAAGATGTTTACCAGGATCGTTACCAGAGCTAGAAAGAGCAGGGCGTTCATACGATGAATTTTGCTCTGGTAAGATTGAGTGGAACAGCACTCCTAAAGGATCTCTACCCAGTTTTAAAGAGATTTTCGATACTATTACAGAACATATAGACGTTGTTACACTTGATATTCCTTTATCTCCAAACCCTATAACGGGACGACGGCAATCTGATAACCTAATTTCTTCGATTTATGGTAGACTTGGAGCTTCAACCCATACCCCAAATGCTGATCGTCCAGGTTACATAGCAACAACCATTTACGAACAACTCTCTGAATTGGGTTTTAATTGGGCTTATCAATATTCGAAAAATCCCTCTTTCATAGAGGTATATCCGCACACAGCCATCATTGAATTATTTGGATACGACTATCGTTTCCCCTATAAGGTTTCTAAAAAGGCTAAGTACTGGCCTGGGGTATCCACGAAGATAAGAAATAGAAATATTATTGAAAAGTTAATGGAGTTGAAAGGTAACTTAGAATCTGAGGTTACGAACATTGACCATTTTCTCATTAAGCTAGATCCAGATAAACATTACCCAATAAAGTTTCTTAAAGGTTACGAGGACCTAATCGACTCAATTATATCGGCGCTAGTTGGCTACTACTATATTAACCAGAAGGCTACTCCATATGGGGATAACATTGGGACTATTTGGGTTCCACAGAAAGCCTGACCGCATCGCCTAACAATACATTCCCGCAACTTTGTCATGATGAATGCGGAAAGATGCTACGGGAATGCGAAACGTTATATGAAACGGCGCATGAATAGCGAGCTTTGGGGGAGTTGTTTAATTGAGAGCTAAGAACCACCCTAGATCAGCGAGAAGATATGATATAGACTGGCTTCGTATTTTCGTGATCTTGTTGCTTTTTCCTTTTCATTCGGCTCGGATATTTGACTTTTGGGAACCGAACTATGTTAAGAACATTGATCTTAGTTGGGGTTTAAGCTGGTTTATTGTAATAGTAGGCTACTGGTTCATGCCACTAATGTTTTGGCTGGCAGGTGCTTCAAGTTGGTATGCTTTAGATTCTAGGGATGGATTGCAATACGTTAAGGAACGCATGAGCAGACTTTTAATACCCTTTCTCTTTGGCATCCTGATTATTGTTCCACCCCAAGGATACCTGGCGAAACTCAGCAATCCGGGCTACAACCAAACCTATTTTCAATTTCTAAACAGTTATTTCCGTGACTTCAGTGATTTGAGTGGCTACTTTGGAACGTTCACTCCTGCACACTTGTGGTTTATCCTGTACTTATTTATCTTTTCCCTGTTAGGATTACCGCTCCTCTTAGCTTTGAAAACGGAATGTGGAAAAAGAGGTTTAGCTAGGTTCTGGTCAACTTTTAGTAAACCATGGGCATATATATTGGGCTTTGTTTTCCTCACGGCTACCGAGGCTCTGCCAGCGCCGGGAGGTAAAAATCCATTTTTCTTCTTTTTTCTTTTCCTCACTGGGTACATTACCTGTGCTGACGAACGTTTTAATACAATGATCCACCGGCTGAAGTCTAAGGTCTTGTTGTTTTTGATTCCCTATTTACCATTGTATTTGTTACTATTGTCCAAGCTTTCAGGTTTCCCAGACTGGTCACCGGAATCAGTTATGTTGGCATTTATACGTAACTTGGCGTTATGGCTAACGTTAATAGTCATTTTGGGATATGGGCAAAAGTATTTGAACTCAAGTAGTAAATGGCTAGCTTACATGAACCAAGCGGCTTTTCCCATTTATGTTATCCATCAAACAGTCTTGCTGATAATTGGTTTTTTGGTGGTACGTATTGGTCTTGGTTTGGTTCCGAAGTTTTTTAGTATTACGGTTCTATCTTTTTTCAGTTGCCTAATTATTTACGATTTGGTTATTAGACGTTTTGGTGTAACGAGGTGGATTTTTGGAGTTAAGGCAGGATCTGCTCCCAAGGCAAAAGAAAAACTCTCGATGTAATTTGGGGCGCGCCGCATCATATAACACGGCATTCACGAAACTTGCAAAGATGAATGCGGTTAGGACGCTTCGTGAATGCCCGGAACGTTATCCGAAATGTCCATATCTCCGTATTCCTATCCCGTCAGGTCTGCCCACGCATACATTTTCCGTCTGATTGTGCATGAGGATTATGAATGTCAGGTTTGTTCGCTTATTGACAAGTTATGTCGAATTTATATTTAGCTTCGCTGGAAGTAGTAGGATAGAGGAGGAAGGAGGTGAGAGATATGGAACAACAGTACCGTAAATGCTCTGAATCACCAATAAATTTAATATATCCAAAGTTCTATCATGAAATCACATTAGAAATTTTAAGAAAATACCCATTTTCAGGTACACCAGAGAAAATAGCTGATGATTATTGGAAAGCTTATATTTCTGTTTTTAATGGGTTAATACAAAAATGCGAACAAGAAATGAATAAATAAATTTTAGTAATTATGCACCCTTAATTCTCTTACAATCTCAAGAATTTTTTCTGAAATATCACATACAAAAGGTACATGGAGACTTTGATCATTCATAACTCTATCTTGTGCTTTTTGTAATTCCCTAATCTGTTCTTCAAGAACTGATTTATAATCCATCATTATTACCTCCATAAATTAAAATAGGAGGGACTTTTCCCTCCGTGTTTCGCTGAAATGAGAAAAGACCCCCGATTTTTCGAAGGCCTTAAAATATACAATATTTTCGAATGATGGCTTTAATATCTTTAATAGGAATATCTTCTTGATCTTTCTTAGAATATATAGTCAGTAAGAAAATTTCGCTTTCGTTTTTTATAACATAATAAATTATTCGAAAACCATTAGATTTGCCAACATTAGTACTTGAATTAACCGATCTTACCTTATAAACATCTTCTTCATCTGGTAATTTTAATTCAGTTATAATATCACCGAGTAAATTACCTTTTTCAAGATTCTTAACTATATCGGAAACATCATCATCTATTTTCTTATAATGTTTCTTATGTTTATAATAATCCACATCTTCTAAAAACTTAGGAGTAGGTGTAACATTATAATCCATATCTAATCCTTATCTTTTTGTTCTTTAATATAATCCCACCAAGATTTTTTAGGAAGTTTTCCTTCCCTCATTTGCTTCATTTCTTTTAAAGATTGAGCTAATGAAGCTGAAGGAGTACAAGGTCTTTTTAAAGTAGTATCCATATCTGTTCCCTCCTCTTGAGGACTATTATCGTCTTTGTTCTTGTCCATATTATACCATCCTTCCAAGTTATGTTACAAGACTATTATGCCCCGATTTGCTAACTTAGAAGGGGATAATCGTGTGATTACACTGAATTTGACTAATTGACTATAAGGCCCTGTGTCCGCCGAATCCCTAAATGTATTTAAATACATTTAGGGATTCGGCGGACACAGGGCCTTATCCTTCTTTTCCTAAAATAATATTTAAAGCATAAGAAAAGAAAAGTCTTTCAGTTTTTGATCTATTAAACAGTCTTCTGAAATTGAGGAAAAGCTTTTTAATATCCAATTTCAAAGCCTATTCATATTTAACTTCTTCAACTTTCAGCAAATCCTTAGATTTTAAATACTCAACAACCTCAACACAAGATTTTTCAAAGCTAGCATTTGTAGATTCAAACTTTTCATTTCCTATAGAAAATGCCCAAGCTTTTGTATTTGATAATCCTAAAAAGTAATCCATAGTTAATCCGAAATAATCACAAAACGCCCTTATTTCACTCATTGGCATTTTATCACAATCGCCTGTTAAATATCTCTTAATTCTTACTAATTTAACCCCTGTTTCTTCTGAAAGTTGTTTTGGGGTAAGACCTTTTAAATCCATATATTTTTGAAGTATATCTTTAGTATCAATCACATTTCCCATTATTCCGCCTCCATTTCTATCCAAATAATTTCGACAGAATAGAGGAGAATCCTTCATAATATGGAATATTATATTTATTTCATATTGGAAGGAGGTGGAATAAATGACATATAAAACAGGTGAAAAGCCAGGAGTAGGAACATATACCTGTACAAATTGTGGACAACATGTTTATCTTAATGACTCTACTGATACTTTACCACCATGTCCAAAATGCAGTAATACAGAATTCACGAAGTAGAATGTTCCTCAATAAATCTTCTTATTTCTTCGTCTGAATAACCAAACAACTTCCCATATATCCAATAATTATTAGTTCTGTTTGGTTTTTCAGGCAAACTTTTTATAATATCAAGCAAATAATCATGCTTGTAGATATAGATTGTTGACCATCCTTCATAAAGAAACTCACTATAGAATTTGAGTTGGTTATTCCCAACTATTTCTTTTGCTTCTTCTAAATGTCTATCCTGTAGTCCCATTTCTGCAACGGGTTTACAACCTGTTTTAACCATATAGCAATAAGCATTTAATTCACCGAATATTAGACCAGTGTAATAATTCGCATCTTTTACCATACGTTCCTTTCTTACGAAGTACCCATCATGTGTATGTATTCCTCCGAAGATGGACACTTCGGATAACAAAGTATTGCCAAAACTAGCATAGATGAATGCGGTTAGGACGCTTCGGCAATACTCGGACGTTATCTGAAAGTGCTAAGTCTTAATGTTTTTGTATGCGAGTTTGTGAGATGAGAGGGATTTTTCTATGGAAGTTTTAGTGCCAATTGAAAATTTTGTAATTGAGAAGAAGTTTGAATTAGGGGGGATTAGCTTTTTCCCCGCAAATAAATTTGACTTTTCTAAAATGAAAGCAGAACAATCATTACTGGAAGATTTTTATTCCGAAGGAACTATAAACTGTTTATCTCTTCGAGACGCTCAGAGCATGGCGTCGGGAGTTACCATTGAAGATATTTTGAACGTAACATTAGCAAAGATTTGGTTGGAGTGGCCGGATAATGGATACTCTGAAAACTCAAGAGAAGATGATGAGATACTAATACTTAAGGCTTGTGAAAAAGTAGATAGAGTAATGGATTTTATAAGGGTAATGTTTTGCAGGATGGATCT
The DNA here is from genome assembly GCF_049860565.1 of Desulfitobacterium nosdiversum. GTDB lineage: Bacteria > Bacillota > Desulfitobacteriia > Desulfitobacteriales > Desulfitobacteriaceae > Desulfitobacterium_A > Desulfitobacterium_A nosdiversum. Next base: position 2,419,037 of record NZ_CP172056.1, read on the forward strand.
TACGGTGATGAATCCTGGTCTGGCGGGACTTTTGCATAATGGGTTTAGTGTAGTTGTACTAACGGCTCCTCAAGATAATTCGTATTATCGAATAGCAGCCTCAAGATTCTATGGATTATCTATGGTAAATGGTTTAGGTTTAGAATTAGATTCAGACCAGATAGAGGATTTATGCAATGAAACGGATTTTTCTATAATATTTAATTGTTCAGGGGACTATTCTTCGGAATTATGTAAGACCGCACTAAGGCGATTAAGTGAAGCAATGTACATTCCAAACATAGATTCAAAGTTTATTTATTTAATGACAACATTAGAAACTGTTGCATCACCAGATTATATGGGCTTTAAAAAAGTTAAATCAAGAATCCTCCCCTTTATTGCAAACTCAAAAAAGGAATATTTTACTTTGGCAGATGAGCTACAGTCTTTTTCGGAGGATATAAGAACTGAAATTGTTCACAATGGTAAAAGCCTAACAGATATAAGAAATAATGAGTATAAGAAGATATTATTACGACTTCAATCATATGTCACCAATTTTGTACTTGGTGTACAAAGAAGCAATTGCAGTACAAATGAAGATATAGAGGCCTTCCGTATAGCAAAATTAAGGCAACTTGGAATCAATTAGCTCTGGATAGGTCTCAACCGCACCTTCAGATAAACCAGCTAATTGATGTCAAGTAAAAGTTTTTAACGTTTAATTGACAAGAAACGAAGACATAGCAAAGCTGGCCTACATGTTGTAAGCTTGAAAAAGAGTATGTAAATAAAAGGTATTTCTAAGTCTATACAGAATTCTTATTTTGAGGTTGAAAAAGGCTGCTGTGAAGATAAAATCCCGTAGATCATCCTTAGCATTTTGTTAGTTGTGGCTATAATAGCAACTTTACCCGCTTTACCTTCGTCTATTTTTCGAAGGTAAAAGTCACTGAGAGTAGGGTTTAAGGGGCCGCCAACCCTGTTACTGATTCCAGCCACAGTAGCTTGATAAATGGCCTTTCTTAGAAAGGGTGAACCTCGCTTAGATATCTTGTTATGACTTGATTTAAACTTTCCCGATTCAAAGACAGAGGGATCAACGCCAGCAAAAGCGACCCACTGTTTTGCGCTCGGGAATCTCTTAATATCACCAATCTCAGCAAGAATGGTGGTGGCTGTAGCCTCTCCAACGCCAGGGATTGAACGGAGAAGAGGGTAATCAGGGGAAAAGTTTGCCCAATAGACCATTTGAGCCCGTATGTCAGTCAGAATGTTTTGTTGGGATAAGAGGAGTTCTATGTACATCCTTAAAACCCGTATGTTTGACTGTTGGGCGCGGTTATAAGGCAAACTTTCCTTGGCAGCCAAGATAAGTTCATCTGTTTTAAGTTCATTCCACCTTTGAGATTTCTTCGCTGGCTTAAGACACTCCATAATCTGGTCTCGGGTAGCCGATAGAATAGCTGCTGGTGAAGGAAAAGAAGAAAGAACACGTAAAGCAGTAGGGCTGCATAAGTGAGAAAACACTGACTCAAACTTCGGAAACAGAAGATCTAAAACAGATCGTAACCGAAGCTGAGTTTCAGTATATAACGTATTAAAACCATCATATTGCCGACAGAGGTTCTGTAATTCCAGGATATGATCCTCAACAGGTTTGGCTACAGTAAATTCATTTAAATAATAAACCTGAGCAATCCGATTCGCATCAATGGGATCAGTCTTAATTTTGCGGACGGATTTCTTTTTTTCAGCATGAGTTTGGAGAGGATTAAGAACAACAACCTTATAACCCGCATCTTGAAAGTAAGCCATAATTGGCTTGGAGTAGTTACCTGTAGCTTCCATAACGACATGAGGACGTTTACCAGTTTCAAATTCTAAGGTAATTAACTTCTCGGTTAGCCTAGACATGTCACGAGGAGAATGTAGGAAGGAAAAAGGCTTGGATAGGGGTTCCTGATAACGTTTAAAAATTAAGGCAACGCTCTTAGACTTAGAAACATCAATACTTAACACAGGAACATCAATCATGAAAAACCTCCTCTTTTGCTGGGTTCCATCTTTAACAACCACCTTTAGGTTCGCGTTGTGATACGGGCTCAAGGCCCAACCAGCTCAATCAAAGTATTGGTGCCAAAGAGGGCGTGAACAGTTTATACGACGGGATCAAGGTCCCAACAGAGTGTACGTTCTAAACCCAGTTTTCTTTCAGTATAAAGGAACACAAAAGAAAAAAGTCCATACCCAGATTGAACTGGTTATGAACCTATAATACGAACAGCGTGTTTTCGACACTTTGTCAATATGAATGCGGTTGGGACGCGTCGCAAACACGCGGGACGTTAGACGACATTCGTACTTAGAGAGGAGAATATATGTATGAAGCTGGTTTTTTGCGTTGAGTCGGACTGGGAAGGGTCAGCCAGAAAGCAAAGTTCAATTTTGCCCATGCTTGAATGTATCAACGGGGTTTATCCAGATTTAAAGTATATTTTCAGAACAGCAAATACTAAGGAAGAATTAAAATACTGTCTTGGAAAGTTCAAACAGGTGAATTCTGCTGATAAGGACTTCTGTGTTTTCATATTTTCTGGTCATGGAACACCTGGAAAAATTAGATTTGGGAAGAAAGGTATTAGCTTGTCAGAGTTGGGCTTGATCGTACAGGAAGTGGATGATGAATTATTTAAGAAGCATGTGGTGCATTTTGATTCATGTTCAGTATCTAAGAATTCTGCAGAAGTGCAAGATTTTTTGAGGCAAACCAGAGCAGATTTGGTCACAGGTTTTTCAAGTGAAGTTGATTTTATTGAATCTCTCGCTTTTGAGATGATTTACCTAGACTATCTAAGGGATGATAAACCCAAAAATGTAGAAAAAAGACTTCAGAGACTTCAAAAAGATCATAAAGGTTTTTGTGATAGGCTGAAGTTTGAGATAGCCAGTCAACGAGACTAAAAGGTTATTTAGCTAAATTTGGAGCACGAACGTCGTCTAACACGGGAGTCCCGCAACTTAGAATAGATGAATGAAGTATGACGCTGCGGAACTCCCTGAACGTTAGACGAAAGTCCTAGCAAAATAAAAGGAGGTTGCCGGTGCATAATTCTTTAGCAAATATATTTGAGGGATTTGCATTTTCTGGAGATATTACTTCTGATGCATTGGGACTTCTTAATCACCATGGTCGTCAGGACGTAGCCAAACATGTTTTAGCTGTTGCTGAAAAGGCCAGGCGTCTAGCCGGTACATATAATGTCGATCCGGAACTCGCATATTGTGCAGGTTTACTACACGATATCAGTCAGGTCTTGCCACCGCCCAAAATGCTACAAATCTCCCTTGAATTGGGAATGGAACTGGTTCCGGCAGAAAAACAGGTGCCATATTTAATTCACGGCAAATTGTCAGCAGTAATTGCAGAAAAGGCCTTCAAAATAAAAAACGACAGCCTGAATCATGCGATTAGCTGCCATTCAACACTATGTGCCAACGCAACACCAATTGATAAAGTATTGTACCTTGCTGATAAGATGTCATGGGATCCAGAACACTTCCCGTTTCGACTTGAACTTGAAAAGGTACTCGAAAAATCTCTCGACGAGGCAGTTGGTTGTTTCTTAACTTGGACATGGAACCAGAAGGATAAATTAGATTCTGTACACCCGTGGCTAATAGATGCTTGGAATGAATTTCAAAGAAAAGGATTTTGCAAGACGTAAAACGTACCTTCGTCTAACAACACATTCCCGACACTTTGCCAATATGCAAGCGGCTTGGGATGCGTCGGGAATCCAAAACGTTATCTGTAACCCTAGCTATATTATGGATAGATGCAAGATTTGGTTATTTTGAGAACTAAATAGTTGCTTTTTTCAAGGACAAAGAAGGTATTTGTCTGTTTCCCACGAATTGGGTATATATACATATAGTTACATAGCCTGAGATTCAATTGTAATAGAATGAATCACAGGCTTCGGTTTTATCTGGGGATAATGCATGAATCTGTTTGGAAGCTATATGCATGTTTCGGTTGTTAGGGTGAAATGAGCGCTTCGTTTTATTGAGATGTATATAAGTTTCGGTCAACTAGACAACAGATGCAAGTATCGGTTTTCATGGTATTTCTGACGGGCTGCAGATAACACAAGATTCCCGCCACTCGAGGATGATGAATGTAATGAAGACCGTTGCGGGAATCCCCGTCCGTTATCTGTCATTCGCATTTCGGAGATGGGTAATACTGTTTCAAGAATAAATTTAGTATTTTAAGACATAAAGAATTAAATGAATAATGGATGTAGATTAGACTAAATTTTTGGGGGTGCGGGGCTTGTTCTACTTCTTAGTTTTTATGGCAGCAACATTTATACCAATGTTTATACATTCAGCTGTTGAAGTGATCATCATAAGTTCCACGGTTCTTATACCTTTATTTCTTTTAAAAATTGCTTTTATTCATCATGAAAAGAGTAATATGGGCAATCAGTTAATTGAGTTGAAAAATACCTTTTTTGAGGAACACAGCTTACTAATCACCTTAATTCTTGCAATTATTGGTATTGTATTCTTTATTTTAGTTGGATGGCCATTAAGTGTATTGTGGATTAGGTCGTGGACCCCTTGGCTTTTTGTCATAGCATTATTGGTATTGGATGAATTATATGCGTCCCGTTATTTAAAAAAGGGTCTAATGGAAAATGGCATTTGTACCGGTCACCGTTTTATCGAGTGGGGTAAGGTCGAATCTTTTAAATGGGTTAGAAGAAACAAAGATCATTCTACTTTGAAAATTGGTATTACAAAGTTTTACTCTTATTGGATAGCATACTTATATGTTGTAGACGAGCAAAAGGAAGAGGTAAATGAATTTTTCAAAAAGAAGATTAGAGTTTAACGAAGCGTGCGAACGACAGATAACAATACATTCGCGCAAGGGCGCCAGAAGATAAAAATTTCGGGAAGGTTCAGGCGCCACATCCCCGCGCCTAAGATAAGAGCTATCTAAGGCGCGGGGACATCGCGAATCAGGGACGTTATCGGACATATCGTGCAAAGGCTGCGCCATCCTTGGCGCGGAAGAAGACGGTATCTATATGCGACGTAGGAAGGAGCCTTCGGGTGGAATATGCAAAGATCAACGGAAAAGAGTATCAATTTGTAGTTGGATATGGAAAAAATAATGAACTCAGAAAGGGTTTAAACGATTTAACCAAAAAAATATTTGGATTTGATTTTGAACAGTGGTATCAAGATGGATATTGGAAAAACCAGTATATTCCATACTCGTTGATAGATGGAGATAAGACTGTTTCTAACGTATCCGTTAACTTAATGGATTTCAAAGTCTTTGGAGAAGAAAAGCGGTATATTCAATTGGGAACCGTAATGACCGACCCCGATTACAGAGAACAAGGTTTGTCGCGTGTATTGTGTGAAAGAGCGATTGCTGATTATCGGGACAAATGCGATTTAATATACTTGTTTGCGAATAACTCCGTGCTTGGCTTTTATCCAAAGTTTGGGTTCAAAGAAGTAAAGCAATGCCAATGTGTAAAAAAGGCAGTCGCTATTCATACGGATGTTTCTGTTAAGAAATTGACTATGTCTGATTTCAACAATAGAAGCTTTTTAATTGACAAAGTTACGAATGCCATCCCCATCTCTAAGGTTTCAATGCGTGCTAACGCAGAGCTGATTATGTTTTACTGCACCTTATTTATGAAAAACAACGTTTACTATTTAGACGATTATGACGCAGTTATAATTGCAGGGTTTACGGAAGACACGTTGAAAGTAATGGATATCTTTTGCACTAAAGATATTCCATTAGATAGCATACTGAATGCGTTGGCAAACGAGAGTGTTAGCAGAATAAATCTTTTCTTTACTCCTCAAGATACTTCTTCCTATGAAACAATACTTTTTGAGGGCGATGAGACCCTGTTTGCAATGCGAAAAGACCTGCTGTTACTCAAAAGCAATCAATTCATGTTCCCAATATTATCGCATGCATAACTTGACGGACATCATGAGAATAAGAAGTAGCATTTATTAGGATTTTGTTCTTTTGACTAAGTTCTTTAGATTGGTGGCTACCTGAGGGCAGCGCCGTCCATGGCGCTGTCTGCATCACAGGGCACGATACGTCCGATAACACGTGATTCCCGCCACTGGCAAAGATGAATGTGGTTAGGACGCAGCGGGAATCACTGAATGTTAGCTGAAATCTGGCTTTCGGAGTTATAGCAAGAAGCTATATTGTCTTTTTCCGTGAAGTATTCTTCTGATTTCTACTACTTCCTCCAGTACTACATAGAAGACAAGGTAGTTATCTATTATTAAAACCCGATAATCTAGATGCATTAACCGTATATCCTTCGGGATAGCTCCTAAATAAGGGAAATAAGCAAGTTTAGAAATGGTTTTATCTACTACATCAAGGAAGTTCATAGCAGCTAAAGGATCATCCACCTGAATATATTCTACGATATTCGTTAAATCATCTTGAGCTACAGGTAAATATTCTATGCGATATTTCTTATTCATTGATCTTTTCCCTTAGATTTTTCATTAAATCTTTGTGAGAGATTCGCTCTGCACCTAAATTACTTTGAGCTTCAGCTTCTCCCAGCTTTTGATAGAGATCTAACAGTGCTTGTTGTCTTTCGTATAAGGCCATGCTCATAACTACAAGATCACCTTGACCATTCTTGGTTATAAAGACTGGTTCACCATCTTTATGACAGATTTCAGATATTTGATTAAAGTTATTTCTAAGATCGGAAATAGGTTTTATAGTAGGCATAAGCATTCTCCTTTATCATTATATTTATTATTATTATATCATAATTGTGATAGACAGATGCAAGCGCCAGACATCAGCTAACAAAAGATTCCCGACACCTTGTAAGGATGCAAGTGGTTGGGTTGCGTCGGGAATCCGAACCGTTATATGACATATTCGGTCTTTGGTTTTCTAGTATATTATTGTAAGGTATTTTCTAATGAAAGAGGACTTATTATGCCGACAATAGAGATTGTATCTCTAGGGAGAGAAAATCTAATTAAATTAAATAGAAAGAAATATCCGTTTCAAATTCAACAAGAAAGGAAATTGGTAAGTCATAGGAATCTATTCAATAATTATTTAGCTAATAAAAAAGGTGTTATTTTTCACTTGGGAAATTTAGGATTGTCTCGTAAGGGTTTTTGGTTTGCATCAGACTTGGTAGATTGGGATTTCGAGTCCGAATCGATAATCGTTTCGGGGGAAGATGAAGAAGTTAGTGAAGGATCTCCATATTTTAGGTTTAGATTAGAGTATCTAAATGGAGTAAAAGATTTGATGTTTAAGGCATTTAATCAATCACCACTCCAAACGGTTTTATTCTTAACTGATTATCAATTTGGATCTTGCCCAGCCAGTAATGTTTCCTTGGATGAAATAAAGAAATTATGGAAGATACATGATTCCGAAGGTTTGAAGTGGAACACATTATACAACATTTCTAGTATTAGTTGTAGTAGATAAGTGTAAGCTAGCTTTTGCCATACGTCATATAAACCAGCTAATTGATGTCAAGTAAAAGTTTTTAACGTTTAATTGACAAGAAACGAAGACATAGCAAAGCTGGCCTACATGTTGTAAGCTTGAAAAAGAGTATGTAAATAAAAGGTATTTCTAAGTCTATACAGAATTCTTATTTTGAGGTTGAAAAAGGCTGCTGTGAAGATAAAATCCCGTAGATCATCCTTAGCATTTTGTTAGTTGTGGCTATAATAGCAACTTTACCCGCTTTACCTTCGTCTATTTTTCGAAGGTAAAAGTCACTGAGAGTAGGGTTTAAGGGGCCGCCAACCCTGTTACTGATTCCAGCCACAGTAGCTTGATAAATGGCCTTTCTTAGAAAGGGTGAACCTCGCTTAGATATCTTGTTATGACTTGATTTAAACTTTCCCGATTCAAAGACAGAGGGATCAACGCCAGCAAAAGCGACCCACTGTTTTGCGCTCGGGAATCTCTTAATATCACCAATCTCAGCAAGAATGGTGGTGGCTGTAGCCTCTCCAACGCCAGGGATTGAACGGAGAAGAGGGTAATCAGGGGAAAAGTTTGCCCAATAGACCATTTGAGCCCGTATGTCAGTCAGAATGTTTTGTTGGGATAAGAGGAGTTCTATGTACATCCTTAAAACCCGTATGTTTGACTGTTGGGCGCGGTTATAAGGCAAACTTTCCTTGGCAGCCAAGATAAGTTCATCTGTTTTAAGTTCATTCCACCTTTGAGATTTCTTCGCTGGCTTAAGACACTCCATAATCTGGTCTCGGGTAGCCGATAGAATAGCTGCTGGTGAAGGAAAAGAAGAAAGAACACGTAAAGCAGTAGGGCTGCATAAGTGAGAAAACACTGACTCAAACTTCGGAAACAGAAGATCTAAAACAGATCGTAACCGAAGCTGAGTTTCAGTATATAACGTATTAAAACCATCATATTGCCGACAGAGGTTCTGTAATTCCAGGATATGATCCTCAACAGGTTTGGCTACAGTAAATTCATTTAAATAATAAACCTGAGCAATCCGATTCGCATCAATGGGATCAGTCTTAATTTTGCGGACGGATTTCTTTTTTTCAGCATGAGTTTGGAGAGGATTAAGAACAACAACCTTATAACCCGCATCTTGAAAGTAAGCCATAATTGGCTTGGAGTAGTTACCTGTAGCTTCCATAACGACATGAGGACGTTTACCAGTTTCAAATTCTAAGGTAATTAACTTCTCGGTTAGCCTAGACATGTCACGAGGAGAATGTAGGAAGGAAAAAGGCTTGGATAGGGGTTCCTGATAACGTTTAAAAATTAAGGCAACGCTCTTAGACTTAGAAACATCAATACTTAACACAGGAACATCAATCATGAAAAACCTCCTCTTTTGCTGGGTTCCATCTTTAACAACCACCTTTAGGTTCGCGTTGTGATACGGGCTCAAGGCCCAACCAGCTCAATCAAAGTATTGGTGCCAAAGAGGGCGTGAACAGTTTATACGACGGGATCAAGGTCCCAACAGAGTGTACGTTCTAAACCCAGTTTTCTTTCAGTATAAAGGAACACAAAAGAAAAAAGTCCATACCCAGATTGAACTGGTTATGAACCTATAATACGAACAGAGGGTTTGCGACATCGGGGTAGAACATAAGGTAATAACCCGACATCGCAAACCCTCAAAACGTTACACACCATTGGCATAAAGAAATCTGTAATTATTGGGAATAGGGAAAGGGGTGCGAAATGGATTACTCAAGGATGAATAAGTTGATACGAAAAATTGCAGGTTTACTCTTCCTTACGTATTTTACCTACCTAATATATAGACTTTTCTTTTATGCATACGGTCAGTATTTCAGGTTTTATCAAAACGAAATAAGATATAATTTTATTCCATTTAAAACTATTCTTAGTTACATAATTGGTATTAGCAAATATAAACTTGATGTATGGTTTTTCAATCTTTTTGGTAATATATTAGCTTTCATGCCGATGGGTTTTCTCTTGCCTATTATTTTTCATAGTCTACAAAGTTTTAAAAGGATTACGACTATTACATTTCTCATTAGCTCTTTTCTTGAAATGATTCAGTTTTTGCTTAAACTCGGAATAACAGATATTGACGATGTTATTTTGAATACCCTAGGAGGATTATTAGGTTATTTATTACTAATTTTAAGCCGAAAAACAGTCGATCAGATAATAAAAAAGGTTGGGTTCAACGGCGTATAACAGCTGGTTCCCGACACTTTGTATAGATGAATGCTATTGGGATGCGTCGCGAGCCGGCGAGACGTTACACGCAATCCCGCTTGGGTCAAGCTCAAGAGAGATCTTTATAAAAGAGTAATTTAAGAAGAGGTGTAAAGACATGGGAGCATGGGGAACTGGAATTTTCGAAAACGATTCTGCATCGGACTGGGTCTACGAGGTCGAGGAATCAGAAGGATTGGATTTGGTTGAATTAGCACTTAGAAAAGTCTGCGATTTAAACAAAGAGGGCTCTTACATTGAGGAACCTGAGAGTTCGGAAGCACTTGCTGCTGCCAAAGTAGTTGCATTTCTAAACGGAAAAGATTCTCCAGATTTACCAGAGGAACTAAAAAGCTGGGTTCAAAATATAAAATGCAGTGGCATTGATAAAATAGTGGCTCTCGCGAAAGATGCTCTAAACATAATCAAGACGGAGTCAGAATTAAAAGAGTTATGGGAAGAAAGCGATATATGTATTGAATGATCTACAGGGCAGACTCTAAGACATAAATTGGGAACGGGACAGCGTATAAACACGGCATTTGCGACACTGCCAAAGATGAATGTGGTTGGGACGCGTCGCAAATGCCCAGAACGTTATACTAAATACGGCCTTAATCCTGGTTTTAGCTTAATTTTCATCCTTCAAATTTATAGTAGATTGGGAGTGGGTGATATTTTACAACACAAATTTTTAGCTATCCTCGTCGGAGCAATTGCGGTTACGATACCTACTATTTTTTTGTGGCGTCGAATAAGCTGGAGAAAGTCGTTACTTGTAATTGTAGCTATTGCGTCAATAGATTTAGATCACTTCTTTTTCACAAACCAGGCCGGGTTCTTGCAAGTTCCTAAGCAGGGAGTAAAAATACTTCACGCTTTTCATACTATAGAGTTCTTATTACTAATGTTATTCATTAATCTCTTAGATATTAAACGAGGACGTAGTTGGGAAGCCTGGTTTTTTCCTCAAGAGAGGGATTATGACAAAATATGGTGGTATTACCTCGCTTGGACTACTCGAATACTCCTTTTTGGTCTGACTCTACACTATTTTATGGACTTTTTTATTTATACTATTATGGGTAAATGGGGATTTTACGATCTTTCAGTAATACACTATCTCCTACACAATTGACTAACTATTTTAGTTTTATCAATGAAATATAATAGCTGATATCTGGGGGACCGTACTTCGTACGAACAGAGTGTTTGCGATACTTTGCCAATATGAAAGCGGTTGGGACGCGTCGCAAACACTCAAAACGTTCTACGACATATCACGCTAGGCCGCGCGTCCATGCGCGGATTTTCTGAGGGAAGGTTTGTGGCTATTTCATATTAGTACGATAAAGCGAAACAAGGATTATTCATATAATTATGAGTAAAGAGGATGATTAAGTGGTAAAGAAAAACAGGGGTAAAAAAATAATACTCGGTATATTGTGTGCTATTTTACTTGTTACGGCGTTGGCATTTATATTGTTTTTTAATGAGTTGAGAAGTTTAGCTTCATTAAAAGTCATTGATAATTATCCAATGTATCGAATGACTTACTTTGGAGATTATGGATTTAATGAATTTTTAAAGGTTGGTGCTAAAAGTGACAGTGATATTGAAAAATTTGTTACGAAGCGATTACTAAAAGGGTTGCCAATAGACATTAATGTAACTGGAGCTGGTTGCACAGTATTTGTTACAAAAAATGATAAGGGAGATACCATTTTTGCAAGAAATTTTGATTTTACATATGCACCATCATTACAGGTATGGGCCAATCCTAGAAACGGGTATGCTTCTGTATCAACTGTTAATCTATCTTTTGCTGGATATTCAAAGGACAACTTGCCAACTCCAATGGGAATAAATAGCTTCTTGACTCTGGCTGCTCCATATCTGCCGTTTGATGGCATGAATGAAAAGGGTGTTTCTATAGCACTTTTAGCGGTCCCTGAAGCTCATATGAGTACAGATGAAAATAAAGTAACGTTAAATACAACAACAGCAATTAGGCTTGTATTGGATAAGGCTGCAACTGTGGATGAGGCAGTTGATCTATTGAGAAAATATAACATCTATTTTTCAGGAGATATTAAATGCCATTATTTAATTGCAGATGTTACTGGCAAATCGGTTATCGTTGAATATTGGAATGGAGGATTACAGGTTGTTAAGTCAGATAAATCATACCAGATTGCCTCAAATTTCATTGCATATAATGGATTAGATATTGGTGAAGGGTATGATGAATTTGATAGATACGATTCTGTCAAACAGGCGATTGAAGAAAATCATGGGAAATTGACTAAAGAGCAAACTATAGATTTGCTTACGCAAATTGGTGTCCATGGACCTGCAGGAGAAGATAAGTTACAGTGGTCGGTCGTCTACAATCTAACTGACTTACAAGGATATAGTTTTGCACATCGGAATAGGGGAAATGTAAAAGAATTTACTCTGAAAAAATGAGCATAATCTGTATACAAACTGATGCGCATTTTTTTATTTTGTTACTTAGAAGTGTGTAGGAGAATGTTCAAGGCCGCGCCGTCCTGTCGCGGATAGAATATAGTGGGGTATTGAGCTTTGAAAATACTACACCATTGCGTAGGTTATTCTTAAAATGCAAATTAATTTAGAGATATGAATTTTTCAATTATTTATATACTTTGGGAGGTAAAGATGGGATTTGATAAAACTTTTTTTCCTTACTTTAATAAATTTTGTATTGATAAATTAGGGCCTGATATAGGCAAAGTGGTTAATGTTGAAGCTGAGAACAAATTATCCCATATGATAAAGGAAGCTGATTACAGGAATAACAAATATATCAGATGGCATATGGATGCAAATATGCTACCGTCAATAGCAATATATCTAACATTTAAGAGGTTTCCAAGCATTGCTTATAAAGCCTATGAATATACAGACGAAGTGTTGCAAATAGCTCGTTTGAAAAGTCAAAAGAAAAATCAATTAATTGGAAGATTACCATTTGGCTATTTTGCTTTTAGATTGTTTTGCAAGTCAATTGTGACAAAACAATATCCTGAGCAAGGATGGGATATGCAATGGATTCAAAATGATAAAAATGAAATTCATTTCAATATGAAAAGTTGCATCTATTTCGAGACTACAGAAAAATATAATTGTACTGAAATGTGCCCGTTGTTTTGTGCAAATGATGATGTGATATTATCTGGATATAAGCCTCAAATTGTATTTGAGAGGAGTGGAACAATTGCTAGGGGGCAGGACATATGTGACTTTCACTTTAAAAATCATAAGTACATAAAATGAACCTAATGTGATGTTTATAGGTTTTAAATCATGATTCTCATGGCCCAAATTCATCTTGAATGTTTTTAGGGTTTAAGGGGTCGACATCCTGTCGCCCTCTGAATCTGGGGGCGACCAACTTCATTTAACACAGGATTACCGTAACTTGAAAATATGCATGTGGTTGTGACGCTACGGTAATCCCGGGGACGTTATGTGTAATGGCAATGTCGGAGCAGCTTAACAAGATTAAATAGGTGATGAGGTATGAGCGGAATTACTGGTTTAATTGGTGACTTAGACTGGAGTAAACCTGAAGAAGTTCAAAAAGCAGCTATTAAAAAGTTACTGGAAATTGATGACTTAAACCTTGTCCTTTTGGCACAACAATCTGATGTCTGCCACAAGAGTTGTTGGTATAATGCTGCTAAAATCTTGAAAACAATTGGGTATCCACGAATCAATTCAGTCTTGCCCTATCTGATGGAATGGTTTCAAGATATCAACTGGCCTGGGGTTGATACAATTGCTGAAGCATTACGCACAATAAGCCCAATTGAATTAATTCCATACATTGAAGAGGCTTCGAAACACGCAATAGCTCATAATGATGACAGCTGGGCTTTTGGATTGGTAACATTGATTAAGAAATTTAATTTAACACATTTATTAAATAAGGAACTCTACAATGAACTAATTCAGCTATCGGACTATTGATGTTATGGATAGTTGTTTAAAGCTGTTCTACGAAGCTGCCACAACACATGACACAGGATTTCCGTAACTTTGCCAAGATGAATGCGCAATGGCGCTACGGTAATCCTTGAACGTTAGTGCGCCAAGCAAAGCTTGGTACTTCTTGCAAGGTGAAAGTCCTTGCTGGGCAAGGTCTAGCCAACCACCCATATCAAGTGTTGCACTGAAACTGGTAACAGTTAGGCGAAGCGTACACAGAGAACTATATAGGCCACAGGGAGAACCGTAACTCCTGAAGAACATTCAGCCCCGTAAACGTGAGAAATGCAGATGGCGACGTGTTTAACGTCACGGAAGCCAACACAGAGGAATTGAGAAGGCGAGATTCCCGAGGGTCTGTTGGGGTCAGAGAACGTGGCATGTATGGAGAGAAGTATCAAGAACTTGGGAGACCCTGACAGTTCCGGCATAGCCGGTAGGTCTTACCAATCGGAAAAGAGGAAGGCTGATGACTGACAGGGAGTCGGATTAACCCATAATACTCTGAAGTCGGGAAAGCCGACTACATGGGGAAGGGGTTAACAAGAGTATGAAGCCTGCAAAGGAAACATCAACCGGACATGCAGGATCGGGGAAATTGATGCAAACCTCCCTGCAGGGAATAGCACAGAAAGCAAAAAGACTCGAGAAATACCGATTTCGTAACTTATATCGGATGCTAAACAAGAGTTCACTGGCAGAAGCGTGGAAAACAAATAACAAGAAAGCAGCGGCCGGGGTGGACAAAATAACGGCCAAAGAATTTGCGAAAGAACTTAATCAAAACTTAGCAAATCTAGCGGAGCAACTGGTAGGGAAAAGATATCGGGCGAAACTGGTACGAAGGGTAGATATACCCAAAGGGGAAGGAAAAACAAGACCGCTGGGAATACCGGCTATAGCAGACAAACTTGTCCAAAGCGCAGCAGCTAGGATACTGGAAACCATTTATGAACAAGATTTCCTTGCAAGCAGCTATGGCTACCGACCGAAGCTCAGTGCTCATACCGCAATCAAGAACTTAAGTAAAGAACTTAACTTTGGCGATTACAGCTACATCGTAGAAGCGGACATCAAAGGATTCTTTCAAAACATCGATCATGCCTGGCTAATAAGAATGCTGGAGCAACGAATAGATGACCAAGCATTTGTAGGACTCATCAAAAAGTGGCTTAAAGCAGGAATCTTGAAGCAGGATGGGGAAATTGAACATCCAATAACAGGAAGTCCACAGGGAGGAATCATCAGTCCAATACTAGCCAATATTTACTTGCACTATGTAATCGATCTTTGGTTTGAGAAGATAGTCAAACCACACTGCGAAGGAGAAGCCTATCTATGCAGGTATTGCGATGATTTTGTATGTGCGTTCAGGTATAAAGAGGATGCAGATAAATTCTATCGTTCGCTTCCCAAAAGGTTAGAGAAGTTCGGACTGGAACTGGCAGAGGAGAAGACCCAAGTCATCCGGTTTAATCGCTGGTTAAGAGAGCAAAGCAGCAGCTTTGAATTCTTGGGGCTTGAATTTCGGTGGGGAACTTCCCGTCGGGGGAAAACAATCATCACCAGAAGAACAGCCAGGAAAAGACTAAGGAAGTCTCTAGCTAACTTTAAGGCATGGTGTAAGGAAAACCGGAATAAGAGACTGAGACGATTGTTTCCGGAACTGAACAGTAAATTGAGGGGCTACTACAATTATTATGGACTGATAGGAAATGCTGAAAGTTTGAAAATATTCTACGGGCAGGTAATGAAGATACTATATAAATGGCTGAATAGAAGAAGCCAAAGAAAGAGTTTTGATTGGGATGAGTTTAATAAGGTATTGAAAAGATATGGTGTACCGACCCCCAGGATAATGGAAACGAACCAGAAACAGCTTAGTTTCGAGTTTTGAGCTGGATTACGGAAGCGAATACTTTTGAAGAGCCCGGTGCGATAGTTTCGCACGCCGGGATCTGTGCGGGGGGTGTCGGGCAACTGGCATCTCTACCGTGACTACGACAGCAGGGGAAAAACGTATGATTTTTTGGAGGGTTTATTGTGACTATAGAAAACATTACAAGCGTTAGTATGATAGGTAAGCTTTCTTCGTACTATGGAGGGGATTTTCACTCATCTACTGTAGACATAAAGGAGTTGCTTTCTGGAAGAACATCGTTTAGAGAAGAGGCTTTTTGTGAGGAGCTACACCTAAAGTCCATAAATTTTGATATTTTTGTACATCATGTAGATGAAGATGGGAATGTAGATACCGAGAAAGCTGGGGAACTAACCGGAAGATTATTTGATGTTGAACGGTGTACTGAGGATGAATTTGATCCGATGGAAGTCTTTGATAATGTCGACCAATATACATATGAGATTTATGAAATGGGACGTAAACATCATGAAGGAATTGTGAGTGATAATATTTTCGCTATTGATTCTTTCATGATATATCCAGAATATAGAGAGAAATATATCGGGACTGCAGTAATGCATATTTTATCTGAAGTACTTGAAGCTCAGTTTAATCTGAAAGCAGGTTGCTTAATTGTAGTCCCAAAAATCATTTATGATGCAGAGAGAGAGCCAGAACCTAAGGATTCTCAATATGAACAGCTCACGAGTAGATGTGAGAACTTTTGGATGAATCTAGGGTTCGAAATGGTGGAAGCACCATACTGGTATTTTAACTTGGATATGAGACTGTTGGTTAAGGGCCAGATACCAGGGCAGAAGGTTGAAGAAAAAGAAAGCTATCCTAAGTTAGTTGCGGAAAGCGCAACTATTTATGAATTTCCATCTCGTTCAAATGGACAAACAGATCAATAGTGCATATGTGCAATTTGGGCTCCCAGCCGTCGTATAAACAGCGTTTTCCTGTAATTTTGTCAGTATGATTGTAATATGACGCTACAGGAAAATGCGAGACGTTATATGACAGGGCTCCTATCGGTGAATGCGTATGAGGTCAAAAGGCAGGGAGGAGATTTTGTGTGCATGATGGTATATCTTGCTTCAGACAAGAGATTGCCTACTATTCCTTGGGATGATAATATCAAACAGAGCATCTCAGTTTTCGAAATGAAAGAACCGGATGTTTTAGTAAAGAAGCACTTAACAAAGAAATACGTTTATGATATTGGAGCATTCGAGGGATGCGGATGTGGCTTCAAATTTGGAATTTATCAACCACTGGACGAAGAAGATGAACAAAATGAAGCGGATGGACGTAAATCCGTTGAAGAATTGTTTAATTATTTAAAAGAACATATCAGTATTGGAGATAGAACTGAGTTATATTCTTGCTGGGCCGGTGATGAGGGTTGTGATCTTGAGCATAGAACAGTGATAAATCTGAGGGAGTTTAAATTAGGTTCAGACTTTCAGTTTTTACAAAACCAATTAGTAACAATACAAGGTTAATTAGGTTTAATAGTAGGTCATTTTATTGCTAGTATTTGAAGGGGAGCCCCATCATATAACTTATTAGAGATTTATGATGTTCCTAGAGACAGAAGAAGCCATTGATTAAAATCAGTGGCTTTAGAAAAAATATTTGTCTTTTATAGCAAACAGAACAAGTAAAGCATAGAGAAGTTTCTGATTCTGAAAGATAAGGATATTAAGTTCTTGGGGAGTTTAAAACTATATGAAAATAAGCCAACAGGTAGGAGTTTTGCCATCTGAGCATCCACCCATTGCTGTTGAACCGAGTGTTAACATTTAGTGCAATGCCTGTTGCGACAGGAATTGTATAGTTTTGTGTCTATGGTTGGTCACCTGATCGATAATGGATAGAATCTCACTTTGAGAAAGCACATAAGGAAGCTTTTTGGGCCGTTTAGGGCGAACAATAACATCATCAGACCAGTTGAAGTTGAGTATCTTGTTGAAAAAAAGCTTAAAAGCGTTGCAGGAAATATTGATGTTACTGTAGCTAATCCCGGATTTAATGCGATAATAAAGATAGTCTTTGAGTTCATCGGGAGAAGCTTCCTATGCAGGTTTATGAAAGTGTTTTTCCAGCAACCTTAAATGACAGAGATAATGTTTTGGGTTTGAGGGGAAAGTCCCCGGAGTTCCATTTCGAACTTCATTTTCTGTAGATAAGACGAGTAAGTTTGCAAGTTCTGAGGCATGACATTCATCCTTTCCAAGTTAATTGGGTTAGCAAAAGAATGATATCATGCTCAGTATATATTTGTGCTTTATATAGCCACCGCGCAGCGGTTTAGTACAACATGGCATTCACGAAGCTGGAAAAGGTGAAGGTAGTATGACGCTTCGTGAATGCCTGGAACGTAGTTATGTAACAATCCGAATATCGGAGATATAAAATTAGGTTTCATCTTTATGAGAGAGCTTTCAGGCTAAAGAGATAGGGGAGGTTAACATGAAGAAATGGCTAATGACCTTGGCGACATTTATTTTCATCGTTATTTCGCTTATCACCCCAAAGAACAGCCATGCAACGGATTGGATAAAACTGTCGGCCGAAGATGTAATTGGTGCTTCTGAGGTCATAGTACAAGGTAAATACGATTTATCAGGTTTTGAAGGAAAAATGGCCGATAGTAGAATTTGGATACCTTTTACATTTAGGGTTGATCACTACTATAAGGGCTCTGGTAGCAACAACATTGATACTGCAATTCAGCCGTTTGATATGGGTTGGGTGAAAGAGCACCAGGAGAAGAACGGGTTATTTGTTCTTTTCTTAGAGCGAGACAACAGCAATGGAGGACTACTTATCCCAGTAGGTGGTCCAAATGGAATGGGTCAAATGTTAAACGGAACTATCCAAAATCAAAGTTCTGAAGATATGTCGACGTACAATGAATTTCTAGGGAGGAAAGCACAAGTCACACCTACTCCATCCAAGGTTAATTCGGTTATACATAGTACGTTCACTTGGTATTGGTTAGTTCTAGGATTGGCATTAGTGTTAGGAGTTTTGTCATTACTCCGATGGCTATTGATAAAACGGAAGTCTTCCTAAGCATAAATTCCAAGCTTCGGAACATCACATGAACAGCACGTTCCCGCCACTTAGAAGAGATGAATGCGGTTAGGACGCAGCGAGAATCCATCAACGTTATACGCCATCTTCGGTCTATAAAGAGTTCTGTAATAGCACGAAAGGGGGGAGAGAAATTAACAGAAAGATAGCAAAGCTGATTTGGATTTTAACAACTGGTATTCTAGACATTTTATTTATAGCTGCTCAGATAATGATATTTAACTGTAATTTCGAATGGTGGCCGTGGTATGACCCAGAGGCTCTATTAGGGATGATATTTATACCAGCTTTTCATTTAATACAGGCAATTGTAATAATCGTTCTAGGAATTAACTTCTTCATAAAAGAGACAAGATATAATGGACTAATCGTATTTTTTAGCATTATTATGTATGGGTTATTTATTTTCATTTTAGATGTTGCAATTCCAAATAAAGCAATATTTTATTCGATACTAGTAGTTGAAATAATTATGTATATTTTACTAATTATTAGAATACTGACTTATTCGATTAGAGCTTTTTCGAAGGTTAAAAAAGAAGGATAGAACATTGAATAGCTTAAGTTTAAATATATAGGTTTTATATATTTTGCATGGCAGTTTCACCGGGACGGTATATAACAAGGCATTGCCGAAACTTGCATAGATGAATGAATGTGGTTAATACACTTCGGCAATCCCAAGGCGTTATGCGCAGTAGGCCTATTGGTGTAGTCTAGAATGATGTTTATATAGGGGAGTTTATTAGTGAAGAGAATTATAAAATTGTGCCTTCTTATTGCAGCAGGCTTTTTGCTTGTATCATGTGGAAAAGTAACTGTTGGCACTGCACAGCCTCAAAACGAAAGTCCCTCTCCAGAGGCAACTCAACAAGTAGTCAAGAGTGAACGAGTTCAAGTTAGTGGCTCTGGAAATTACGGGATATATGACATAACGGGTGAGTTTGTAAAGAAGGTAACTAACAATCCGATTGATAGCGATTATGAAGCCGAGTTTAAGAAACTAAACCAATCCAAAGATTTTTCAACATCCGCTGAACTAGTACTTGAGTCGAAGTATATTAAGATATGGGATACAGAGTTGAATTCTATCTATAATAAGCTACTAACAGAGTTGAACTCCAAAGAGAAAGAGACATTAATTGAGTCCCAAAAAGGTTGGCTACAATACCACTTGAAAGAACATGATTTTGTGAAGCAAGTGTTTTATTTACGAGAATCAGGTCCAGTTCTGGGTAGTCAGGGTACAGTTCAGATGCAACAAGCGATTAAAGGAAGAATACGTGAGAGAACACTTGAGCTGATGGAATATTACACAGTTCTGGGAAATGATGTGGAATTCGAATATAAAAGTATCAAAAAATAACTTAGCAACAAATTCAGGGCTGTTCTAGGGGTTGTGTTATTGCTGAAATGTAATCTTTTGGGAAATTTTAACATGGAGAAGCAAATCCCAAGATATTATAGGGAGGATGTAGCGGATTAATAAAGAGAGGGAGCGGGTGCAATGCTAGAGGTAACTTTTTACGAGTTAAATACTGTGGAAGATAGACAACTTCTATTCGCAGTTATCATGGCAAGATATGAAGGAAAATGGATATTCGTAAGGCATAAGGATAGAACCACATGGGAAATTCCAGGTGGACACAGGGAGAAAAATGAAAAGATAAATATTACTGCATCAAGAGAATTATTTGAAGAAACTGGAGCCAAGAATTTTAGTATTATCCCGATATGTATTTATTCAGTTAACACAGGAGAGACTGAGACTTTTGGGCAGTTATTCTATGCTGATGTAAAATCCCTTGAAAAATTGCCCGATTTTGAAATGGGTGAAATTAAACTCTTGGATACCTTACCTGAAAGTTTAACATACCCATTAATTCAGCCATATTTGTTTAAGAAAATTGAAGAGTTCTGTACAGAATTAGAAAGAAACTAATTTGCATGCCTCTTATTTTATGACGCAATAGTATGCTATTGTGAAATGGAAGGTCATTGTTAATGAAAGGAATAATTGCGTTCATATCTTCCATCTGTATTTGTATTTTACTTGTGGGGTGTACAACTTTTGATGAAGCCAAAGCAATCGCCATAGTAATAAAAGACCATCCAGAATTTCCAACAAACCCATCTGACGCTGTATTAAAGAAACTTCCCATAGGTGGAAAACAAGGTGCGATAGCAAATGTCAAATTTACAACAAAAGTTGAGAAGGATGGGAAGTCTACTTATTTAGTAACTCTCACAAAAGAATGGGGCATCACGGTAAACGGGGAATACGTAAAGAGTTTTTGGAAATATGATGTTACTCCTAATAACGCTGTACTTTTGGAAAGTATTGATAATGATAATCTTCCAAACTTAATAAAATAGTACAAAACTATTGCACAATATTCTTATTTTGTGTCTTGGTTTTTGAATGTTTAAGGCAGCGCTGTCCGTGGCGCTGTCTGAGTCAAGGGTGGCCACAGAAGAGAGCATAAGATTACAGACTGTAAGAATGTTGTGGATTCGGTTGTAATAATAGCGTATGTACGCGCTTATTTACCCAAAGATCGGATTCTACCAATCGTCCACTGCGTTCGGACAGTCCAGCCTATAATTCACTTATGCAGAAAAAAATGGTAAAAGGGAATAGGCTGATATAAAATAAGGGTGAAAGTTTTCATCATCATGGATGCTACGAATCGCGGCATAGGGATGAGTTATATGAAATGTCCGGGAACGTAAATCTGAGGGATAGAAATTAGGGGTTTCAGACGAGGTGAAGTTTCCATGAAAACACTAGTCAAAATCATAATTGGTTTAACGGTTTTGGCTATTTTGGGATTTGCTATTTGGAAAGGGATTAGATTGTTCGCGCCCAGCTACCATTTACCATTTGTACCATCGGTACGTGTTCCCAAAATTTCCTGCCCAATTGATAAAGATACTGATGGTGTCGACGATTTAACGGAATTTGTTGTAGGAGCAAAGGCAGAAGTAATGAGAAAGCCCGAGTATCGTAGCGCTTATTATAAAGGGGGATATCCGCCCGAAAAAGAAGGAGTATGTACTGACGTTGTGTGGAGGGCAATGCGGGATGCTGGTTATGATCTGAAGTCGTTAGTGGATAAAGATATACGTGAGAATTTGTCTCAGTATCCTCGTGTCAATGACAAGCCAGATCCCAATATTGATTTTCGGCGAGTTCCTAATTTAATTGTTTTCCTACGTAGGCATGGGATGCAGCTTACAAAAGAAATAAAATCTGGGAATGTCGAAAACCTTTATTTATGGCAACCAGGCGATATAGTTACTTTCGATTACCCACATGAACATATTGCAATAATTTCAGACAAAAGGCGACCCGACGGAGTACCTTATATATTGCATAATGCTGGGCCGACAGCAAGTGAAACAGACCAATTGCAAAGTTGGCCTTCTCCAATTACTGGACATTTTCGTTTCCCAAGGTTTTGAAAGATTTATGAAAGCCCGGACATCACATAACACGGCATTGCTGAAATGTTTTTTCAAACGGTGTTTATTTATAGAATAGATTTTGGCGGAGATATGGTTGAAGATCATCTATTTATTAAGTGAGCATGCCGCAGCATAATCAGTATGCTATTGATCATCAGAATGAAATAAAGACAAGATTATTGAGGGTATTTATGATATTTACTCTAAATTACAGAAAAGTTATGGCTATGTACGTAAAGAGAAAGACGAATACATGCCAGAATTGAAATGTGCTTTATCTTGTTGAATATGTAAAAAAGCTCATTGAAAGGAATTAATAATAATATGGAAGTGATGAGACCAAATGAAATAATTGAAATATGCCATGAAAGAATGAAGGGTACGGTTATTGTAAATGCCTGGGGAGAAAAGGGGATTTTCTATAACCCAGGTGAAGTATTAAAACGAGGTGTTTATATTATGACCGTGAAGGAAAAGGATGGTGATAACGATAAAAGTTCCTTCCTAAATAGAAAAGATATATATCGCTTAAATACTGGAATTAGTAAAAATAACTTTAAACATATATTTGGTAAAGTTCCAGCAAGACCGGCGGCGGGTTGTGTTGTTGACATGCCATATAATTTTTCGGAAACGAATAAAATTATGCCTCATCCGGTTTATGCATGGATGGGATGAATTTGTGTTTTAAACCCAACCAGAGAGATATTCAACGAGTTTTTACCATATATTGATGAGGCGTATGAACTGGCAAAGAAGAAATTTTCAAAGAGAGTAAAAAACTGTAATTATCTTAAAGAGGATATGAGTAAGATACAAATTCTAAATTACTATGTAGGAAATATGTACAACCAGAAAATTTTCTAATAAGGTAAGAGAATGTAGTAGACAGCAAAAAGGTTATTTCATGTATTTAAATTGCCGTTTTGAAACACATTTCCTATAACGCTGCCTGATGTAATTGCACTGATGTTACACCTTAAGGAACTTCCTAGCTTTTCAAGTTCGTAAGTTGCCAGAGTTTCATTCCAAATGATACGGTAAATATCAGATGAGATCTGGACTAAATCAGCTTCGTATGCATCTATTCCGTTTTCATCAGAAAAACCAGTCCATTGAAGCAATTCAAATTTCTCGACGGGTTCCCACGATTTGCCGGGCACACTAACTGCAAATGGAACTGAATTGTTAATATCAAAACTTATAGCTTGTGGTTTAAACATTTTCATTGTAACCTTGTCCCAAACCCGAAACTTTAGTTCTCTCAAGTTAATACCTCCTTCATTTGATTGCGAAAGGTCCACTATATAACTACGTAGAGGAAGCCACATTTAAGGCGGTAAAAAAAAGGCTTGTATTTTTTACCATAAGGAAACGGGAGAGACATTAGTATTAATAGCTTGCTTCTTTTTATTTAAGGTAACTAAAAAAAAATAAAACTAAAAGAATGCAGGTGGCTTGGGATGCGTCGAGAATACTCGGGACGTTATAGGAAATAGCCGGAGAGGGAGAGAATATGAGGTTAGCTTTCAAAAGAATCGCTTTAATTGCAGTTGTTCTACTTATTACGTTTGGGATTTGGTTTACATATTCAAGTGGGTATAGACTTTCATCATCAGAGGCGGCAATGGCTCACTTCGATGTGAGAAAATCTGCAACAGAATTCGGAGAAGTTAATCTCCAATGGGGAAAAGTCTATTTGTTTAACACATCAAAGGGACCACGTACTGTACTTGCAACAAAGGAAGGATTTTTGTGGCAGGCTCCTGTGGCCGTATATTTTTCTCAAAGCTCAGATAATGTTAAGACAGTTGGGTGGATGAGCTACAACGGAAAACAAGGTCATGCGATGGTGTTTGCAGTAGAAACTTCGGATTCGGCAGTATCATACATTCAGGTTGGTCCTGCTACAGATAGGATAAAGAAAGAGATTACTGTTAAAGAACCGGTTGTTTTTTCATGGAATAAAGAAATAGATATAAATAATTTAAATCCCGTAGCACTTTCAAAGGATGGCAAGGTACTATATGAATATAGATATCCTAAGGACACAACAACCATTACCAGTGAAGATTTGAAATGGTATCCAGTTAGTGGATCTAAATAACTTGTCTCTTTTAATCTAGGGTCATTAATTTGTGGGAAGAATCTTTTAGAGTCCAGGTAATTTTTATTGCGTTACAAAAGGACATTGAGAAAGCATTGCTTTTTACCTAATTTTCAATTGGCAAAAGAAGGATTTGACTGGATTTGTGGAGAAAATTGTTAGATATGGAATTATCGTGAGGAAGGAGACTAATAATGATGAATATAGGACCTAGCATTGGTTTTGGCATTTTTGGCTTATTTTTCGGGGTAATCTATCTAGGCATATTTGCTCTATCTATTTATTTAATAATTAGTACCATACAATTTTTTAAGAGAAAAACCCAAAATGACAAGGAACTATTACAAAAGCTAGATTCTCTTATCAGCGTACTTAAACAGACAAACGAGCAACATTAAGGATTGAAGAGGTTTCACTATTGCACAATAGGCATAGTAGAAACCTCTACGTTTATATAAGAAGTTGGTTCGATACCAACCGTATCCAATATAGATTATTGGATAAAAAATTATGGAGAAAATGCTAATGAACGATAGAAAAGTCATTCTCTACATTGCAATGAGCTTAGATGGGTATATCGCAAAAGAGAATAACGATATAAGCTGGTTAAACATTGTAGAAGCCCCAAACGAAGACTATGGTTATGGAAAGTTTGTACAAAATATTGACACTGTTATTATGGGAAGAAAGACATATGAAAAAGTAATATCACTTGGAATTGAATTTCCCCATAAAGGGAAAAAGTGTTATGTCATTTCGAGAACGAAAACGGGTTTCGATGAGAATGTGGAATATTATTCTAATAGTCTTGACGAGTTAATTGCAGATTTGAAGAACATAGAAGAAAAGAATATCTTCATCGATGGTGGAGCTGAGATTGTTAATGAACTATTAAAAGGAAATCTGATCGATGAATTTGATATATCAAAAGTTCCTATCTTTTTAGGAAATGGAATCAGGTCCTTTAAAAACGGAAGTCCTGTGCAAAGACTAGAATTAGTAAGTTCTAAGAGTTTCAAAACGGGCCTTGTTCAATTATGGTATGAAAAAGGGGAAGTGGAGATTAAGTGAGAGCACTAAAGATTTATCAGGTCGATTCATTCACAACAGAAAAATTCAAGGGGAACCCGGCTGGTGTTGTCGTGAACGCAGATGGCCTAACCGATCAAGAAATGTTGTACATTGCCCGGGAAATGAACAATTCAGAGACGGCATTTATATTTAAGCCGGATGGGACTGATCATGAGGTTAAGATAAGATATTTCACGCCGAAAACCGAAGTGCCGGTGTGTGGACATGCCACCATTGCCGCGCACTATGTTCGGGCAATAGAACGAAAACTGAACTCATCCACTGTCTTTCATAAGATTGGAATTGGAATTTTACCGGTTGAAATCAATAAAGAGAATAATGATTATTCCATAATGATGACCCAAGGTGAAATTGAGTTTTATCCACCTTTTGATCGACAAGTTCGGGATAATATAGTTAATGCAATAGGTTTAAAAGCGGATGAATTGGACCCACGATGTCCGATTCAAATTGTGTCTACAGGACATTCCAAGGTTATGATTGGAATTAAAACCAGACGAAAGCTGAATGAGTTGTCCCCGGATATGCTGGCCTTAACCCGGTTAAGTAAAATAGTTAACTGCAACGGATATTTTGTTTTTACAATGGATTCAGAACAAAAGGATATCTTAACTCATGGAAGAATGTTTGCACCTGCCATAGGTATCAACGAAGATCCGGTAACTGGAAACGCTAACGGTCCACTTGGGGCATATCTGGTTAAACACGGTTTAGTTAAACATAATAAGTCAAACTTTTCTTTCACGGGTGAGCAAGGATATGCAATTGGGCGAAGCGGTCTAGTTAACGTGACGGTTCATTTAGATAACGGAGAGCCTGAACAAGTCAAAATTGGAGGACGAGCAGTTATTGTTTTTAAAACAGAGATACAGATATGAAAATGCGCATGAGGTGTAACAGTATGTCATTAACTAAAATTACGCTATCTATTATTTTATTACTTCTCATGTTAACGGTTGGCTGCTCAAAAGCAATTACGAAAGCAGAAAAAACGAATAACACTGAGAGTTATGAACATAGTGAAATAGAACAAGAATCAAAGGATACCGTAATTACACCTGCGCAACGACAGTTAGAACTACTTCAAGAGGCATTTGCACCACAAACTCCTAAAGAAGCGGCAGACAAATGGGCAAACGGTGTTAAAACAAGAAATGGAGCAGCACAATTTGCAGTATTATCTCCGGAATTAAAAGAAAAGCTGCTAAGCAAATATAAAGAAATAATGTGGGTGACAGGAACATCAAGTCCTTGGGTTAAACAGTATATCATATTAAATGAGCAAAAAGAGACTGAAGAGGTACGGAAATACGAGATCCAATTCGAATTGGCAACGTCAACGGGTACAGCAGGAAATTATACAATTGAGGTTAGCATTAAAAAGTACTCAAACAAATGGTATATTACACAGATTACATCACCCATAGGTGGATTATTTCCTCAATAGTTGTAGTTCTGCTTATTTCGTGCATTGTACAATTTTGGGGGGGAATACATTATAAGGAGTTAAATGTGGAAATGGAAGCGTCATTTAAAGAACAGCTATTTCAACACTTTGCCAATATAAAAGTTGTTATATTTGATTGTGACAATGCTTTGCAGGCAATTTTTTAATAAGAAGGGTTCAAGATAATACATGAATTCAAAAGATATAATTAGATTTTTAAATATAGCTGAGAAATTAAAATGTGAATTACGTCATTCTTGGACATCTACAATGCGGCAAGAAAGTGTCGCGGAACACAGTTGGAGACTTTGTATTTTTTCGTGGTTGATAAAAGACGAATTACAAGATCAATATGATATGGACAAAGTTATGAAAATGTGTTTGTTTCATGATTTGGGTGAAGCAATCACAAGTGATATTCCAAGTTTTTATAAAAATGAAGAAGATACTAGAAAAGAAGAGGCTGCAGTAAATCAAATAGTCAGTATGCTGGATAATGATTTGCGTTCCGAACTGAGTGATTTGTTTATTGAAATGAAAGAACAACAGAGTAAGGAAGCTAGATTATTTAAAGCACTTGATAAATTAGAAGCTGTGATTCAGCATAACGAATCTCCGATTGAAACTTGGATACCCTTAGAATTTGAATTGAATAAAACATATGGAAATGAGGAAGTAAAAGGGATTGCTGTATTGGAAGATTTGCGAGAAGTGGTAAGGCAAGATACCATAAAAAAGTTAGCTTTTCCAGGAGCATGTAACATGTCTATGTTTCAAAGGATATGTATGTTTAAAGGGAGGGATGAATAGGTAATGAATATTTCCTTAATAAAAGCACAATTGGAAGATGCAGAAACTATTCATACCTTGCAGATTAAATCGTTTATCCCCCTATTGAAAAGATATCAGGATTTTGACACTAATCCTGCAAATGAACCCCTTGAAAAAGTTATTGCGCGAATCAATCAATCATTTACAGATTTCTATCTTATTAAAAGTGACGGTTTAAATATTGGCGGTATTAGAATAGTGAAAATGAAGGGTAATCGCCTTCGTGTTAGTCCAATTTTTATTTTGCCAGAATACCAGGGAAAAGGTATTGCACAAAAAGTTTTTCAAATGGTTGAGCATATATACTGTGATGCAAAAGCGTGGGAATTAGATACTATATTACAGGAGCGAGGAAATTGTTATTTGTATGAAAAGTTAGGGTATAAGCAAACAGGAAAAACTGAAATGATTAACGATAAAATGACCTTGGTTTTTTATGAAAAGTATGTGAAAGCAACGAGCCCATAAGAAATCGATTTGTGTTGAAAGAGATTTTAAAATTGTGACAGGAAGGTGAAAAATGAAAGTCCCATCGATAGAAAAGGCGAAGTTACTATTATCTGAGGCTGGTACATTAAATCCGGGGCCCTGGATAAATCACTCAATATATACTGCAGATGCAGCGCATAACATAGCAAGTTATCATAAAGACCTTGACCCAGAAATTGCTTACATCATGGGGTATCTCCATGATATCGGAAGGCGTTATGGAATATCAAATATGCGTCACATTATAGATGGGTACAGTTTTTTGAGCCAATTGGGTTATGAAGATTGCGCAAGAATTTGTCTAACGCATTCGTTCCCGTTTAAAGATACTGATTCGTACTCCGGTAACAATGATTGTACATCCGAAGAGTTCAACTTTATCAAAGAATACATAGCTGGTGTTGACTATTCAGCCTACGATGAATTGATCCAAATCTGTGATGCACTGACTACGCCAAAGGGGTTTTGTCTGCTAGAGAAACGTTTGGTAGATGTAGCGTTAAGGTATGGAATCAATAATTTAACGATTGCGAAATGGGGAGCCACCTTTCAAATAAAAAAGAAATTCGAAGATAAAATTGGAAGATCTATATATGACTTATTGCCAGGAGTAAAAGAAACTACTTTTGTAGAATAAATGTCACGCTTATAAAAACATTACCAACATGCTGTGAATATTGCAAGCTACTATGGAGCGTCGGTGACTCAAAACATTATATAATAAACGGCGCAAATACTGGCTGTTCCAGGCTGAAGTTTAAGGAGGCAGTATTGTGGGGAGAGTTCGAGTTAAACCAAGTAAATCTCAATCCTTTGTTGGCATGATTGCTGGTGGTGTTTTCGCCATCATTGGTTTTAGCGTTTTTTGGAGAGCTGGGTTATTTGGTGTCATTTGGACTTTAATGGCCTTAGCTATTACTGGATTGCATGCATATAATTACTTTAGTAATAAAGGGATTGCTTCTTGGGAGATAGATGTAGAAGCTAATAGCCAACTAACAAGCGAAAAAGATGATTTTGAGTTTAGACTTAGAAAGCTTAATAGGCTTAAAGAAGATGGATTAATTACAGAAACAGAGTTTGAGAAGAAACGCGCGGAAATAATAAAATCTAGATGGTAGATGTTTACATAAAACTGAAGTCTTGAAAAGCTGAGAAGATTGCAAATGACCATTAAATTGCCAGGGGGCTAAAGAATTAGAAATATTTGATATTTATCATATTCATAATTTTCTTTATTATTGCTATGGTTGATTTTATGAGAAAGACAATTCGGCAAAGAGCGGATCAGATAGCTCAAATGGATCGTTTCATTTACAGGAGGGTCAAGACCACGCATAATGCATTCTGGAGAATTCGGAATAACGGTTACAAAGGAACATTGGGGTAAAGGTGTCGAATCTTAATGCGAAACGTTAGAATCTAGACTGCTTCATAAAATGAGATGAGTTTGGAGGAGGTTAAGGTTCGATGGAAAGTCGAAAAAGACTGTTACCCCCCTTTATTGGTATTATTACGGTTATCATACTTTCTTCAGCCTTTTATAACAATGACAATGCTAATAGTACAAACTACTTAAGAATAATAGATAAGGTATTTAGCGAAAATAGCAAATACATTAGAGGAGCGGTTGTTCTATGGGGAAAAGGTGATGTCCCGATGATAAATCAGCTATATACAAACTATCCGATTGACAGTGCTTCATGTACATTTGCAAGCAAAAACGGTAAGCTTGCTGAAAAATATTATCTTATTATGGATGTTATAGGAGAGATTCCAAAGTTAGATAAAGTCGAATTGAGGAATTTAAATATTGAGGATTATTACGAACTTGGAGCTAACATTGAATGGGAGAATAAGAACAATTCTAAGAGCATTCAAAAGTACTATAGCGTTCGGGTATTTGTGGATAGAAATAATAATATATATCTCCCAGAAATATATCCTTATCATGATAACAACACGAATTATAGAATTGAAGGAAATCGATTCTTGATGTTTCTTGCCAATGATAAAACTAAAGGATTACTGGAGAAAATTTTTTAAAATAATAATTTAAGTGGGGAGCTATATGATATTATCGGTTATTATTTGGGACAAAGGAAATCGCAATAAAAAAAGATAGTAATAACTAGAATCATTAATATTTGAGTAATATGTTTCGGAAGATTTTTAATCATAGGTTAAAAATAACAGATTTTCTTAAGGATACCAAATATTTAGCCGATAAAATAATTGTAATAATCGGGATATTTCAAAAGAGAGCGAATAAGCCCCTTGACATTCTGTCAATATATTATAACCCTCGAAGTTCTATGAAAAGGAGGAGGAAGAATGAATAAACGAGAGGTTGCAAGCTTAGCTTGCAAGATTCTTGGTATCTACTTGATTATTCAAGGTATTAATGTAATGGCCAATATACTTTCTACTTCAATCGCAACGCCGAACCTAATAACTCATGAGACTATACTTAATATTATTTTTTCATACATTTTTCTTATTATCTTCGGAGCTTTACTCTGGTTCCTTTCAGGGAAGTTGTCTCTGCTTATGGTTAAAGACGAGTCTCCTTTTGACGAGGGTTTTAGTTTAAAGGCTAATGATATACAGGGAATAGTGTTCGCAGCTATTGGCTTAGTTTTAATAGGAAATTCCTTACCCAAATTTGCAACAAATCTGATAAGTTTATACATAACACGTGGAGAGCCGAATATGGCATTAAAATTACTCCCAGGAACAGTCGGAGCGGTCACTCAAATTCTCATAGGAATTGGTATTTTTTTAGGATCACATGGGCTGGTGAAGCTGTTAAACATACTTAGAAATGATGAATTACGGAGGGGCGAAGAAGAATCCCCTGAAGAAGATAAATAAACTCTAAGTGAAAATATTATGATACAAAAGAGAAAATATTATGAGTACTGGAAGCTTTAAATTGGTTAGAAAGAGAAGAAGCATACCTCGATTATCATGGGCAATTGCGATATTACCTCAGCGGTGGGGGGAAAAAGTAATGTTGGGGTAATAAGTACATATGTCCGTTAAAAGAAGAATATTAAACGCTATTCAATATCGATATTATTGAACGATATAAAGATTTTTAGAAAGGGGAGTAAGTATGAAAAAATATGTCGGCTATATAATACATGCTGCTTTGTTCGTTTTTCTGTTATATTTGGGGTCTCACCTTAATCAAAACCTCCGCATAGCAACAGGAAGAACATTTCGTCCAATTCCAATGATCGTTTTTTATAGCATTTTTCCGATTGTCATTGGAATCTACTTGGCGATACCAAATTTTATTATCAATATCCGAAGACCGGGTTTGTGGAAAGTTGAATGGGCTAAATTTGCTATTTTGGGGACTGTGAGTTTATTTCTCGCTTTAACTCCTATCTTATATTTTTTTACACCTATTGGACAGCATGTACCGTGGTTGATAGTATGGCTTTTTAACTTTAATCAAGGTTATACAATTGCAGGTATCTTATTTGGTTACTTACTTTTATCCGTACCCGAAAAAATAAGCTCAAATTAAGAGCATGGATTACTCTTCCATTATCTTCTTAGATAATGGAATTATTTTCAAGGCCATTCAAGGGAAACGATTGCTTTAAGGAGGGGCTCAATTGGGGGTTGCGTTTACATTAGTATTAATTTGGCTTGCTTCAATTTTGGCGATGTTATGGTTATGGAAAGATGCTTCAGAAAAAAGAGGAGGTCATATTGGGTGTCTTTGGGTACTCATTGTTTTTGCTTTAGGACCCATTGGCTTTATCGCATATTTAATCGTTCGCAATTATGATTAAATAAATTTGAAGATTATTGGCTCTGGAATATCTCAAGGATAAAGAAGAATCTTACCTGAGAGTTCAGGGGGAGATCTGAGTAATGAAAAAGAAGTATTTAGTTATAGTACTAATGTTTGTAGTTTTCTTATTACTAGGAGCTGGAGTAATTGTCTATAAAGGATTTAAACTCGTTCCAGAAATGTTTAGGTTAAATGACCATTTGAAATCTGAAGGTTATTATATGTCTGAATTTGAGTGGAAGATGCTTGGTAATGCCTATTACCTTGACAAAGGTCAGTAGTATTACCGCTTTTAGTAAGCTTGAAGATTTACATAAACAATACTTATCAAAGCAAGACTTAATTAAGATACCTCAATTTAGCGATAAGAAAGAGGAATTAGATTTTTACTTGAATTTGCAAAATCCGAGAACTGGTGCATTTATGGATGAAAACTACCCGTATTTTACCTATCTTGCTCCTACCTTAAATATGATTGAACACCTAGAGATATTGTCTAAAGAGGTAGGCCAACCTCTTAAACTTAAGTATCCGCTTAAATTTTTGGATCAAATTAATTCACCGGAAAGCCTTAATTCATATTTAGACGATTTATCTTCAGTAGGCAAACTTGCTTCTAAGTTTAAAGCACCTTATATAGCAGGGATTGGAGAGTTGGTCTATTATGAGGAATTCGAACGTAATGGATTATACTCTTTTTCACCTGAGTGGAAACAGGCTCTTTTAAAGTGGCTTGATCAACATCAGGATAATAAAACAGGGTATTGGGGACCCCAACTAAGGGGAAATGGACAACTCTTAAATTCAGGCGATCTAGGGTGTACTTTTCGCATCGTTAAAATGTTCATTGACGAAAAAGGCAAAAATCTTAACCCAGAATTCCCATTACGGTATAAAGAACAATTATTTGAAACAACGTTAAAGAAACTATCTGTACCAATGCCTCAAGATGCAGACTCTGATGAAATGCACGATTGGTCGATTACAAGATCGCAAGGCATTGAACTGTTGGCTGAACTATGGAGTAGTGCTGCGACAGAACAAAGAGCCTCTGCCAAACGAATGATGGAAGACTTGGTTATGAATCGGTTTGAACAGTTTTATGTAAGCGCTCAAGGCGGCTTTAGTCTCTATCCCGGTTCTAAAGAGGCTGATTTGGATGGATCACAGACAGCACTGAATTTATTGGATAAAGTAGGTATTTTGTCACCAGAAAGGAAGAGAGAATTTTGGGAAGCTGATTTTAGAAATATCTCAGACTTTGGCATACGAAAGGTATCAGACTTAAATGAAAGTGATTTTTCGTTCTTAGAAAACTGGACTGGAATTAATTCGATTCGCTTTTATGCCTCTGCTCCTCCTGCAGATAATTATGAATCTGGCATTCTCGGATTATTATATCCAAGACAAACACAAATTCTTGATGTCAGTGACTTATGTAATAACGTGAATCGATATCTTAATCATACTAAGCAAACGTACGGGATGTGGGCTTCTAAAAATGAGATTGATCAACAAATCAGATCTTTATATGTTAAGCCTGTTTCCATCTTAGATAAGCAAACTTATCTTGGCTTTGCTAATGATTTGTTAAAAAAGAATAATAAATTATTCCTGATAGGCTTTGATGCTCTTGGTATACCCAAATATCGAGTTGAGTTCAGCGCGGAATAGAGGCGTACTATTTATGGAAATTAAGTCTGCAGAAATCATCTTGTTTTCGCCAACCGGTGGAACGAGAAAGGTAATATCATCATTCGTAAGAGGAATGAAATTAGACAATTTCCAAATAGTTAATTTAGCCGAAGGGTTAAAACCATTTAAATTATCGATAACATCAGATATTGTAATCATTGGCTTACCTGTTTATGGAAAACGAATACCTCAATTTTTATATCCGTTTCTGACAAATATTGATGGCAATAATAAGCCGGTGGTGTTAATTACTCTATATGGAAATATTAGCCCCGGATGGGCAATCGATGAACTCTATGCTATAACCCGAAAGATAAATTTGAAGGTTGTTGCTTGGGGGAGATTTATTGGTGAACACTCCTTTAGCACACCAATACTTCCGGTTGCCGAGGGAAGACCCAATGAGGACGATCTAGATGAAGCCCAAAAGTTTGGAAAATTGACCAGAGAAAAATTAATGGCAGCTGATACAATCGAGAATGTTGAGCTTAAGTTATTAAAACCAATAATAGTCGGGTATATAATTTCTTTAATAAATAAGATAGTCCCTCAAAAAAGCGGAAATGTTTTCACAAAGCTTCCAAGTGTAAATATGAAATTATGCCAGAATTGCGGTATTTGTGTTCGAAGCTGTCCGAAGCAGGCTATTGATAGTAATGATCTTCACATTCAGAGAGATCTCTGTATTCGCTGTTTTAGTTGTGTTAAAAAGTGTCCGAGTAAGGCCAGAGAAATTAAATATAAGAAAAAGATCCTTGTGACATGGTTTTTTAATAGGTGGGGGAATAATCTGAAGAAGCCTGAATACTTTTTGTGATTAAAAATGAGAAGAACAAGGAGGATAATTAGGTGGAAGTTAAAGTGAGAAATTGCAAAATCACTGACTTTGATATGGTATTTTCTTTATTTCATCAACTTTGGCCTGGAAAAGAATTAGATAAAAATAAACTTATGGATGTACTTTCATTTGGCCTTCGCTCAAGTGAATACGAATATCTGTGTGCCGTGCTGCATGGGAAAGTTGTAGGATTCTGCGCATTAGCAGTCGTCCATAGTTTTTGGCAAGAAGGATGTATAGCTTACGTTATTGCTATGGTTGTTGACCAAGAAGTAAGAGGCTGCGGGATAGGTACCGCACTAATGGATAAGGCAGCTGATCTTTCACGGTTAAAAGGCTGTAAAAAACTTGAATTAGACTCTGCATTTCATCGTGAAGGGGCACATCTGTTTTATGAAACAATTGGTTTTAGTAAAAGGGCATTTCTATTTTCGAAAGATCTTTAAAGATGAGGAAATTGATCGTTAACATAAAATTATACTTAGCGAAATATAGGTTTGGTCATTGCTGTTTGGCGGGGCGATTATGGGGGAGGGGATTTAGTTGTCTGTTAAAAAGGTGCTGCTTTCTTTTATATTAGGATTGCTGCTGCTTTCCATTATCGGCTGCGGACATAATGTCGGCTTTTCTTTGATCAACTTAAAAATAAATGACATCGAAAAAGCTGATGTGTCCTCTCCAAAAAACCAATGGACAGAATCATTAACTGATGATGAAGTTTTATCTCTGGTTAAGTTATTAAACAATGTAAATAAAAATGAGATTAAGGAGTACAATGGTCCAACTATCAAGGGCGGCCCAACAAGCATCATAATATTCTTGAAATTAAACAAGACATTGAATTTAACCTTAAATGGAGATGGCTATATTTACGGGGAGAACAACAAAGCTTATCAGGTACATCAACCGGAATTCAGAGATTTTGTGGATCAACTGCATTCCCAATCATCAATAACGGAAACTACGAAATACGTTGATGTTTACGATGTCATTAAAGAAGCATTCTTAACGGACAAGGGATTTAGCGACGACTTGTCTAAACATATGATGAAAGAAGTCTTTGACAAAACTAATATATACAAGGCCTATCCAGTTAATTCTCCCGAATATACGAAGCCATTTAAAGTGGATTTTACGCTTAGGGAATTATCTCAGGAAAAGAAAGAGGATCAGGTTCAGGTAAATATGATTTATTCGGTAGCAATCACTGACTCTACAGCTAAAACTGTTGGAGGTTCTCAGAACGTACATGTTACTTTCACAGTTAAAATGAATGATAAAGGATGGGCAATTACAGGTAAGGAAGAACAGGCTTAATTATTAGATGGATTTTAAAGTGTTGAGAGGTGCTGCAAATGGATATTATGATTAGTCGTGCTAAAGATAAAGAAAGTGAAACATTAACAACAATTTCATTTGCTGCAAAACGATATTGGAATTATCCCGAAGAGTATTTCGATGTCTGGAAGGATGAACTGACAATTACCCCGGATTATATAAATCATAATGAAGTTTATGTTGCAAAATTCGACGAGAAGATAGTTGGATTTATTTCAATGGTTGAAGTAAAAAACGATTTTAAGGTCGGGGGATTGTGGCTGAGAAAGGGCTTCTGGTTGGATCATATTTTTGTCCATCCAACATTTATCGGGAAGAGAGTAGGCTCTAAACTTGTGCTTTTTGCTAAGGAATTGTGTGGAAAAAAGAATATAAGATATCTAGATATTCTTTCAGATCCAAATGCAAGAGGATTTTATGACAGAATAGGTGCACAGTTTATCAGGGAAGTTCCGTCAAATATTGAGGGGAGAACTGTATCCTTATACACGTTAGCAATATGAGCTTGATACTATCCTTTTATATTTTACGGAAAACGCCCTAATATATGGTACAATATAGAAAACAATTCCATTATCTATTTAGGATAATGGAATTGTATTTTAATAGGAGGAGAAATAAAATGCGGAAGATTGCCTCGTGCGGGAATGATTGTTTGGCCTGTTTAAGATATATTGCAACACAAAGCAATGATACTTCTAAGCTTAATGAGGTTGCAGAATTATGGAATAGAGTCGGTTGGCGAGATAAAGTTGTATCTCCGGAAGAAATCAAATGCTACGGATGTTCTTCTGCAAACATTTGCAGATATGAAATTCAAAAGTGTACATCAGAGAAGAAAATTGACAATTGCGGTAACTGCAACGATTATCCATGTAATCTTTCAACCAGATCTTTTGAACAAACGAAAAAATATGCCGAGAGTATTAAAGCGATATGTACGGAAGAAGAGTATCAGCAATTTACGGCAGCTTTCTTTTCTAAAAAGAAAAACCTTGATGAGGTAAGAAATAACCGGCGGAAATAAAACGAACTGGGAACGTTATATGGGGGTTATAAGATGAAGTGGAAATTTGGAGAATATACCTTTGATACTGATAAATCAATTATCCCGATCGATCGTGTTAAGGAGTTTCTGTCTAAGAGCTATTGGGCTGCAGACAGAACAGTAGAACAAATTGAAAAATCGGTTGAGGGATCTTTTTGTTACGGAGTTTATCATGGCAAAGAGTTAGTTGGTTTTGCCCGGGTTGTTTCTGACTACGCGACGATGTTTTATGTATGCGATGTATATATCCATGAAAGCCATAGGAAAAATGGACTTGGCAAAAAGCTTATCAAGTGTATTTTAGAAACTGAAGAATTTAAAAATATTAAGGGTATTTTAGCGACAAATGACGCACACGGTTTGTATG
This sequence comes from Desulfitobacterium nosdiversum, assembly GCF_049860565.1. Taxonomy (GTDB): domain Bacteria; phylum Bacillota; class Desulfitobacteriia; order Desulfitobacteriales; family Desulfitobacteriaceae; genus Desulfitobacterium_A; species Desulfitobacterium_A nosdiversum. Next base: position 2,456,377 of record NZ_CP172056.1, read on the forward strand.
AAAGGTTTGGCTTTAAACGGGTGAATTCAAGATATATGGCAAGAACACCTCAAATTTAAACCAGTGCACGTTTTTCAGAATGATAACCTATTAGAAACAAAAATGATAACCGTTGCAACTATTATTGAAATAATTAGTACGAGAATAGATGCTCTAACCCAATTTTTGGTTAATATTTTGAAATTTAGTTGATAGACAGTAGTAACAAGTCCGCAGAGGATAACGATTCCGAGCAAATCCCAACTTGCCTCTTTAAGAAAAAACGATCTAGCCATTGTATCTATTAGTAATGCATACATTGCTATTTTGTATCCCATTGAATAACTAGCGTGTTCGACTGCAATAGTTCTTTCGTCTTTTTCAACAAGATCATTCTTTTCGATCACGGTTTAATTCCTCCTCATCAAAGAAAAACAATTCTTCAAACTGTTTTCCAAGGGTTTTTGCTATTACTAAGGCTAACTTAGCTGAAGGACAATATTGTCCCGTTTCGATAGTGCTGATAGTCTGGCGAGTAACTCCGACGAGGACAGCAAGTTCAGCCTGAGATAAATTGCGCTCTGCCCTAGCCACTTTCAATCGATTTTTGAGAATTAAACGGTCATCCAAAAATTACCCTCCTCTCAGGGAATAGTTTATCATTTGAACAAAATATTTGTCAAGCAAACTAGACAAAATGTCTTGAAAACGTTGCAGAAATGTTTGGATTGTATTATTGTTTATCAAGTTTATCAAGAGACATCTAGTGCGTAGGAAGTTGCTAGAAGGAAGTTGCTAATGGATACTTACGGGGCTAACACTAAGTAGAATGAGGTGATAATGTGAAATTCATTGTAATTTTTGTGGCTTTAGTAAGTTTATTGGTTACCGGATGTAATCCATCAAATTCTCCGAGTACATTTCTAAATGAGAAAAACAATACGATTGAGTTCACAATTGAAGGTTTCTCCTCAGCTATTGATAAAGACACGTTATTAATACAAAGCCAGAATAGGTTACAAGTCATAGACCTTACAACAAAGCAGGTCGTTAAGGAGATACCTTCTTCCGTTACTATGGGTTTCGCTATATCAGGGGACATTGTTGTCTGGTCTGATCTTAGAAACGAAAACAGAAGTCTCAGAGACCTAGGTGATATCGAAAAGGCTAACGCAGATATCTTTATGTATAATCTTAAGACCGGAGAACAAAAGCAGATATCAACTGATCCATCGGCCCAGCTATACCCGAAAATCTGGCAGAATTATGTTATCTGGCAAGATAATCGAAACGATACCACAAAGGATTATCCAGGTAAGTGGAGTCTTTATTTATACGATATAAATACGGGGAAAGAACAGGTTGTAACGTCAACTTTAGCAGCCCATAGTACATATAATATTCATGATTTTCGAATAGTATGGGAAGATGACAGAAACAACAAAGCTACGAACATAGTTCGTGGAGGAGATAATCTTCCTGAAAATAACAAAGATATTTTTTGCCTAGATATTAAAGACGAGAAGGAATTTCCTATTGCTACGGGTCCTCTTATGGAGAGCAAGCCAGACGTATACGGCGATTATGTTGTATGGGAGGACAGAAATAACGGTTCTTATAATGCAGATATAGTTCTCTATGATATTAGTAGAAAAGAGACAACTAATATTACCAAAGATAAATTTGACCAAGCTGATCCCAAAATTTTTGGGGATAATTTAGTCTGGATGGATGAGCGAAGAGGAACTTCGACCAATGATGTCTTTATAAATGGGCAACCACCAAACTCTGATATCTTCATGTATAACTTGAAAACAAAGACTACAAGGTCGCTTACTGGCGATGGACCTCAAATTTTGCCTGTTATTTCAGCAAACTGGGTGGTCTATACTCTATCAAGACAAGTAGCCCCTTGTATTCAGGTGGTAAAGTATTAAAGAAATTCACAAAGATCACTTTGGACAATAGAAACTCCTTCCACTGATAAAATCTAAAGTATAAAACGGGGAGAGTTTGAGATGATAATTAGTTCTTTACAAATGAATATCATAAAAAATAATAAGGATAAAAATCTGTTAAAAGTTGAAGAGCTTATTGGCAACAATAAAGTTGATTTAGTTGTTTTACCGGAATTGTTTTCCACAGGTTATTTTTATGATACTAGCAGTCAACTATGGGAGATAGCAGAAGAAATCCCTAATGGAATAACCACTCAAAAATTAATTTCAATTGCTGGTAAGGCAGGGTGTCATTTAGTAGGTACAATTGTAGAAAAGGATAATGACCGACTTTTTATTACTTCAGAAATAATAGGACCTTCAGGATATATTGGCAAGCATAGAAAGAGACATCTTACAGATGATGAAGTAGCACTTTATTCATGCGGGGAAAGTTCAGACGTATATGAGATAAATGGTTGTAAAATCGGTATTGTCACATGCTTCGAGGGATGGTTTCCAGAAATTACACGAGAATTAATTCTAAAGGGAGCACAAGTTATTTGCCATTCAGCGTTAATAACCAGTGAGAGAACCTTTGATATAATGAGGATCCGTGCAATAGAAAATAAGGTATACGTGATAATATCTAATGGTATAAATACGGAGACATACAAAAATAGGTCAATTACTTTTAAAGGTGATAGTCGGATAATTGACTACATAGGAAATATTTTAGTTAATGCTGGCCAAGAAGAAAAAATCATTTTAGCAGAAATACATGAAAACGAAACGCTAATAAAAAATTTAGATGATTGTCATGATTTAATTTCTGAAATAAAAAAACACAACTATTAAATTTATATAATTTTAGCTATTGTTTAATAAAAGGAGTGTTTATGGATAATCCATGGGAGAAAATCGACTTGAACATATATGAGACACATATGGCATCGAATAATGTGTTTCAATTACAAACTTTAAATAGCATTACCAAAGGGCAGATAAATGACTATATCCATACAAGGGTTTTAATTTTAGGTATTGCCGGTGGAAATGGACTTGAACATATTGATCTTTCTAATACTGAAAAGATTATTGGAATAGACATCAACAGCCATTATCTTAATATCTGTAAGAAAAGGTATCCGCAATTAAGTAATATTTTAGAATTAGCCTGCTGTGATCTAAATAATAGCGATATTGTACTGCCTTATTCAGATATAATGATTTGCAATTTGATAATTGAATATATCGGAATGAACAAATTTATTGATTTAGTAAGAAATAATCAGGAAAACGTTAATATAATCACTATTGTAATTCAGAAGAATAACAGTAATGATTTTGTAAGTAATTCAAAGTTTACATCTTCCTTAGGACTACTAGGAACGATACATCATGATATTGATGAGGAAATTCTGCTAATTCAATTCATTAAGATTGGCTTCAAGTGTATCAATAAAACATCCTATCCACTTCCCAATGGAAAAGAGTTTATAAGAATGGATTTTAATAAGAAACAAAATGCGGTGTGATTTTACGCCGCATTTTTGTTTATCATTTACTTTTTATAACAAGGGTTTGCAACAATGGGGTAGAATGTTTTAAGTAATAGCTATTTTAATGATGCGGTTACAACCAATTGTTGACCAGGATAAATTATAAACGGCTTAACCAGGTAGTTAAATTGAATAAGGTTTTTTATGGATGTACCATATCTTCTAGCAATTCCATATAAGGTATCACCAAATTTTACAGTATAAATGATTGCTTCTGGGGGTGATAAAGGGATTATAATCTTTTGCCCAGGAAAAATGCGGTTCGGATTAGAAATAGAATTGAATTTAAGTATATTTGCTATGGTAGAATTATATTTATGGGCGATAGTATAGAGGCTGTCTCCTGGTACAACAGTATAAGCTAACGTACCAAAATATGCAGTTGGCATTATAATCACGCCCCTAATCGTGTTTTTTCTATATTATTAGAGGGAGATTAAAGGTGTGAATAGAGTTAGGAGAATCTTAAATGAAGATTACAAAAGCTTCTGAAAATCAAATAGATGCAATTTTAAGTTTGTGTAAGGAATGTTCTCAAAATATGCTGAACAATTCTCTTGATCAGTGGGATGAGGTTTATCCAAATAGAGAAATTTTTTTAAACGATATAAAAAATGATTCTCTGTTTATTGCTAACTATGATAACTCAAAAGAAATTATAGGTTGTGTCGTTTTAAATGAATATCAAGATCCGGAATATGGAGATATCGAGTGGAAACATGATGGAGAAAATATTGCGGTAATTCATCGACTAATGGTTCATCCAAAGTATGAGGGGAGAGGGATTGCAAAAAGTTTAGTAGGGTTTGCTGAGGAGCTAGCCCAAAAAGGACAATATGATAGTGTTCGATTAGATGTTTTCCAAAAGAATCAAAGAGCAGTGAATTTCTATCATAAATTAGGATATACAGTATCAGGTAAAGTTACTTTTAGAAAAGGGAAATTTTGGTGTTGTGAAAAATCAATTGGATAAGACACAGCAGACGATTGAAACGTATAACAAGCATGCAGGTTCTTATGAGAATAAGTTCATGGATTTTGCAAGTTACACTAAAAGAATGAAAGCCTTTTATGAACTCCTTGCACCGGGATCAGCCATTCTTGATGTAGGGTGCGGACCAGGAAATGTTGTCAAAAAGTTAGTTGATTCAGGTAAAGAATTTAAAATTTTAGGGATAGATCTCTCAAAGGAAATGATCAATCTTGCGCGAGCAAATGTAATATCTCCAGGTGTCGAGTTTATTGTTGGGGATATTAGGGACATGGGGTTAGAAGATAACAGCTTTGATGCTGTTATAATGTCTTTTTGCCTGCCCCATCTAACAAATGGTGAAGCTGAAAAACTGATTGAAGACATAAGCAGGGGTTTGCGTCAGGGCGGCCTATTATATTTAAGCTGCATGGAAGGTACAAAATCAGGATTTGAGACAACCAGTTTTAGCTCGGATGATTGTATATTCTTTAATTATTATTCTGAAGAATATATTCGGAAGGTTTTATGCAAGAACGGTTTAAGAGTTACAGACCTCCATCGCGATGTTTACCCTGAAAAGGATGGAAGTCAAACGATTGATATGTTCTTTTTTGCAGAGAAGAAATCCTAAACACATGATGGATTCAGCCCTAATAATCGAGGAGATTATGTAGAGACATAAAGAATAAACTACGGGGGACTTTAGGGATGTTCAAAGGGCTTTCAACCCATGTGAAACGAAATAAATTCAAATACATCACCTTAGTGATACTGATTATTGCGGCAATTCTCGTGAAGGAAGTCCTTATAGATATTGTTTATGTTGATAAGCAATATGAAAAAAATAGAATTATCACTCCATGGGGTGATAAAATTAAATCGGGGAATCTTTCCGTCGATTACACTTTTGATCAAGCTTTGATAGATATTGAAGCGCTTGGCCTGAACACTGTAAATGTACCTGTGCAGATAGATATTCCTTCGTTAAATTCGAATACTGCGGTAATAAATGTTGATAGCAAAAAGAAAGCAATTCAGCTTATCAAGAAACTAAGGTATAAGGGAATTAATGTGATTCTAGAACCTTATCCTTATATTAAAAATGGGGAACTTTATGAAACCCAATTAAATCCCGATGATAAAGATGTTTGGTTTCAGAATTGGAAGGGAGGAGTGCTTTTACCGATCATCCATGATATTGCTAAGCCATATAAAGTTTATGCCCTATGCATAGGATCTAATTTTGATCAGTTTGAAAAAGAATATAATTACTGGACTGATGTTAGTGAGTTTGTACGGAAAAACTATCAGGGACGGATAACCTACAAAACGAACTGGTGGTATACCGCAGCGTGGGATACCTCAAAAAACGGACAACATGATACTTATACAACAAAATTGAACAATCCGGTCCTTCAAAATGTCGATTTTATTTCTGTTGCAGCATACTTTGAGCTCACTGATAAAGAAACAAATACTGTGGAAAATCTAGTTAATTCAATACACAGCACACAAATATTCGACAGGCATCAAAATATTTTTGAAGAACTAAAAAACTTATCATCTAAATGGAACAAGCCCGTGTTTTTCGGCGAACTCGGTTTTCCAAAACGAAATAAAGCGACGGTTCATCCCTGGAATCCAGAGCCCTCCAACATATTTAATGAGCAAGAACAGGCAAACGGTTTTCAAGCCTATAAAGAAGTTTTCGAGAAAGAAAGTTGGAATTTAGGTTTTTCAGTTTTCGCAATAGGGAAGAAGGATGAGCTAAAAAATTATTATCCTTGCGACCAAAGCATTAAGGTAATAAATAGTTGGTATAAATAAAGGGAGCTCTAAAGGTTAAAACAGGAATAGTGATTTTCAATGTGAATAAAATTGCAAAGACTTACAACTCTTGTTAATATTAGTTGTATAAGAATAAATGGGTGGAATGAAAAGGAGAGGGTAAGCCAGTGGCCTATATATCCACCGAAAAAAAATCAACTGTTCCTTCGGGAGGAAAACTTAATCTCGGGAAACAGGATGATTATTGGGCGATGTGGGTTGGCCTAACGATCATCTTATTAGCTATCGTATTTTGGAGTACTGGATATAACTTTATGAATTGGATCGTTATCAAGATCCCCAGTTATAATGATTATAGCAATCCTCTCAATTATCTCAGCAGTCATAAAAGTGCTCTCTTTTCACTGTATTTATTTTTCCTGACGTTATTCTTAATCGCTATTAAGGCCTTAACAGGGGAAGTCAAACGTTTTTTGGTTGGATTTACGTTTCTTTTTGGTCTGAGTATCGTTGTTTGGGTTCTTGGCTCATGGGATGTCATGAAAACGTATAATATTGAAACACCTTTAATTGCGTTGATAGTAGGGTTATTGATCAGCAACATTTCAATAATTCCGTATTGGCTTAGTACCGCTCTTCAGACCCAATTTTACGTTAAGCTTGGAATTGTATTGATGGGGGCTTCTTTTCCGGTGACTTTAATTATTCAAGCAGGGTCAACCGCTTTCGCCCAGGCTACTATTGTTTCCATTGCGACATTTCTCACAATCTATTGGACAGCAACTCGCGTTTTTTCACTCGATAAACGTTTTGCGGCGACATTAGCAGCAGGTGGTTCGATTTGCGGAGTTTCTGCTTCAATTGCAATTGGCAGTGCGGTAAAGGCAGAAAAGCAGCATGTTTCGATCGCGATTTCACTCGTTATACTTTGGTCTATTCTTATGATATTCATTTTACCCTTTGCGATGAGGACCTTAAATATTTTACCCGGACCAGCAGGGGCTTGGATTGGTACATCGGAATTTGCTGATGCCCCTGGAATGGCAGCTGCCGCAGCTATAAGCGAGCAGGCGATCAAAACATTTACGCTTATGAAAGTTGTCGGCCGCGACATGTTTATCGGAATTTGGTGTTTTATCATGGCGTTAGTTTCGATAACGAGATGGGACAAACGATTTTTCAGCAGTAAACCGGATGCACGCGATATTTGGACTCGTTTTCCAAAGTTTGTTATAGGATTTATAATTGCCTCGATTATTATAACCATTCTTACGCCTCCGTCATTTGGAGAAAATACACAAGCGATAACAAAAAACGTTATCCTTCCGATAAGTGAGTTGAGAAATTGGGCCTTTATTTTTACTTTCCTTTCGATTGGTCTATCAAGCCGTTTTAAGGATCTTACTTCTGGCGGATGGAGGCCGTTCGCTGCTTTAACCGCGGGAGTGTTGGTTAATATCCCCTTGGGATATTTATTGTCGGTGATAATAATGGGGAATTATTGGACAACGATTAAATAAGCTTTTCTTATGCAAGATTTGCTAAGATGAAAATAATAATAATTTTAAGATAAGGAGATAGAGAAAATGAATAAGGACAATGAAACGTGTGTTCAGAGAGCGCGGTTTTTCTTCTATTTTTTTGAAAAAAAAGAGTGGGCTCCGGGGGAAAAGCCACCGCTTCAGGATATTTTAAAGGTTAAAAAGGTAGCGCCTGAGGCTGTTCGGAATTTGAATACGTTCTTAACGACAAGATTAGATCGGATTGCCGCTATGATGGAATTACTTATAGAAGCCCACGATGATTGGGCGATTACCGGCAAAAAAGATCATATTCTTATGGAGACTGAAACGTTTGATTTTAATAAAGCCATTAATGTTTTAAAGGAAAACGGTTTTGATGACAGCGAATTTATTCTAAAAGTTGAATATACCCGTTTATGGGGCGTTTTATAAATCCACGATTTCAAACTCTCTGCAGGCTTTCTGCTGAGAGTTTTTTTTATGGATTTAAAATTAAGACAATTTGGCACGACAATATGACATTTTTGACAAATTGTCATACTTACATGGATGTGATAATGATCGCGAGTTCAAAGCCTGAACCCGCATTATTAAGGCTAATATAACAATTTGTTTAGATTGGCATAATTATTGCTTATGTATTTATATGAGATCCTGATTAACGTTACGTACATAAAAGAACTATCACAAGTGAGGCGATGCTGATGACTTAAATAAAATGGCAATTCAATCAGTACTTATCAAAAAATCGGGGAGGTTATTTTATGGCGCAAGTTGAAGTGAAAAAACCGACGTCTCCATCTGGAGGCTGGTCAGATCTCTTGAAAAAAGAGGATTATTGGGCAGTCTGGATCGGATTAGGCATTACGTTTATTGCCATGCTTTTTTGGGCGTCAGGCAGCAGTTTTATAAAATCTATTGCTATTGCAATCCCAACTTGGAGTGATTTTGGAGTAGCCTCAAAATATCTTAATGCCAACTTTGGAAATATTATCTTTATGTTTTTAGGGTTTATGCTCCTGTTTTTGATTGCTATTAAAATACTTGGGTATGATGTAAAGAAGTTCATAATTGGATTTATCGTACTTTTTGCAATAAGTCTGATTGTTTCTGTATTGGGATCCTGGACCGTTATGAAAAAGTACAATTTGGAAGCCCCGTTGCTCGCACTTGCTTTTGGGCTAATTATTGGTAACGTTGTCAGAATTCCCAAATGGCTTGACGCAGCACTGAGAACGGAATTCTATGTAAAGACAGGGATTGTTTTGCTTGGCGCTACTCTCCCGTTTACTCTTATTCTGCAATCTGGACCGGTTGCTTTTTTACAAGCGACTGTAATTGCCACATCCACCTTTTTGACTATCTACTGGGCAGGTACTCGGATATTTAAACTCGATAAACGATTTGCAACCACTTTGGCTGCCGGCGGCTCCATCTGCGGAGTTTCCGCCTCAATTGCTATTGGAGGTTCTGTTAAAGCGGAGAAACAACATGTTTCGGTAGCGATTTCTCTGGTTGTGGTCTGGGCTATTGTTATGATTTTCTTCTTGCCTATGTTCATTAAGTTCATGGGTATTCCCGTTGGGCCTGCAGGTGCCTGGATCGGAACTTCGGAATTTGCAGATGCTGCAGGAATGGCAGCCGCCGCAGCCCTTGGAGAGCAATCCATTAAAACCTTTACGCTTATGAAAGTTGTTGGCCGTGATATGTTTGTAGGGGTTTGGTGCTTTATCATGGCTATGATTTCTGTTACAAAATGGGAAAAAAGAGAAGATGGAACAAAACCGAATGCAGGTGAAATTTGGGGACGTTTCCCTAAGTTCGTTCTCGGATTCTTTGTCGCATCGATCATCGTTACTATTCTCGTTGCAAGTGTCGGTACAGCAACCGAAGCGGCGAAGAGTGTTAATACCCTGATTATTAATCCAATTAAAGAGTTAAGAACTTGGGCATTTATCTTCACTTTCCTTTCCATTGGCATGACAACTCGTTTTAAAGAATTAACCTCGGTTGGGTGGAAACCTTTTGCAGCCTTTACAACTGGAGTATTGGTTAATGTTCCTCTCGGATATATCTTATCAGTAATAGTTATGGGAAATTATTGGAGCCTGGTTAAATAAAAGGGATAAATTAATAAATAACAACAGATGTAAATAGGGTCATTGTCGGTAGACAATGACCCCCTCAATAATCAAAATTGTGAAAAAGATATCATTCTTTAACTTTCGAAAGGGGAGCTAACCATGGGAATAAAGACAGGTTCAATGGCCCTGTCTCGCCGACAATTTTTAAAATGGTCTGCTGGTACCACGATTGCAGCCGCAGTTAGTCCTTCCTTGCCAAAGCTATTGTCAGCAGAAGAAGCAGCTAAGGTTAATAATGTGGAATGGAAAAAAAGTGTCTGCAGTTTATGCAGTGGTGCTTGTGGTCTAAAAGTAGCAGTAGCTGAAGGGAAAATCATTGGCGTCTATGGTGATAAACAAAACCCTTATAATAAAGGGGGAATATGTCCTAAACCCATAGAAATGGTTCAAATGGTCTACAGTGAAAATCGGATACTATCTCCCATGAAGAAGACTTCAGAAGGTAATTTCCAAAATATATCTTGGGATGAAGCCCTTCAAATTATTGCAGATCATCATAAACAAAATAAAGGAAAAATTCTCGGGTTTAACGCTAAACCTGGCGGACATGCATCAAGCAATGCATGGGAGTTTTTTGCACAAACCAATGGTATCATCGCTCAGGGAACTGATCCGATCTGCAAAACACCTGAAAAAGTTATTCGTACAGCACAATTAGGAAACCCAGATCAAACCAATCCTGCCTTTGATCTTGCTAAGGCCAAACTCGTGTTGTTTGTTGGTTCAAATATTGCGGAAATCAAAGCAGGTCAAGCCAATTGGATTCTAGAATGCCGTCGCAACGGAGGTAAAGTAATCACTATTGATACTCGCTTGACAAAGACTGCCCGCATTTCAGATCAATTCATTATGATAAACCCAGGGACAGATGCTTTCCTTGGATATTCACTTTTAAACTACGTTATTGCTAATAAGCTCTATGATCAAGATTTTGTAAATAACTATTCTTCCGGTTTTGATAAGCTTAGTGAAGAGGCTTCCAAATACAGTTTAGAAGAGGCAGAAAAAGTTACGGGTATATCTAAGGCCATTATTGAACAGCTGGCTAAAGATATTGCTTCATTAAAACCAGGAATATTTTGGGGCGGCCGTGGAATTGTCATGACGACAAACAGTGCCGCAGCTATTTATTCCTTTGAATCCTTGTTCTATATCATGGGAAATATCGGTAAGGCCGGTGGAGGAATTCTATCTCATGAGCAAAGCTATGGCAAGCCTTCAAACTATATTCCCAAAGAATTAGAGGTTGCCCCTCAGAAAAAGTGGAAGCATCAGGAAATCATTTCGGCAATGGAAAAAGACGAAATTACAATGGTTTATTCCATGGGTAATCCTGCGGTTACATGGCCGAACTCTAAGAAAATGCGAGACTGCTTAGAGAAGGTATTTCTTGTTTCTTATACTCTCGTCATGGATGATACTGCAGCTTTAGCTGATGTCGTCTTGCCGGCTGCGCATTGGTACGAAGAAGCGGGTGCTCAAAAAGGAATTAATCGGACAATCCAGTGGCGAGAACAAGTCATTAAACCGCTAGGTCAAGCTAAATCCGGGTATGAGTTATGGCCTATGCTTGCCCGAACTCTCGGACAGAACGAAGTGCTCTCTTATTATCCTAAAGACCCTGAGCAGTGTTGGGAAGAAATTGATCGGAAGTATAACGCCAAAAACTGTGGGGGTATGTCAATTGAGCGCTTAAGAAATACGCCTGGCGGTGTATTCTGGCCTTGCCCCGATGAAAATGAGCCTAAACCGAGAAAATGGAGCAAACTGGAGTTTGGAACAGAGGATAAGAAAATTAATTTTGCCTCGAAAACGTTGAAGGAACCTGTTCCGAAGTATGTTTCTCTTGAAAAAGCTCCTGGAAATTCTTCGGATACAGCGAAAGAGTATCCGCTCTACTTAAATACGTCTAAAGTCGCTTCACATTATCATACCCAAAATTCCCATTTCAGCTGGGCCCAAGAAGTCGAAACGCCGTACTTAGAGATCCACCCTGCAACCGCCCAAACCCTAGGAATAAAAGATGGAGATCAGGTTAATGTGGAGACGAAACTTGGAAAAGTAACCCTTCCGTCCAAACTTACGCTGGGTATTCATGAGAAAGTGGTTAACACACAACCTTACTTTGGTCTTCATTCCTTGTACAAACTGGAACCCGTAAATTCACTTTTTCCCAATGTAATTGATCCAGTAAGTCAGGGGTTTCCTCAGAAAAATATTCAGTGTAAGGTGAGTAAGGCTTAAACAAGGAGGGTAAAAAATGCCTAAGTATGGGATACTCGTGGATATTAGCCGATGTCTTGGATGTAAATCATGTGCTTTAGCCTGTAAAGCTGAAAATAAACTGCGGGAAGGAGTTTATTGGCTTAGATTAGAAGATGAAGTATTAAGTACAAGTCAAGGGGTACAGAGATATGTCTTTCCAATGGCGTGTTTACATTGCGGAAATCCTTCCTGCGCCAGGGTATGTCCTGTAGGGGCAATTTCAAAAGAAGAGGACGGAACAGTCCAACGAAATCCGGAAAAGTGCGTAGGCTGCAAATTCTGTATTAGTGCTTGTCCTTTTGGTCAATCCCGTTTTGATGAAAAGGCCCAGAAAGCAGAGAAGTGCAATTTATGCAAAGATCGTCAGGCCAAAGGGGAGGCTCCTGCGTGTGCAGTCAATTGTCCAACCCAAGCCCGTTTGGCAATTTCTCCGGATAAATTGATGGACGAGGCCGAAAAGCGATTAAAAGAGATTAAGAAATTAGGACTGGACTATCGCCTTTATTCAGGTGAACCAGTAGGGGGAACTCAGGTAGTTTATCTTTTGCCAAATGGAATCGATCTTAAAGATAGTCCACAAGGGAAAGAAATTTCGAGTACTATAGGCATATGGCAGAATATGGTCAAACCCGTTGCCAAAGTGGGTCTGGGTGGAGTCGTTGGAGCAGTTGCAGTTGCCGGGATAATTAATAACTGGAAACGGGAGGAAAAGTAAATGGGAAAACGTGTCCAGCGCTTTAATAAAACGGAACGGTATGCCCACTGGGCCAATGCATTCTTTTTTGGACTTCTCTTCTTCAGTGGAATGCTTCTTTTCTTCGGCGGAATTGCTTCTGCCGTTGGACCAAATGGCGTTGCTTTTTCAAAGCTTGTCCATAGAATAGCAGCTATTCCCTTTATTTTAATCGTTCCTGTTGCTATGCTTTTGGGAACACCGCAAACCACAAAACTATGGGTTAAAGACGTACTGACCTGGAGCAAGGATGATCGAATCTGGTTAAGTCGCTTTGCCCAAGAATTTTTTGGTAAGCATATCGATTTGCCTCCCCAGGGAAGATTGAATGCAGGCGAGAAAATTAATACACTCTTAGGAGTTGTCGGGTGTGGATTGTTATGTATTAGCGGTCTGATCATGTGGCAAAGCAGTTATTTTGCACCCTCACTTATACTGGTCGCTTATGCGGTTCATGACTTGGCTGCGGCAACGGTTGGAGCAGCAATTATTGGACATTCCTATTTAGGAGTATTTCAACCGGGTTATAAGGATGCCCTTGAAGGAATGATGAGTGGGACCGTCTCAGAAACGTTTGCTAAGGGACACCATGCAAAATGGTATGCTCAAGAATGTGAGAAGTAATTAGTAGGGTAAAGTTTATTGAATAAAAGGGAGGTCATTGTCTACTGTGAAAAATCAATAGCCGATGGCCTCTTTATCTAGTCGTGCAAAGATGTTCGTGCTACACTATAAATAAAAAGAATAGTGGAAGGAGGTCGAATGATGGGAATAAGCTCGATTCCTTGGTGGATGCGTATAAAAGTCCATTTTCTCTTATTTGGAGTCACCATGTCGATTCTTCCGTTGTTCTTTCTTGGCTATTTAGGGTTTACGTCTATACGCCAAAATTTAGAAGAAAATATTTATGCTCATAACTACGAGCAGGTAACTGGGATTGCAAATCAAGTACAAAATACCTTTATCAATGTTGAAAAGAGTTTACTCCTCACGACAGTAATGCAGGCGGATAATCTTGTCGGAGACAATGAAGCTTTACGCCAAAATATCCTAAAAACCCTGCTTGAGAAAGAACCCATTATAAAAGAAATACAAGTCCTGGATAAAAATCTAAAGATAATTGATCGATCCGCACGACAAGATGATCTTTCTTTTGATGGACCAGAGCTTAAAATCGAAAATAATTTATGGACTGGAAAGTCCTCGCAAATAAGTGATGTGTATTTTTCGCAGGATGGAAGTTCGGTTGTCTATTATACGGTGGGTATCCAAGACCCCGCAACACATGAACAGTTGGGATATTTGCAATCAAAAATCGACTTAAAGGAAATTATCAATATTTTTGCGAATATACAATTGGATCAGGGAGAATATATATTTTTAACTGACCATGCGGGAAATCTAATTGGATATACTCCCGCAAATTATTCTTTAAAAGGCGGTGACATTACCAACAATCCTGGTGTCAGGGGATTCATCGCGGGGGAGCCGTTTTCCTCGGGAAGCGAGCATAAAAATCAAAACGGTGTAAAAATGATCGGTGCCTATCACTCCATAGGTACACCGAATTGGGCAGTATTTATCGAACAACCGGCTAAAGAGGCGAGTAAACCTATTTATGACTTCGCGTTTCGTCTTTTGATAATTGCAATTTTAATCATGACCCTTGTCATGATTTTAAGTATATCGTTTGGCTTAAAAGTCGTTCATCCCATTGAAAATTTAGAAGGTCAGGTCAGACAAATCATTTCTACGGGAAACTTAGAATCTCATATTCCTATTGAGAGTTGGGATGAAATTGGAAGGCTAGTCCAATCTTTTAATCTATTATTAAACTCATTGAATCAAAAGAATGAAGACCTAAGAGACGAAAAAGAACTTCTAACCACAGTGGTTGATGGGATTGGCGCAGGGATGATCCTACTAAATCCCGAAAAGAAAATCATTTGGTGGAATACGAAGTTTGCAGATTGGTTTGGAAACCAACTGGAAAATATCGCATTTGATCTAATTGTTCACGGAGAAGGAGTGGAGGGCTTTTGCCCCGAAAATGGCCGTAATATAACTGTTTCGATGAATGATGAACGCCGCCATTTTCGTAAAATGTACTACAAACTATCGCCGGATAATCCCGAGAATGCGGCTTATCTTTTACTGCTTGAGGATGTTACCCAAGAAGTTGAATTAGAAGCGCATATCATTGAGACAGATAAAATGGCGGCGGTGGGGCTTTTGGCTTCAGGAGTGGCCCATGAAATTAACAATCCATTAGCGATTGTTGCTGCTCATAGTGAAGAGCTAATGGATCGTTTGAATGAAGAAGAGCCTGGGCCAAGTCGGGAGGAAGTTAAGCATGGCTTTAAAATTGTTTTAGAGCAAATATCTCGGTGCAAGCAAATTACAGATCGCTTACTGAGCTATACCCGTAAACGAAATGATGGGCTGGATCTTATTGATCTTAAGGCAGCCAGCGAAAAGTCACTCGGGCTTTTAGGACATCAGATGAAACAAAAGCATGTTTCCATTGAGGTTGATTTGAAAAACGGGCTCTTGGTTCAGGGTAATGAAAATGAATGGCAGCAGGTTATGCTTAATTTGATCAGCAATGCTTTAGATGCTTCACCTGAGGAAGGGAGAATTGAGGTTAAGGGGTGGCATGATGAGGAAAATGTTTATTATACCATCAAAGACTTTGGCGAAGGCATTCCTCAACACAATTTAAAGAAAGTGCTCGATCCTTTTTTTACAACAAAATCAATCGGAAAAGGAACCGGATTAGGGTTATATGTAAGCTACGGAATTATTCAAAAGATGCAAGGCAATATGACATTAGAAAGTATGGAAGGCCAAGGGACACTCGTAAAGATAACCTTGCCTCGCCATAAGGTAGGAGACTTAAGCTATGAAGCAATGTCAAAAGATTTTAATTGTTGATGATGAAGACGCTTTGCGTGAGATTATTGCCCAGCGATTAAAACGTAAAGGCTATGAAATCTTGGAGGCAGGAACGTCTAAGCAAGCTTTAGCCCATATTCGAGATCATTTACTGGATGCGGTTTTGTTAGATATCAAGCTTCCTGATGGGGACGGGCTTATCCTTTTACCGAAAATTAAACAACTCCAGCCGGATCTTCAAGTCGTTATGTTAACTGGAAATGGAACAATTGAGTCTGCGATTGAAGCCATGAAACAAGGGGCATTTGATTACCTGACCAAACCCTGTAATTTGTCCGAACTCGAAATCACACTGCAAAAAGCTTCGGAACAAAGGAAGTTAGTCCTGGAAAATACAGGACTGAGACAAGTTGTTAACCGCCAAATTCCTGAGTGTAAAATTATAGCGGAGAGTCCGCTGATGCGTTCGCTTCTGGAAATGACTCGGAAGGTTGCCCAGACTGATACCTCCGTTCTCATACAGGGTGAAAGCGGCGTAGGAAAAGAATTGGTGGCTAAAGCAATTCATCTCTGGAGCACACGGTTTAATCGGCCCTTTATTCCGGTTAATGCTGGTGCAATACCTGAAGCTTTAATCGAGAGCGAACTGTTTGGACATGAAAAAGGAGCGTTTACCGGAGCCGGTGCTCAAAAGGTTGGTTTAGTTGAAATAGCGGATAATGGGACTCTTTTTCTTGACGAAATCGGTGAAATGCCTCTGTTTTTTCAAGTAAAGCTTTTACGCTTTTTAGAAAGCAGAGAATTCCGGCGTGTAGGAGATACTCGGCTGCGCCGGGTTGATGTTCGAATTGTTGCCGCAACGAATCGAGATCTTCGAAGCGAAATTAATCAGGGCCGTTTTCGTGAAGATTTATTTTATCGTTTAAATGGCTTAACCTTGACTGTTCCCTCATTGCGTGAACGGTGCGAGGATATTATTCCGCTTGCGGAATTTTTTCTGAATAAAAGCGACAAGTTGTCGGCCAAAGATTATATTTTATTGCCCGAAACGAAGGAACAATTGCTGTCTTATGATTTTCCGGGAAATGTACGTGAACTTTTACATCTTATTGAACGCGGCAAGATTCTGGCTAACCAGGGAAAGATTAGACCTGCAGATATTTGGCCGGAAAAATTGGGGCAAGTATCTAAATCCGCTTCAAAGTCAGAAAATGGTTTTGGTGATTTATTCTCAGATAATCATCAACCATCCCTTGAAGAACTCGAAAAATATTACATTTTATCAACGATGAATCGGGCAAAGGGCAATAAGACACAAGCGGCAAACATATTAGGGATCAGTGTTCGAAATCTGTATCGAAAATTGCAGAGTTACGGAGTAAATGTTTAGCACCATTAGAAACTAAAGAGGCCTTTAAAGGCCTCTTTAAAATTTCAGGTGTAAGCGTAAACTATGGCGACGGATTGTCAGCGAATCGGTAGAATGAGAAAATATTCCAAAGTGTCTGAGTGTCACTAAAAGAGTCTAAGGGAGATACTCAGATAGAAAGGGAGTGTCTCAAATGGAGCAGAGCCTGCAAGCCTTAAGCGCGAACCAGCGCATGGCCGAATGGAGCGAGCGGATCTCATCTTGCCGGAACAGCGGAATAAGCGTCAAACAATGGTGTCAGGAACACGGGATTGTGGAGAAAACATATTATTATTGGCAGCGCCGTGTGTTTCAGGCATTGACTGCGCAGCAGGAGCCATACTTTGCCAGAGTTCCTTTAGAACGCCCAAATGGCCGACAGGAAGTTGCGGTAACTGTGCGCATAGGAAATGCGGAAGCCGATATCTACACCGGCGCTGATGCGGCAACAATTGAGGCAATCTGCCGCGCGTTGAAGTCATGCTAAATGATTTTGCCGGAGCTGACTTCATCTATATTGCCTGCGGGTACACCGATCTCCGATGTGGGATTGATGGTCTTGCCAGCATTGTCCAGCAAAGGTTCCAGCTGGATCCGTTCACCAACACCCTGTTTCTGTTTTGCGGACGCCGCTGTGACCGGATAAAGGCTCTATATTGGGAAGGCAATGGGTTTGTTCTCCTGTACAAGCGGCTTGAAAACGGCAGGTTCCAGTGGCCGCGTAGTGCCGCCGAAGCGAAGGCACTTACCCCTCAGCAGTACCGGTGGCTCATGGAAGGCTTAAACGTGGAGCAGCCCAAAGCGCACCGGCCGGCAGTAGGCTTGAGTATAGTCTAAAAACGCCGGAACCATTGAAAACACTGGAGAATCGGCATGTTTTATGGTATAATTTAATCATGAAAAATGTGCCAAAAGATGAAACAAATAACGCTGAAATGATCACCATTTCACGTTCGGAATATGAAGCCCTTAAGGAGCAGACCTCAGAGCAAAGCCGACAGATCGAGTGGCTTATGCAGCAGATACGCCTGGGCCAGAAAAAACGCTTTGGATCTTCCTCTGAGAGAATGCAGGAAGAAGTCATGGAGCAATTAAGCCTTCTGTTTAACGAGGCGGAAGCGTATACCCAAGCTGAACAGCCGGAGAAAACAGAGGTTGCCGCCCATACCCGCAAAAAGCGATCGGGAAGCCTTGAGGAAATCCTGCCGGACAATGTTCCCGTTGAAGTGGTTGAGCATCGTCTGCCGGAGGAAGAACGGATCTGCTCCGCCTGTGACACGGTCATGCAGGAAATTGGCAAGGAAGTCCGCCGTACGCTGGTGATTGTTCCGGCGCAGGTGAAAATCCGCGAGGATTGGTATTTCAGCTATGCCTGCCAGACCTGCAAAGCAGAGGCTTTGGAAACCCCTGTGTTAAAAACACAGAAAGATAAACCTGTCATTTCCGGAAGCTTTGCATCCCCGGAAGCGATAGCCCACATCATGACCCAGAAATTCGTGATGGGTTCTCCTCTTTACCGGCAGGAACAAGAACTGAACCGAAGTGGCGTGATGTTGTCCCGCCAGACCATGTCCAGCTGGATCTTAAGAGCAGCCGAAGACTGGTTGAAGCCTGTGTACGACCAACTGCACAGACAACTGGTGCAGCGCAGTGTTCTTCACGCAGACGAAACCACCCTGCAGGTATTGCGGGAACCTGGCAAAACGGCACAAGCCAAAAGCTATATGTGGTTGTACAGAACTGGCGGGGATACAGGACAGCCGATCGTGCTTTATGAATACAGACCGGATCGGAAAGCTGAAAATCCAAAGAGGTTTTTGGAAGGATTCTCCGGATACCTGCACGCGGACGGCTACCAGGGCTATTACACACTGCCGGAAAACATCACAGTAGTTGGTTGCTGGGCCCATGCGCGGCGCAAATTTGATGAGGCAGTCAACTCCTTGCCGAAATCCGAGCAAAAAGAATCTTCCGCAATCGTTGGGCAGCAATACTGCAGCAAGCTATTTGCAATTGAGGAAAAGCTCAAAGATCTTTCCACGGAAGAACGATATACTAAGCGGCTGGAGCTGGAAAAACCGGTTCTGGATGCTTTTTTGGCATGGGCACAGACGAAAAAGGCAGCCCCGAAGTCTGCTCTGGGAAAAGCTTTGCATTATCTGCAGGAACAGTGGCCACATCTTACCCAGTATCTGAAGGACGGTCGATTGGAGCTCTCTAACAACCGGGCAGAACGGAGCATTAAACCGTTTGTCATGGGCCGCAAAAACTTTCTGTTTGCGAATACCCCAAACGGTGCACAAGGCAGCGCGGTGATGTTCAGCCTAATTGGAACTGCCAAGGAAAACAACCTGGATCCGTACCGGTATCTGGTCTATGTCTTGACCACTGCGCCCAATCTGGATCAGACACAACAGGACTGGGTAACTCAGCTGTTGCCGGAAAATGCTCCGGAGCAGTGCCGAGTACCGCATTCACAACGCAAATGTGAAGAATGATTTTTATACGACGCGAGCCTGCTGGTTCTCAGTGGGCTCCTTTTATTACGCCTGTGGAGTTTACGCTTACTTTCAGGTTAAGATTAACGTTTAAAAGGATAGAACTAAATCATGGGGACCAGGAGATTTTTCGCCCGAATAGGTTCCTTTTCCATTTTCATAAAGGAGTTTTCCTTCAAATACTTCATATAATAGCTGTTGATGAAAGATTTTCCACTCTTCATTTTCCCAAAGCAAACGAAACTGATAAGTTCGAGTGTAAGATGGAGTTCCGCGATTTACAGCATCAACAATCATGATAAGTTCAGGTTTGTTTTCAAAAGTGGAAGTCTTATATGATGATGTATAAAGTATCGCTGATTTATAGGAATCCTTATAAATATTTTTAGGGTTTAAAATTGAATCTTTGGATAAGAAGGAAAGGGCATTCTTCTTATTATTGATAGCTTTATAATAGTTGCTTAGGAGATCAGACACTTGATGAGTTAATTCATCATTTTCCTTTGGGTCGATCCTAAGAGAAGCAGAATCTTGGCTTTCCTGGGGTATATCAACTTGATAAGAAATTAAGGGCTTCTCATTTTTAACCTTAATCACGTTAGCTTGGTCCCCAGGAACGGATAGCTTAATTTTATCATTATTTGTCTTCTGCGTTTGGGGTTTCTCGTTTATATACACCGTTAGATTCTCTGGGACACCAGTTGTATCAAGTGTGATAGTTTTGCCGGAGCTCTTTGGCAATGCGTTAGAAGAACAGCCGGCGAGAAGGAGACAAAGAAAGATAGCCGCAACGTCATTATGTAATCGCATTTAAAATCCCCCTGTTATTGTAACAACCCCTTTACCTATTCGTTTCTCATCAGGTTTTTCAGTGGGTTTTTATTTAAATGAATCGCAATCCATAAGTTATATAAGAAGAAATAAAGGATATTTATGGTTGAACTGGAATTACTTAAAGTTAAAGATATATTTTAACCACGCAGAAAGGAAGAAGAATGTGATAACAATAGAACCTCTAGATGATAACAATATTCCTAAATTACAAGAGTTATTGATGAGGTGTTCAGACTACCTTGTGTTTCAGGATGGTGAACCCGTTAAAGTGGATGCTGCTAAAAATTTGCTGATTTCAAAACCGAATAATGTATCGATCAACAACAAGAAAGTACTTGGAATTTACATGAGCCGGGATCATTCTTTAGTTGGGGTTATAGATATTGTGATGTGTTATGCTGGCCCAGACATCTTAACTCTAGGATTGTTAGTTATTGAACCGGCAATGAGAAGGAATGGAATTGGAGAAAAGGCAGAAAAACTATTGGAGAATTGGGCTCGCAGCAATAACTTCTCTCAGATAAGGTTAGGCGTTTTATTTGGAAACGATAAAGGACTTAGATTTTGGCATAAGCTAGGTTATAAAGAAACAGGCGAAATCAAACCTTTTCTATTTCATAAGTTTAGAGTATTGGTGAAAGCAATTTAGATCATGGGGGGAGAAAGTATGAGGCCTTTAAAGATTTATCAGGTAGATGCCTTTACGGATAAGCCTTTTTCGGGGAATCCAGCTGCGATATGTGTATTAGATTCACGGGGTGATGCCGACTGGATGCAGATGGTTGCCCAGGAAATGAATCTATCAGAAACTGCTTTTTTATATAAAGAAGCTGATGGTTATAACTTACGTTGGTTTACTCCAACGGTTGAAGAAGAGCTTTGTGGCCATGCTACACTGGCAAGTGCGCATATCCTGTGGCAAGAGGGATATATAAACAAAGATCAAGCTGTTAAGTTTTATACTAGAAGCGGACTACTCACTGCTGCAAAACGAGACGGCTGGATTGAATTGAACTTTCCGCAAGAACAAGATACAGAGATTATGGCTCCGAAAAACCTCTTACAAGCACTAGGTATTGAAGCTAAATATATAGGTAAAAATCGTCTTGATTATATTGTCGAGGTTGAATCGGAAATGATGGTTAGAGCTATTGAACCTAATTTAGCGTTGCTTGCTACAGTATCAGCTAGAGGAGTAATTGTAACAAGTGTCTCAGATGACAAGGAATTTGACTTCGTATCAAGGTTTTTTGCACCTAGAGATGGTATTCTTGAAGATCCAGTCACTGGCTCTGCCCATTGTTGTTTGGGACCCTACTGGATGCAACGGCTTGGTAAAAGTGAGTTAATGGCCTACCAGGCATCAAAGCGAGGCGGGATAGTAAAGGTTCAAGTCACTGGCGATCGCGTTTTACTAGGAGGGCGAGCTGTCACCTTATTTAAGGGCGATTTGTTAGTTTAGATGCCATATGTAAGTATTTTGGCATCTTCTTCAGAATATTCGTTTAGGGAAGGTGTGAGAATTCTTGCTTACTATACTAGAAGCAGCAAATGCTGATTTGGAAGAACTAGCCCAACTCTATGAAGAATTAATGGGTAAAGAAACAGATCTTTGCAAGATGAAAGAGAATTTCGAACGGATGGAGGCAAATCCGAATTATATCGTATTGACGGCTAAAGAGGATAACATGATCGTTGGATCGGTGATGGGAATTATTTGTCTTGACCTAGTATATAAATGCAAGCCATTTATGGTCATTGAAAATGTTATTGTGAAAAGTACTTCGCGCGGAAAAGGCATTGGGGCAAGGCTAATGAAAGAAATAGAGGAAATAGGGCGTAAGAAGGAGTGCTATTATACAATGCTGGTGTCTGGAGGGCATAGAAAGGAAGCTCATCAATTCTACCACGCTATTGGTTATGATTTAGATTTAGTTAAAGGATTTAAGAAGTATCTATAAATCCTATACTACCTTAATCTCTTTTCTTATTTCAGGCTTGTTAACGTAGGCATTTAATAGCGGTGATAGAATAAGAGCAAATTGGACTCATGAAGACAGTGAAGATCAAGATTATCGTCAAAAGAGAGCCTCTCAATTGTTTCTATTTGGATTGCCAAACTTAGCGGGTGCAATATTATATTTAGTTTTTTAGATTTAGCAACAGGCGCACGAATCCTAATGACATTTTCCTTTAACCTAAAAAACTTTAAATTACAACATTGATCGGATTACCTTCTGTAAACGCTTTTATATCATCTGCTATTAGATTGATCAGCCTCTGCCTGGATTCTATACATCTCCAACCAATGTGCGGCGTAAGGATTACATTATCCATGTCAAATAGGGGATTATCCAGTTCTGGCGGTTCCTGTTCCTGAACATCTAAGGCTGCGCCGGCAATTGTTTTGTTTTGCAAAGCTTCAATTAAATCCGTTTCTTTAATAATCGGTCCTCTTGAAGTATTGATAAGATATGCAGATGGCTTCATCAGCTTCAGTGTTTCTCTATTGATAAGGTGCTTTGTTTCTGGGGTTAGGGGACAATGAATGCTGACAAAATCACTTTTTTTAAGCAACTCTTCAAGGGTCACCGATTGAATATTTGAATCTTCCCATTTCTTTGGAGTCCTGCTATATACTAAGATATTCATTCCGAGACTTCGGGCTATTTTCATGACTTGACCGCCGATTCCCCCTGAACCAATAAGTCCTAGTGTCTTGCCCAGCAGTTCAAAGTGGGGGACATTGAGGTATTGAGTAAAGTTATCGTAATTTTTCTGTTTAAGCATATTTTGCTGAACAATCATGCTTGAACTAAACGATAGTATAAAGGTCATGGCAAGTTGAGCTACAGCTTCAGAGCTGTAACCGGGTATATTGCAGACAGTGATATTTTTTTCTTTCGCGGCTTTGAGATCAATATTGTTATATCCAGTACCTGCCTCACAAATGAGCTTTACCGATGAAGGAAATTGAGCAATTAAGTCTCTTCCCATAGGTAATTCTTTAGTAATAATAATATTTTGATCTTTTATTCTTTTTAAAATTTCCTCATCACTGCTTGAATCATAATTAGTTAGATTAGTGACTTGAGTTATTGACTCAAAATTAAGTTTTTTGTCAAAGTCAACCTTTTGTGAATTTAAAAACACCGTATTAAGCATATTAACCTCCTTAATATTTTTCAGAGTTTCATTGTAATCTTAACATAAAACTCGTCTATAACAAGCTAATAAAAAATAGGAGTGATTAAATGTCAGATTTCGTAGAACGTTTTAAAAAAGGCGCAAAAGCTCTTACGGATGCTCTTGGTCCAGGTCAATATGAAGTTGCAAATATTAAAGTGATCTGTCCTCATTGTAAAAATGATGTCTTTGAGGAGGGATCCGCACAGCTAAATACAGCAGGTGCTACATTTTTAAATCTGGATTGGTTAAATAAATCAGCAGTTGTTCTAGTTTGTACTAGGTGTGGATTGATCCAATGGTTTGGAGAGTCAGTTGATAAGATAGATTAAGATAAGCATTAAAATGGGAAGTGTGATTTATGGATTTTGCAAGTGCTTTTAATACATCTAAATTATTTTTTACAGAAGGAGCTGTTGTGGAGCGGCTCCGGCGAGAATATAAAGTTCAGCTTGATCAGCACATTGTTCATTCTGGTCTTATTTATGATCCCAAAAGAAGGCTTATTCTTCGTGATATTTACAAGCAGTACATTGATATTGTGCGTAAAACGGATATTCCTATGTTGATCTTTACTCCAACACGACGTGCAAACCCAGAACAGATAATCCAATCTGGTTTGAAGAATTGTGATGTAAATGGGGATTGTGCCCGCCTCCTTATGGATATTCGCAGTGAATATCATGATTATTCAAAGCGAATCTTTATCGGAGGTTTAATGGGTTGTAGAGGAGATGCATATAAGGCCGAAGAGGCATTATCTTCTGAAGATGCACTGATTTTTCATCAAGAGCAAGCTTATGCATTAGCTGATGCGGGAGTAGATTTTCTTTGCGGAACAACCCTTCCTGCGCTGTCAGAGGCAAATGGGCTTGCACAGGCAATGGCAGAGACAGGAAAACCATACATTCTTAGTTTTGTAATTCATGCCGATGGAACATTGCTTGACGGAAACTCTCTTCATGAAACAATTACGAAAATAGACCAGCTTTCCTTTCCAAAACCTTTGTTCTATATGACTAATTGCATTCACCCATCCGTTGTTTTAAAAGCTATTGAAAACAATGGAAATTATACAAAGACCGTTAAACAACGTTTGAAGGGTATTCAAGCAAATACATCATCTAAAAGTCCGGAGGAATTAAACGGTTCGGCTGTGCTGGAATCCGAAGATATTGTAACCTTAGTTAATGAAATGGCTTCCTTACATCATAATCATCAGTTTAAAGTACTGGGAGGTTGCTGCGGAACTGATGAACGTCATATCCAAGGACTAGTTGATTTATTAAAGTTAAGTGTTGATACTTAGTTTTAAAAAAGGAATGAAGCTTATGAACGAACATTTATTCAAGATGATTTTTTACTTCGAAACAGACGCTATAAGTGAATTTGATGTCATTCAATGGGCTATGAACCAATACGTGAACGGAAATAATACGGAATCAATGATGCAGTTAGCTTCAATAACAAAAAATGATAAGGACAAAGTTAGAACTTTGCTGGAACAATCTCTTAAAGACTTAGGATTTGATTATCCGTCAAAGCAGTCCCTTGGTTTTTATCGAGCAAAGTTAGTTTCTCATGAAATAATAAAAGGTAAATTACTTCCTGAAAGGGGATGCCGAATAATCGGGAGGATAGGTTCCAACCTTGAATGGCCAGTTATTTTGAAGGAGTTCGGATTGTTAAATAAACAGTTAACCGATCACGAAAATATGCAGCTTACACAAGAGGAATTATCAAAGGCGATTTTATCTTCTGCCAATAAATTGATAGACAATGTTAATGCGTATTTAAATCTTAAAGACAAGTGAGAGAAACAATTGATTATTAATTTTGGTACCGGACGATTGAATAATATAAAGGGAACTACTGATTTTACTGAAGCTTAGGGGGATATATGTTAAAACAAGTAAACCAATATGGAAAAACGTTTATAATGATATTAGTTCCTCTTTACATTATTTCTTTCTATTTGTATACAACACGACCACTTGATCTATATCGTTTAATCCCCCAAAGGGCTATTAGAGAGATTCATATTCTTACAACGTTATCTTCCCCGAATGGAAATAACGATATTTCGGGAGAGTTGAAGTTAAGTAATAAACAGCAAATCGATCAGATTATTGATATCCTTAATAAATATAAATACACTAAGATTTTTAAGCTTTATCTTAGCAATACGGTACCTGCTTTTCCATCAGACGGTACGATACACATCTTCATTCGATATTCTGGAGAAGAGAGCCCGCTAAAAGAACAATATATATTCGTGAATTCTGAAAACGATGTGGTGATTAGAAATCAGCAAAGAAAAGATATTGAATATAAGATTGCGAAGAGTGATCAGAAGATTTTTGATGAACTATTAAGTTGTCTTAGGCAAATAGATACAGAAAGATGAGTTTATTAAGGCGGGAATCATTAATTGAGGGGGAGATACGAGTAATTGCTGAATTTCTGTTTTCGGAAGGATGGAGAAAGTTGAAATATTCCAAACTAAAAAGTGGACAAATACTTGTAATCCGAGAGGCACAGAAAGAAGATGCGCCTAAAATCCTTGATTACATTGATAAAGTCAGTAAAGAATCAGATAATCTAACCTTTGGAGAAGGCGAGTTCGGAATTACTCTAGAAAAGGAAGCAGAATTAATAGAAGAAATATTTAAATCAAATAGCCAGCTTATGATATGTGCTTTTATAGATGATCAACTGATCGGACAATTAGTATTCAGAGCGGGTTCCAGACCTCGGATTAGGCATTCGGGGGAGTTTGGAATCACAGTTCTGAAGGAATATTGGGGGATGGGAATTGGCAAAGAACTGTTGAGCTACCTCATTGCATGGGCCAAAGAGACACAAATTATACGAAAGATCAATTTGAAGGTTCGAAGCGATAATCTAAAGGCGATCGGATTGTATACGAAGATAGGTTTTATTTCCGAGGGAACAATGACGCGAGAGATGTTTATCAATGGTCAGTTTTATAGCTCTATCCATATGGGGATGGAGATTAATTAAGAAATTTGTTGTCGATGTGACAAAGGACATTAGAGAAGCTTCGCACTTTGTACCAAATGTTGACTTTACCCTCTTGTTTTGCTAAACTTGAATCTGCAAAAGGGGAGTAGTTTTTAAATAGTGTCAACATACTGGCTTGGAGCCTGGCACTATTTCGTGTTTTGCGTGGCGAGACCTTTAGCGTATTTTGACATACGCTAAAGGTCTTTTATATTTTTAGGGAGGACTGTTAATGTTACTTACGTCTTCAATATTAATTATTTCTGCAGTGGTTATTTATCTCAGTTGCGAATTATTTGTTAACGGTGTAGAGTGGCTGGGTTCAAGTTTTAACATTTCCAAAAATGCAGTGGGTACAATTCTAGCGGCATTTGGTACGGCCCTTCCTGAAAGCGTCGTAACTTTTGTCGCGGTAGTATTTGGAACTAATGCAGCTCAAAAGGATATTGGAGTCGGGGCAGCATTGGGTGGTCCTCTCGTCTTGAGCACGATCGCATATTCAATTGTGGGTGTAGCCCTTATACTTTTTAGAAAAAAGCGTGTTATGGGTACTGAAATCTCGTTAAAGCACAGTAATCTCGGACGAGACCAGATATGGTTTCTTGGCATTTTTATTTTCAAATTCATTTTAGGGTTCATTACCTTTACTGGAAAAGCTTTAACTGGCTTCTTATTCCTTGCGGCATATGCTTTCTATGTCTATACCGAGATGAAGCCTAACAGCCAGACGGAAGAAGAAGAATTGGAACCCTTAAAATTCCGACCAAAGGACTCTAGTCCGAGTAATAGCTGGATTTTATTACAGACCCTCTTTTCACTAGCGATTATTTGTATTTCGTCTCAAATATTTGTTAAACAACTCGATCATCTTAGTTTATCTCTAGGTATTGCGCCGCATATTATTGCCTTGTTCTTAAGCCCTATTGCAACTGAACTTCCCGAAATATTGAACGCTTTAATTTGGGTAAGACAAGGGAAAGAACGATTAGCATTAGCTAATATCAGTGGCGCAATGATGATTCAAGCGACTGTACCAAGCGCGTTAGGTATTTTCTTTACACCATGGAAATTTGATACCTATCTAGGAATTGCCGGAATTGTAACTATGGTTTCTATATTATTTCTTTGGGTAACCTTACAAAGGCATAAACTTTCTGCTATAAGACTAACACTGGCCTCTTCTTTTTACCTTCTGTTTGTTTTCGCGGCGATTTTAAGTAAGTAGAGAATTTGAGTTGCATTATTTTAGAAGAGGAAAACTTATAAGAGTTCCATTTACAATACGGCATAGCATGAGAGGAAGACCAATAATGGTCTTCCTCTCTGTATTCCTGTTCCTTTTGACTAAAATTCCAGGTGAGATTTTGTATTATGATTACCCGTGAGAAAGTTGATGCAAATTTAAACGCGATTCGTTGTTTTGAGCTACTTAAGGAACCCGTTATGTTTTTCTGACATACGTCTTTATTTTCAGGATAATTCAAATCAAATTGGTTCAAGCTAAATTCGAATTTAAGGCATTCGGAGGCAATTATGCTAAACGAAGAAATAAACGTGGATCAACCGACGGTTGAACATCCTACTGAGGGGCTTAGAGGATTTGAGCCTGAAATTCAGGAAAGGCCTGAGGGGAATTGTTGCTGTGATTCTCCAAAGGAGCAAGATCCTCTATATCGGAAGCTTGATGAATTTATTGAGAGCGTTTCCGATGAGGATGGGGTGCTTATCCGTGTCCTGCACTATGCACAGAATGTATTTGGTTATCTTCCGAGGGAGGTTCAAATCCATATTGGCAAGAGACTCGGTAAATCCTTAGCCGAAGTGTATGGAGTAGTGAGCTTTTATCATTATTTTACAACGGAGCAAAAAGCGGATTACACGATTGAAGCCTGTATGGGTACGGCCTGTTATGTCAAGGGAGCATCAGCGATTATTTCAGAATTGGAAAAAGAGCTGGGAATTAAAGCCGGTCAAATGACAAAAGATCACCACTTTGGTCTTAAAGTTTCGCGTTGTATCGGGGCCTGTGGCTTAGCTCCGGTCATGGTTATTGGAAAGGATATTCATGGCCGCCTGACACCGGAAATGATTCCAGAAATACTGAAACGCTATGAAAAGCCTAAGGAATCTTAGGTGAATTGATATTCTAAATATAAGAATTTCGAGTACAAGGACAATAACGAAGTATTTTCGCTAAGAGGTGAGCATATTGCCCAACTATAGTCGCCAGGTGCTTGTCTGCCAAGGGACAGGCTGTCTTTCGAGCGGGAGTTCTGATGTATTGATGGGTTTAGAAAAAGAAATAGAAGCAGAAGGCTTGGCGGATCAAGTTAAAGTGGTTAAGTCCGGCTGCTTTGGTTTTTGCATGCAGGGACCGGTTATGATTGTCTATCCGGAGGGGATTTTCTATACAAGGGTTCATGCTGAAGATATTCCGGAAATTGTCGAGAAGCACCTTAAGGGAGGAAAAATCGTTGAACGGTTGCTTTTCCATGATCCCGTAACGAAAGAGCCAATCAAAGCGTTTAAAGATATTCTTTTTTTTAAAGGGCAAAAAAGGGTTGTTCTTCAAAACAGCGGTTCGATCAATCCGGAAAATATTGAAGAGTATATTGCTCAAGACGGTTATCTTGCCTTTGAAAAGGTCTTGAAAGAAATGTCTCCTGAAGAAGTTATTGAACAAGTTAAAAAATCGGGATTAAGGGGGCGAGGAGGCGGCGGCTTCCCGACCGGACGAAAGTGGGAATTTGCCCGAAAGTCTCAGGATAAACCGAAATACGTGATTTGCAATGCAGATGAGGGTGATCCCGGAGCCTTCATGGATCGCAGCATTCTTGAGGGTGACCCTCATTCTGTTATCGAAGGGATGTGTATTGCGGGATACGCTATTGGCTCAAACCAGGGGTATGTTTACGTCAGAGCAGAGTATCCGGTGGCGGTTAAACGATTAGAGATTGCGATACGGCAAGCAAAAGAAAAAGGATTTCTTGGCAAAAAGCTTTGGGGTACAGACTTTTTTTTCGACCTGGATATTCGTCTTGGTGCGGGAGCCTTTGTTTGCGGAGAAGAAACATCGCTCATTCGATCTATCCAAGGCTTAAGAGGAGAACCAAGGCCTCGTCCGCCGTTTCCCGCAGTGGAAGGACTTTGGGGAAGACCGACTTTGATCAACAACGTTGAAACGTTAGCCAATATTCCGCGGATTATTCGGAAGGGCAGTGATTGGTTTTCCTCCATCGGGACTGAGCAAAGCAAAGGGACAAAAGTCTTTGCCCTTGCCGGTAAAATCAATAATACTGG
Source organism: Desulfitobacterium nosdiversum (assembly GCF_049860565.1). Taxonomy (GTDB): domain Bacteria; phylum Bacillota; class Desulfitobacteriia; order Desulfitobacteriales; family Desulfitobacteriaceae; genus Desulfitobacterium_A; species Desulfitobacterium_A nosdiversum. The sequence continues at coordinate 2,486,426 of NZ_CP172056.1, forward strand.
CTTGATTGAGGTTCCCATGGGAACAACGCTTCGCGAAGTGATCTTTAATTTAGGGGGCGGAATTCCTAACGGCAAAAGGTTTAAAGCCGCTCAAACAGGCGGACCGTCAGGCGGATGTTTAACAGAAGAACATTTGGATATTTCCTTAGAGTATGACACTTTGCTTAGTGTAGGCTCGATGATGGGGTCGGGTGGACTCATTGTGATGGATGAGGACAGCTGTATGGTCGATGTGGCGCGTTTTTATATTGAGTTTATGCGGGATGAGTCATGCGGCAAATGTACTCCCTGTCGAGTCGGAACCAAAAGAATGCTGGAAATCCTTAACCGAATCACGGAAGGGAAAGGAACTGAAAAGGATCTTATTGATCTCGAAGATCTCGCCGAGATCGTTCATGAAAATTCATTATGCGGGTTAGGGAATTCTGCTCCGAACCCGGTGCTGTCTACCTTGCGATATTTCAGGAAAGAATACGAAGCTCATATCTATCAGAAGGATTGTCCGGCTGGGGTTTGCCAGGCGCTGCTTTCTTATCGGATTGACCCTGAACTTTGCAAAGCCTGTGGCTTATGTCGCAAGGAATGTCCCACAGGGGCTATTAAAGGAGCACCTAAACAGAAGCATATTATCGAATCCGAGGCATGCTCACGCTGCGGCGCATGTATGACGAAATGTCCCTTTAAAGCAATATCAAAAGGGTCAAGTGCTCGAACCCATTCAGATCATGATCACTCTGCTGTCCACTAAGGAGGAAGAAAGGTATGGTTCATTTAACCATTGACGATAGGCCGATCGAGGTGGAGGAAGGGACCACAGTCATTGAAGCGGCGCAGGAATTAGGGATCGATATCCCTACTTTATGCTATCTAAAAGAAGTCAACGTTATTGCCTCGTGCCGAATTTGCCAGGTGGAGCTTGAGGGACACAATAACCTCATTGCAGCTTGTGCTTTAACGGCAGCAGAGGGAATGGTGATTCGAACCCATACGCCCCGTGTTTTGCACGCTCGGAAAAAAGTGCTTGAACTTCTTTTATCCGATCACCCGTTTGATTGCCTGACGTGTTTTCGGAATGGAAACTGTGAGCTGCAAACCTTAGCTCGTGAGATGAATGTCCATGGTCTGCAATGGGAAGGGGAGCGCGGAGTTTTTGCCGTCGATGACCTTTCGCCGTCTTTAGTTCGTGAACCAAGCAAGTGTATCCGCTGCCGTCGATGTATAACTGTTTGCCGGGATGTTCTCACGGTAAGCATTTATGATATGCTGCATCGCGGCTTTGACTCGGTAGCCGGCCCCGCTTTTAATGACAGTATTCAGGATACGCCGTGCATTACCTGCGGACAGTGCATACTTGTTTGTCCAACGGCCGCGCTTCATGAGAAGGATGATACCGATAAGGTCTGGAAAGCCTTGCAAGACCCTGAATTGCACGTTGTGATTCAGACGGCTCCTTCGATTCGAGTAAGTCTGGGAGAAGAATTCGGAATGCCGCAGGGAGAACTCGTGGTCGGAAAAATGGTTGCGGCGCTTCGGAGGCTTGGTTTCAATAAAATATTTGATGACTGCTTCGGGGCGGATGTGACGATCATGGAGGAAGGGCATGAGCTTCTAGCTCGGTTGGCAGGGAAAGGAGGACCTTTGCCTCAGTTTACTTCCTGCTGCCCCGGTTGGGTTAAATTTTGCGAGAACTTTTACCCGGAATTAATTCCTCACTTATCTTCAACCAAAAGCCCTCAGCAGATTTTTGGCGCTTTAGTCAAGACTTACTATTCAGAGCTGTCAGGGATTCCTGCGGAGAAGATATTTAGTATTTCGGTCATGCCGTGTATAGCGAAGAAGTTTGAAGCTGCAAGACCAGAGCATCGCGACAGCGGTCAACGTGATGTAGATGTGGTACTCACAACAAGAGAACTGGCCCGAATGATTCGAATGAGCGGAATGAATTTTGCAGATCTTCCGGATGAGGAATTTGATCAACCGATGGGATATGCGAGCGGAGCAGGGGTTATCTTCGGGGCATCCGGAGGAGTTATGGAAGCAGCACTGCGTACCTTGAGTGCGAAGGTCAATGGTACTGAGCTTTCTGATGAAGAATTAAATAAAATCCGTTCTTTTAACGAACTGAGAGAAGCAGAATATAAATTGGGTGATCGGACGCTTCGGGTGGCAGTAGCTAGAAATATCGGAGAAGCTCGCAAGCTTTGCGATCGGGTTCGAAATAAGAAGGCGGAATACGATTTTATTGAAATCATGGCGTGTCCTGGCGCTTGCGTTGGGGGAGGCGGGCAGCCCATTTATTCAAACCTTGACAAATGGAGTCTGCAAATTGATCTTCGAAAATCCAGAGCGAAAGGCTTATTTCAGGCGGACCAGCAAAAAGAATATCGGAAGTCGCATGAGAATCCCTATGTGCTTAAGCTCTATCATGATTTTCTCGGTGAACCGAACAGTGAAAAGGCCCATCAGCTTTTACACACCGGACATAAAGCACGTCCGCTTTATACCTGCGAAGGAACTTATGCAGGAGATAAGGTGGAACATCGGCATTATCGCGAAGAGAAGGGATATATCCAATAAAGGAAAATTAAAAAGCAAAATTATGGCGGATGTTGTAAAGAACAGGGGCAAAGCCTCTGTTTTTTATATAAGAAGAAGGGTTTTTATGGTATAAAGAGGAAGATATATTATTAATATAAATCAATAGTAATGGATACATAAAATCAAAAATATTGCTTGAGGAGATGGAATGCGTGCAATATATTTGGCTTTTTCCGATACTTTTTATTTTTCATGATTTTGAAGAAATTATCTTTATGCGTGCTTGGATCAATAAAAATAGAAGTTTCCTCAGAGGGAGATTTCCTGTACTAGCCCCAAAGATGTTTGCCCATTTTGATCCTATTACGACCTCTGCTTTTGCTCTGGGTGTGGCTGAGGAGTTTATTTTAATCAGTCTTATCACGATTATTTCCGCTGTTTTGAATTCCTATGATATATGGATTGGTTCATTTATGGCTTTTACTATACATTTAGTCATCCATTGTTTACAGGCATTAATCGTCAGAAAATACGTTCCCGTTCTTCTAACAAGCTTAGTTTGTCTGCCCATTTGCCTCTATATCATTTATCTGTTTTTACAGACAACGCCTATAATGACTATCATAAGCTATTCGATTTTATGCCTTATTATTATGGTTATAAATATTGTAATCCTTTTTAAAATGATGCCGATCTTCGGAAAATGGATTGCTCAATATGAACAATAAGGCAATTAATTAAAGGTTAAATAGCTGAAAAAGAACAAAATGTGAAAATTACCACATTTACTAGCTTGTTTAACAAAGATTAATTAAATATAATTAATAAAGAATCACTTACCTTTAATATTCTAGAGCTATTCAAAAAATAACGAAAAAACTTGTTCCTAAAAAATAAGCTTGAAGAATTGAGGGTAGAAGATGAAAATTGAGTACTTAGAATATCTCGTAACATTATATGAAGCAGGTTCGGTAAACAAAGCAAGTAGGTTACTTCACACTTCTCCTCAGAATGTCAGCAGGGTAATGAAGCAGTTAGAAGATGAATTGGATTTTACGCTATTTGATAGAATGGCTCAAGGGGTCGTTTTTAATGAAGAGGGAAAAGAAGTAGTATCCTATGCCAAGAAAATTTTAGCAGCAACCAATGAATTGAAATATGCTCATAAGAAAAAGGAAAATAGTAAAAAAATTGAGGGGCATCTTAATGTCGTTTCAACGTGTACTCAAAATTTATCTTTCTTAAATGATTTAATGCTAAATTTTAATAAAATTTATCCTAAAATTAAGCTTTCATTAATTGAGACAGATTTTATCAATGGAATAAGACTGGTAAATAATAATACAAATTTTATTGGGTTCTTGCCGCAATTTAATATAGGGAGTTTTTCGACAACACCTGCTGAATACAGGAATGAGTTAAATTTCTGCAAATTAAATGATGATAAAATTTGTATTATAGCAGCAAAGGATACCCCTATTGGCAAACAAAAATCGATTTCTTTTAAAGCTTTAAAAGATTATGATATTGCGATGTTCGTTCGCAACAATTTAGATGATTCTTTTTGGGTAAAGATTTTAAAACATTATAACCTTAGCCATAAAATATCATTTGTGAGTGGAAGTGGTTATACCTTTTATAAAGAAATACTTGAAAATGACTTAATAGGACTTACATCTTTAAAAGCCTTTACTTCGGGAGATTTTTATAATAACGAAAAAAATAAGAACCGAATTCAAATTATAGAATTAAGAGGAGAAAATATATTTAATAATTGTTTAGTTACCAAAAAGGATATTTTGATTGAACCTCATATTAGTTGCTTTCTAGCTTATTTAAAAAATATTTTTAAAAGCGAATTAGATTCCTTAGTAAAAATGACTAATTGAATAATAGTAAAGTTATAAAAAAGATGACAGCCCAAATTTCTTGATCAGTAAGAAATTTGGGCTGCTTTATTTTTATACGTTTGATGTGTGCATGAATTGACGCTTTCGATGGAGAATGTTATTTACAATTGCTTCTTATGCCTAAAAGAATGTCATGCTTAAGTTTAGTATAAATCTTGAGAATTATGCACTATCTTGTTGTTGCTGTTTTCATGGTGTCACGATGCAGCTCTTCTAGGTTCAGGCCTGCCGTGCGCCTGCCGAAGATTGCAATGGCGATGCCGCCTGCTAAGTAGAAGCACCCAAGAATGATATACAAAATTAGGTTGCCATATTTAAGCACTATGATTGGTACTAAGAGTTGTAAGAGCGATGTCGCTGGCCGGGCAATAGCCCACACTATTCCACTGGCAGTCGACCGTACCCTGTTTGAGAAATTTTCAGGGATATAGGCAAAGAGGACAGAGCCAAGGAATCCTTGGCATGCATAAAACATCATATAAGATGCATAGATCAGATTCAGGTTCCCCACATATCCATAAGTCATAGAACAGATACCTACTATTATATATGAGACGACAAGCGGAATTTTTCTGCCTCCTTTGTCCGTTAAGAAGGTTGCCAAAATGAAGCCTATAGGTGAGCCAACCGTACCAAGCCATGCTAAGGTAAGGCCCGCTTCAAGACTAAACCCTTTTTTAACCAGAAGTGCCGGTGCTAAATTCAAAAAGGCAAAGGTTGCTGGGAAAAACATAATTGCTGCAAAAATTAACAAAATCGAGTATTTAATATATTTTGACCCAAATATTTCAGCAAGCTGCAGAGAAAGTTTAATTTTTGGCGTTTCTTTTTCCTTACTTAAATCAAGAGTTAATCCCGGCACCAATTCTCGCATGATTTCCTCAGCTTCCTTATAGCGGCCTTTTGAGACCAGCCAACGCGGCGATTCCCTTAGACAAAATACTCCCAAAATTCCTGGAAGGAATCCCAGAGCTCCGACAACAAAAACTACTCGCCAAGCTTCATGATTAAGCGGAATAATAAACTTAAAGAAACCCGTAAGAATCGGCATTCCAAGGGAACATACAAGAAGCACAAGGCTTTGCCATCGGCCTCTCGATTCACAGGGTGTCATCTCAGCAATATAGGATATAGAGATTACCGTCATGCTGGCTAGGCCAATCCCTGTTAAGAAGCGGCAAACAGCTAAAAAATTGACACTGGTAGCAAAAGCATTAATAAATGAAATTAAGGAGAAGGCAAACAAACTATAAAGAAAGGTTTTTTTTCTGCCAAATCGGTCGGCTAATGTACCCCCCAGCAATCCGCCGATGAACATACCGAGAAAGTACACGGATGAGATATAGGCGATCTGCTGGACGGTTGCACCAAAATTCTTTATCAAAGCTGGACCCAAGATGCCAAAGTTGAGATTATCGATCTGATCAAATAAGTATCCTAAAATTACGATAATAAAAATTCTACGCTGCATCTTCGAAACGGGATAACCATCGAAATAAGTACAGGGTACTTTTTCCGCTTGCATAAAATTTTCATCTCCCTTAAAAATCAATACAAAGATTATTTAGATTAATCCAATAAGTATTATTATTTGTTGTCGGTGCACAAAACTGATCATAATTAGTGATAGTATTATCATTCTCATGCCATGCTTTATACCCCTCCTTATTTTTGCGGTTTCCAATAAAATAATCATCACCGCGTTTCTTATTACGCAAATTTTTAACCTATTCGATTACCGAATAGGTTAATTATAAAATCATATGAAGAAGTAACATATAATCAAAAAACTCTATAGTTTTAGATACCTGTATCATTTTGTTGATACTGCTTTTCGGGGTGGATTATTAAATTTAAAAAGGTATCAATAAAAGGATGTATGATTTTCAAATTCATGCATCCTTTTGATTATATGCAGGGTTATGGTTCTTTCCTATACTATAAACAGACTTAATCTCATGATTAGGTTGTTTTATTGGAGAAAATGAGGTGAGGATCGAAAGGTTAGGACAATAAAATAACTTATAAAGGAGTGTTCTTAAATGAGTTTTGCTAAAAAGATTTTAATTCTGGGTATTGATGGGATGGATCCGCGTTTAACTCGAAAGTTTGTGGATATGGGGCTCATGCCAAACACAAAAAAATATATTGAAAAAGGTGCTCAGCGACAGGATTTGGTTTTATTGGGCGGGCATCCTACGGTAACCCCCTCAATGTGGACAACATTAGCAACAGGCGCTTATCCTATGACCCATGGGATCACGGACTTTTATAGACAATCGAAGGAAAGTCTGGATTTGATGGATTATAATTTAGATTCTCGTTTATGTTTAGCTGAACCTTTATGGAATGTATTCGCCGAAGCAGGGAAGAAGACTTTAGTATGGCATTGGCCTGGAAGTGCTTGGCCCCCAACTTCGGACAGCCCCAATTTACATGTTGTTGATGGAAGCAGCCCCGGCGGAGTCAATATGAGTAATTCGCAGTTAGAGCCGGAGTTCATCGTTACTGCAGATGTGAATTTTACACAAATCTCATTTCAAGAAAAAGGGGGAAATGAGGTTACTCCCTGCGCTATTACAGATTTAGATGTAGCAGAAGCTGATTCAAAGAAAAATGGAATAGAAAATACGGGTGCCAAAGGTATTAGCTGCATCATTTTGAAATACGGTGAAGGGGCTGGAAGCACAGAATATAAAATGGACATCGCCATGTCCCCGATTAAGCCGGCAACGAATTGGGCTTTTGCTAAGGGAGATGCAAAAGAATTTGTGATGCTTTTGTCCCATGGACTCATTCGCAGACCTTGTCAGATATGGAAAAATGAAAAGGGTATTTATGATACCGTTGCCGTTTTTAAAAGTAAAAAAGAAGAACAGCCCATTTGCATTCTAAAGAATAATGAGTTTAAAGAGTATATCTATGACGAAGCCATAAAAAATGATAAAAAATATCAAGTCATCAGGCATATGCGCATCATTGATATGGATGAAGCCGGAGGTCGCTTAAAAATATGGATTTCCCCGGCAATGGATATAAATAATGATACTTTATGGTATCCCAAGTATTTATTTAAATCGGTTACTGAAAACGTAGCTTGCCCGCCGCCATCCTCTATGCTATTTGCCGCGAAGGGCAGAGAATTATTTTGGGGATGTATGTTAGAAAGCTGGAATGTTGCTGCACGTTGGCAGTCTTCGGCACTTCATTATTTGATTAAAGAAGAGAATTATGATGTCATATTCTCTCATTTCCATAACTTAGATATACAAAAGCACACCTTCTACAAATATCTAGTTAAGGGTAGCGAACTCCTGAAAGGCGAAGAGTTTGAAGACTTTTTAAAAGACTTATATATTCAAGCAGATAATTATTTAGGAAGCTTTCTGCATTTACTTGATGAGGATTGGACAATTTTCATCGTATCCGATCATGCTTTAGTTGCTACAGGAAATCAAGTTCCGTTATTAGGGGATATGAATGGTGTAAATGTCGGCGTTATGCGTGAATTAGGATTTACTGAAGTGAAAAAAGATGCCGACGGCAATGATTTAAAAGAAATTGATTGGGAAAAAACGAAAGCAATCGCTAACCGTGGAGTTCATATTTATCTCAATATAAAAGGAAGAGATAAATACGGGATAGTCGATCCAAAGGATCAGTATGAGGTGGAAGAAGAAATCATTACTGCGCTTTACGGATATAAGCATCCGGTAACGGGACGCCGCATTGTGGCACTCGCTTTAAGAAATAAAGATGCGGTGCTGCTTGGTTTGGGTGGTCCTGAATGCGGAGATATCATTTACTTTACCGCAGAAGGCTATAATTATGACCATACCGATTCATTATCCACAACGTATGGCGCTTGCGGGACGAGCGTATCTCCTATTTTCATTGCAGCAGGCAATGGCCTAAAAAAAGGATTTACGACAACGCGAGTTATTCGGGAAGTGGATCTTGCGCCAACCGTTGCTGTTTTAGGTGGAGTACGTATGCCGGAACAGTGCGAAGGGGCTCCGGTTTATCAGATTTTAGAAGAAACATACAAAGGTAATATTTAGTCTCTTCCACAAACAAAGTCTTTAATATTCTTGCCTGTTGGAATCATTCTGACAGGCAAGAGCTTCTTTTGGGTAAAGTCGTAAAAACCATCCAAGGCAATTACTGGAGGTATGATTAAACAAAATGTTGGATCATTTAACCGAAACCGAAACGGTAAAGATTACACTCGATAAAAAAGCGACAGGCGATCCCCGAGTGGCAGAGCTAAGAAATCGGGTCAAAAGATGTTGCTGCAAATATTGTGGAGGTCAGCTCAGTTTAAGGCGGATTGCTTATTCAAGAAATGAAAATGCGAGAATTGAGATTTTTTGCAATAACTGTGATCGGATAGAATTCGGCGTTGAACCGGAGATTTATAAGGTTGCAAAATATTTTGTGGAAGAAATCAAGTTCGATCACTATCCTGATGTCGATGCCTGTGAAAGAAAAAAACGAATGAATGTGGCTAAAGTCAGTGAAATCATTGCCTGGGGGGTAAAAAATTTAGGCTTATTAACAATAGAAGGTTTTAAATTCCCACTGGAATTAGACAATGAAATAATTGGAGAAAGCATTGTTATAGAAGATAGCGATCTAGATTAACTGCAATAGGAAGTGATCCAGCGTGACCAGAGATACTGTTGTTAAAGTCAAAGATTTATCCTGCATTTCCGGAAAGCGATATTTATTAAAAGATATTAATTGGGAAGTCAAAAAAGGAGATCGCTGGGTTGTATTTGGAATGAACGGTTGTGGTAAAACGACACTACTCAGTATTATTGCGGGATTTAAAGACTACAGCAAAGGGGAATTGGAGGTTCTTGGGGAGAGTTATACTCCTAAAAATACCTTAGCCATTCGGAAAAAAATAGGCTGGGTCAGCAGCTCATTTTTTGATAAATATTATCACCAGGAAATCGCTCTGGATATTGTTTTATCAGGAATCTTCGGTTCATTAGGAATCGATTACTTGGTTACTAATCGTGATATTATCCGTGCTAAAGAACTATTATCGGAATTGCGGTTAGGAGATAAAATTAACAGCCCTTTTGATTTGATGTCTAAAGGGGAGCAACAAAATGTATTAATTGCCAGAGCCTTAGTCTCAAATCCCGAAATATTAGTTCTTGATGAACCCGGTACAGGTTTGGATGTTTTTGCACGGGAATATTTGCTTAGTACGGTAAAAGATTTATCTGTTAATACAGATACGACGATTATCTACGTGACTCACTATACGGAGGAAATTCTTGATGTTTTTGATCAAGCTTTGCTCTTAAAATATGGTCAAGTTTATGCTAAGGGTCTGACCCAAGATATTTTCAATGACAAGACCATATCTAGCTTTTTGAACTATCCCGTACGAGTTAATCAAGAAAGGGAACATTATTCTATAAGCATGGAAGTTAAATCTAAAATAAGCGACATGTTAGTCAGAAGCAGGTGAGGAATTGGAAGAGCATGTCTATTCACGTGATGCTCAGTGTGCCATAATATTCGGTCAATTATCGGAATTGGGGTGTTTCGAAGAAGAATTTACCTGCTTCGGTACCACTTATTTAGAGCGAGGAATCCATAAATATTTTGTGAGCAGCGAAGCAGAAAATGTTTATTCATTTATCAAGAATAGTTATATTCAAGGAATTTATCCTACACCAGTCACGAAGTATCGTAAACGGTGTCAAGTTCCGTCTGGAAAGCGCGATGATTTTCGGCAAGAGTTCAAATTACAGCTCGCTCAACAAATGAGAAAAATGTATTCGCTTACTTATTTCGAGGTATTAGATAGACTTGCTAGGCAACCGGCTAATAATAATGCCTATCCTTTGCTTAGTAAAATTCAAGAACAATTGGAAGGATGCTTTGATAATGATGCCCTTCAATTATTTGAAGGGCTGATACAAATGGCTTTTGAAGCCAAAGTATTGGATTTGAGAAATTATAGTCTATTGCAAAATTGGCTTAGGAATGAGCATAAACAGATGGAAGATGATCTTGTAATTCACGATGTTTTTGAACGAACCCTTTACGGATTTGCCTATCAAAAAGAAGATGGACAGATTAAATATTATTATAATGCACTGCCGCTTTTAACCTATGAATGGAGAAACAATTTAATTTGTAACAATATTTTCCCTGCACCTATATTTAAGAAACGGTATTGCTTTAAAAGAATGATGGATTTCGATCAAATTAAACAGACTTTTCAAGATGAATTAGTGGAAAGATTTGATACAGATTATTTCGTTTTAGTTAAACATATTAAAGCTTTCCCATCAATGATAAAACGAGTTGATTTTAACCGAGAATTTAAACGAATAGAAGAAGAAGGTACCCGGGAAGAGATACAGGCCCTAACATATTACGGTAATTTGTGGAATGTAATTTAAGTTATTTTACAAAAATTAAAACTCTAGAGAGGAAGAACGGACAATGGGAGATATCACGAATTCGCATGATTTAATCATTATTGGTGCCGGTCCTGCAGGACTTTCGGCAGCAATATATGGGGGAAGAGCGAAGCTAAAGACCTTGGTCATCAATAAAGGAACGGTTGGCGGTTTGGTCAATACCACTCGTGAAATAGTGAATTATCCGGGCTATACACAAATCAGCGGATCAGATCTTATGCTCGATTTTAAAAAACACGCGGAGGCATATGGCGTCGAGTTTTTACGCGATGAGGTTGTCAGTACGGATTTTTCCATGGAAAACAAAGTCATTACCACGAAAAAAGGCAAAGAATTTTCAGCGAAAGCCATCATTATTGCCTGCGGCAGTGAACCAAGGCTTTTAAATATTCCGGGAGAAAAGCGGCTCCAAGGCAGTGGTGTTGCCTATTGTGCAACCTGTGATGCCGAGTTTTTCGAAGGAGAAGAGGTTGTCGTCGTGGGCAGCGGGGACCAGGCGATTGAAGAAGGCATGTACATTACCAAGTTTGCCCGTAAAGTCACCGTGATTGTGCTTCATGACGAAGGCGTTCTTGACTGCAATAAAGTCAGTGCTGAAAGAGCCTTTCAAAATGAGAAAATGGAGTTTGTCTGGAACTCCACAATCGAAGAAGTTCTGGGAGAAGAGAATGTCGAAGGGGTAAAAATCAAGAACTTAAAAACAGGGGGCTCGATTCAACTTGCCTGTCAGGGAGTCTTCTTCTTTGTGGGAATGGTTCCTTCCACTCATTTTATCAAAGACAGCGGTATCGAGATGGATAAAAGAGGTTATATTCCCGTCAATGAGATGATGGAAACGAACCTTGAAGGAGTATTTGCGATAGGGGATAACCGGATCAAATATTTGAGACAAGTAGTTTCGGCAGCCGGAGACGGAGCTGTCGCAGCGGTTGCCGCTGAACGCTATATTGAAGAATTGAAAGCGTTTACTACGAACATTGTCCAAAGTGAAAAGAAAGTCTTACTCCTCTTCTTCAATGCCTTGAATAATGAAAGCCTGGAATTCAGCACTTTATTAGAAGAAGCAAACCAGGAGCTGGGTGAACTCTATAAAGTTATAAAGGTAGATATGGCGACCAAGAAAAATCTGGCGAAGAAATATGAGGTTAATAGTGTGCCTAGTGTCTTAGTCTTAGATAAAGGCGAGAAGGTCAAACGGCTTTACTATACGATGGATAAAGAAAATCTAAAAGCCCAATTATCGTAAAGCTGTATGAGTATAGATTTGAGTTGTATTGAGATCTGCGTGCCCTAAAAGCTCTTGCAAAGAAGCTAAAAAGAATTGAAAAGGGGAGGCTTATTTTGTCATACCTATTTTTTAAGGAATCTAAAAATAAGTATCAATAATCGATGTATAGATTTCTCAATTCATGTATCCTTTTGGTTATATGCAGGGTTAGGGTTCTTTTTTATACTATAAACAGTCTTGATCTCATGATTAGGTTATTCTATTGGAGAAAATGAGGTGAGAATTGAAGACAGGGTTTAAAACAAAACGGGTTATTCGTGAAGTTGATTTACTCCTAAAACGTAGTGTTTTTTAAACAGAAGATTGCTCCGTGAGAGCACTTTTCTCAAAAAGTAAAAATGGAGGGAACTTTATGTCTGCCAATCTAAAGGAAGATAAGCAGGTCAGTATGATAAAGTATTATGTAAATAGCGCCATTACAATTCTACTTATATTCGGGTTCCAATTTTTACCGGCAGTTAAGCCTATTACTCCGTATGGCATGCAGATGGTTGGCATTTTTTTGGGTATGATTTACGGGTGGTCCACAGTTGGGATTGTTTGGCCAAGTTTAGTTGGACTAATTGCATTGGGTTTTTCAAAGTATTCCGGATACTCAGTCGTTAACGCATTTAAAGAAGGTTACGGCGGAGATACGTTTTTATTTATTTTCTTTGTTTTAACCTTTGCAGCTGTAATTGACAAATCAGGTGTAACAAGAGTTATGGCCAAATGGATGGTTTCCAGAAAAATAGCTAAAAAGAGACCCTATGTCTTATTGCTTTTATTACTCACAGCAGCTTTCTTAATTGCAGTTTTTGTAAGTGTAATGCCGTCAATCGTTATTTGTTGGAGTCTTTTATATCAATTCAGTGATGTGTTTGGCTATACAAAAAAAGATCAATACCCAAAGATCGCTGTTGTTGGAATTGTCGTAGCAGCGTGTATGGGAGTGAATGTTTTTCCCTTTAAAGCTTATGACGTCATGATGACGGCTGTATTGACTAAATCAACAGGGCTTAATGTTGATTATGTACCTTTTACAGCTTTAACAGCTGTTATAGGATATTGTGTTACATTGCTTTATATTGTTATGGCAAAATATATCTTTAAACCCGATGTCACACTTATAACAAAGAGTGATTTTGTTTATTCGGATACAGAAAAACTCACTTCATATCAAAAACAAGTTGTCGCATTATTGGCGGCGATGGTTATCCTAATGTTCCTTCCTGGATTCTTGCCCGCTAACTTGTACCTTATCAAACTCTTGAAATGGATTGGGAACACGGGAATATTCGTTTTATTGCTCGCTTTCGGTGTATTTATTAAACGTAAAGATGGGACGTTATTTATCAATTATGCTGACTGTGTTAAGACAGGTGTACCTTGGGAAACGATGGCCTTAATGGGAACAGCGCTGCCTATGGCTTCCGCCTTGACAGCAGCAGGCACCGGAGTTCAAGAGTGGTTAAATCAATTGCTCGGTCCTATCTTTGGCGGTCATGGTGCGTTTTTGCTAATCGTTTTAGTTGTAGCAATTACAATCATAGCATCTAATGTAATGAATCACGTAGTTGTTGGTTTTGTTATGATGCCTTTGATTATTCAATTTTCTTCACCGGCAGGTATTAGTCCGATGTTATTAACTGCTTCACTTTGTATTATTTCTCAAATAGCTTTTATACTTCCTTCGGGCGGTCCTTTAGCCGCATTTCTTCATGGAAACAGGGAATGGATTACAGCTAATGAGATTTATAAGTATACCATTCCATTTGTAGCGGTATCTATAGTGTTAAGCATTGTCCTTTGTACAACAATTGGTCGACTTATTTATTAAATTGTGTTAGCCCTTCTATTCACATATATTTTTCTGGCCTGCATGGTTTTGAGCTGTCAGGCCAGACCTTCTTTTTCTGTTATTATAAGGTATGACTAAGGAGCGATATTTTATGGCTTTAAAACAATTAGATTCAACCTCATTTGAAGAGATTATTTATGATAACTCTGAGGCTTGCTTGGTTATTTTTTCAAGAAAAACGTGTCACGTTTGTCAAGGCGTTGTTCCTGTCTTAGAAGAACTGCAGCTGAAATACGAAAGTAAGTTTGGTTTCTATTATGTTGATGTTGAAGAAAACAAAAGTCTATTACAACGGTTTTCTCTTAAGGCAGTTCCCCAGATTCTCTTCTTTAAGGACGGAGAGTATCAAGCAAAACTCACAGGCAAAGTTGAGGAAGAACAAGTCGAAGAAAAGATTGAGAGTGTTTTTGAGGGATAGGACCCTCATTCAGAGAAAAGTGAATAAGACAGAAATAATTGATTTTAACGTTGAGTTACCTTTGGACGAGAGTTTTTGATCATTGGGCGTAAAAGATGACTGGCAATCTTTAAAGGGTTATACCGCCGATTCGTAATTATTTGTTTTGCAAAACGTGTATTAAGAAAAGATACCAATATATCTAATTTGTGATTATTTAATTTCTCCATCGCACGTCGAATGACTAAGGATTCATGGTAACTTTGAATGAGAGGTTTAACTAATTCCTCGTACTTTCCTTTACCCGCAAGGTCATGCGCAGCATAAATTCCGGTTAAAATGGATTCAAGCTGACCAAAGCCAAAGGCCGGCATCATTGCACCAAAACAGTTTCCCGTGAAGAAGGTATTTCCGAGCCGGGGATATTTACAAAGACCGATGATATACCGAGTAACCCCAAAGGTGTCCGTTATTCTAAGGCTCTGATTAATGTCCTTGCAGACCCGATCAAAAAACTTGTCCAAGGGAGATTCAAAATCAATAAATTGAGTATTAGGATAGTCTGGATAGCCTATGGTAATGGCCGCTTCTTTTTCGGAATAGGGGATGAGGAAACCATAACCCATTGGAGCTATATTGTTATCAAGCCAGATTGAAACATCATGAGGATTAAAGTTACCTTCTACGGTTGCCCCTTTTAAGGTTACGGTAAGATCTGATTCGAAATTTTCGACCTTCATTGCATAAGCGGCATCACCCGTTGCCATCACGACATGGGTAAAATCCTGTAATAATTGCTCATAAGTGAAGTCTGAATTAAAGATGATTTTGGTCTTAACCTGTCTGCCCAACTGGGATTCAAAAGATTCCTCATCTCTGCCGCGAATATTAGTAAAACCAATATGTCCGTCAATGACTCCTCGAGAGTTTTGGGAGTAGAACTTCATTTTGCTAATATTGGCAATGGGTTGCAGAAAAATGCCATGGTTTTCAGAAAGGTAAGCGTATGCATCATTGATCGGTCTGTCTAAAACGGGGAGAATGGCTTCGCCGTTAACAAAACGATCTCCAACTCGGCTTCTTTTTTCAAAAATGGTCGGAGATATCCCAAACCTTTCTAACGTAATTGCACAGGCTAAACCGGATAAGCCAGCTCCCATAATAGCGACTTTCACGCTAAAACCTCCCTTCATTATAAGTTTGCAAAATATGAAGAGAGATTATCCATTTGATAACATAAAAGACATAGAAAAAGCCGACTAGTAAGGATGAAGTGACCCCAAAAAGTTAGACGAGTATTTTATTAAGCAGCCAAGAGGGTTTGCTGTCTGTGTAAAGCAGGCGGCAAACCCTTTAGCTTTACTTTGATACGGCGATTATTGTAGTAATCGAGATAGTCGATGAGTTCATTTTTAAAATGGTCCATCGATTCAAATTTCTGTAGATACAGAAGTTCACTTTTAAGTAGGCCAAAGAAGTTTTCTATCACGGCATTATCCAGACAGTTGCCCTTTCGGCTCATGCTTTGCCGAATGCCCTTCACTTCCAACATTCGCTGATACACCTTATGTTGGTACTGCCAGCCCTGATCCGAGTGGAGAATAAGGTTTGTGCTGTCCGGAATTGCTGAAAACGCTTTGCCCAGCATGCTCGTTACCATGGACAAAACCGGCCTATCCGAAATGGTGTAACTGACGATATCTCTGCTGCACAAATCTAGAATTGGGGACAGATAGAGTTTCTGACCAAACAGGCTGAACTCTGTGACATCAGTAACCCATTTCAAGTTTGGCTTCTCCGCCTCAAAGTCACGTTCCAGAAGATTCGGCGCTACCTTGCCCACTTCACCCTTATAAGAGTGATATTTCTTCATCCTAACATGGCAGGTAATGCCCAGTGCTTTCATCAGACGCTGAACGGTCTTGTGATTGACGATATTACCGCGATTGCGCAGTTCCATGGTAATTCTCCGATAACCAAATCTACCTTTGTTTTCAGTATAAATCGAGGTTATTTGTTCTTTAACTTCGGTGTATTTATCCGAAACTGATAGTTGCTTAAGATTGTAATAATACGTAGCGCGCGGAAGCTTGGCTACGACGAGGAGTACATCGAGCTTATGTTTCTGCCTCAGTTCCGTCACGACTTGTGTCTTTTCTCTCGCTGTACCCTCTCGGAAACCAAGGCATTCAATTTTTTTAGGTAATCGTTCTCCGCCCGCAGACGTTGGACTTCAGCAATTAAGTCTTCCTCAACTTTTTTGCCGAGCTTCACAGGTCTTCCTGCGCTTTTGCGACCCCGGCGGTCTATATAAAGCCCCTCAACGCCTTCCGTCAAATAAATTCGCTCCCATTTTCTTATGGGTTCATGGTTTGGTAGATCGTATTTCTTAGCCGTTTCACGATAACTTAGCCTATTTGTTTGCATATCTTCTATTACTTTTTGTTTAAATTCTCCCGAAAATGGAGTTCCTTTTGGCATGAAAACACCCCCAAAGTTATTTTAGTATATCATACTGTCTAACTTTGGGGGTGCAGTTCAGGATTAGTCGGCTTTTTCTATAAATTATTTCATTAGTAGAGGAATTGTAAACTGAAAATTAATAGTTGTGAACAGAATCGATTTCTTCGTCAGTGAAGTCCCAAGTTGTATTGTGAGGTGCAACTTCTTCTCTGAAGAATTCAGGCAGGCGATCATGTTTCTTCGTTAAGCCTGCAGCCTTATTGAATTCGCGTTCCGTACGAAGCGTGAATTTACCGAGTTCGGTAACATCATCAGCAGTAAGGCTGATTCCATATTGAGCATTGATCATGTCAATGATGGCTTGGAATGCTTCAGCATCATCAAGGATACAGAACGCAACGAAGAGGCAAAGACCTGTACTGTCAATTGCAGCAGTAGCAATTTGAAGGTTGCGTGAAAGTTCAATTTGTCCTTCTTTTTTCAATGGGTCAATATAACCGCCGACTTTAAGGATGTTCGTAGCAACAGCATACCCGGCAGTGTGGTCTGCTCCCATGGTTGTGGTAGCGTAGGTTAAGCCAACCCCTTTAACCGCACGTGGGTCATAAGCAGGGATACTTTGGCCTTTAACGGTCGGAATACGGGTTACTCCCATAGCCCTGCCTGTAAATTCAGCACCGTTTCCAAGGATGCGGCCAAGGTAGGTCCCTTTTTCAATTTCACCCAGAAGGTGGATCATTCCTTCGCCATCGCCGAAAGGAATGATTCCGCCTTCCATAGCGACTTGCGTAGTAACAGCCGCTTCGATGGAGTCGATACCGATGTCATCACAAATGTGGTCTGCTTTCGCAATAATATCAATATCATCGATAAGGCAGCCTGCTCCAAAGCCCCAAACGGTTTCATATTCGAATCCTGCAGTTACATAATTGCCATCTTTGTCATTGTATACTTGTGAGCAGCGAATAACGCAGCCAACATGGCAGCCATGAGTTGGTTTTCCTTTTCTGGCAACGATCGTGTCATAAATGGTTTCACCGCTGATCTTATCCGCTTTTTCCCAGTTGCCTTGGCGGAAGTTTTTGGTGGGGAGACCGCCGGCTTCATTCAGAATGTTAACAAGGATGTTCGTACCATAAGTGGGCAAACCTTGACCGGTTACCGGATGGCTTGTTAAACCTTTACCAAAAACTTTTGCGGCAGCTCTGAATCTTTCGAGATCTTTAATTTCAACTCCAGGTGCACCGGTATCGTCAATTGTAATATATTTAATCTTTTTGGAACCCATAACAGCGCCTAAACCGCCGCGTCCTGCACTGCGAATATTGCCGTCGGGATCTTTCACGGAAATATTAGCCGCTGTCATTCTGTATTCTCCGGCCTGGCCAATGGTCATAACAGCAATATTCTTACCGTGCTTTTCAACGAGTTTGCCGATAACTTCATAGTTTCCTTTACCGAGAAGTTCGGTTTCTTCAGCAATCTTAATGCCATTAACGTCAACATGAATACTGTAGTATTTATCTTCCTGAGGAATTCCTTCGATAATAATAGCCTTAATATTAAGCTTGGCAAGTTTTTGAGAAGCTGTACCACCGGCATTACTTTCTTTAATACCACCTGTTAGAGGACTTTTTGCGCCAACAGATAAACGTCCTGAGTTAGGAGCAGTAGTACCTGTTAGTAAACCTGGGGCAAATACAAGCTTGTTGTTTTTACCAAGGGCATGACAGGTAGGATCTACTTCTTTGGCAACAATTGCGGAAGTTAAAGCTCTTCCACCTAGGCCTGCCCACTCCTGAGGAACAGCTTCTTCAGTGTAGGAAAGGGTTTCCATGTTAATGCGGTAAATTTTCATTTCTCTAATACCTCCTCGACTTAATTAAGTTGTGTTAAAATGATCACGAAACCATCGCACTTAAAAACAAAAAAGATATTCATAAACATATTTTTTATGAATATCTCTTCCTTTGCGCAATGGCAGGCACAGGAATTACTCCCTATACCCTTTAGGGTCTACACCATCCCAGTAGGACAATGTAAATCGGAAGATTATTTAATTGGAGTGTTATGCCCATATATAATGCAAACAGTATGCCAGTTGTAGGACAATTTTAAAAATTTTAATTAAAAGTATAAATTGTTTTCTAAAACTTTTGAAAAATAAAGGTTTTTTGCTCTTCTTCAGATGTTTAATATTTTACTATGGCCGATAATTTTGATTTTTCATAAAGCTACACCTCAAAATAACGTCTCGAAACAATACAGTGTGATCAGTAATGTGTATCATTATGGAACATAAAAAGCCATTGATCAAAATCAACGGCTTTTTACAAGAGAATTCAAAAGACGATTTATTTTGTTGTGTAAGTCAGCTTATCTATTTTGCTGAAGGGCTCGTGCCAGCTGATCGGCACAGGATGTTGGTTTTCCTCCGCAGCTTATTCCTTTTAAACGTTTTATCACTTCATCTACTGGCATGCCCTCGACTAATGCGGCTATTGCTTTAAGATTACCCGGACAGCCGCCAGTAAATTTTACATGGGTAAGAATATTATTTTCAGTCTCAAAGGTAATTCGACTGGAACAGACGCCTTTTGTGATAAAGGTTTTCATAGAATCGGTCCCCTCAAGGTGAATATTTTGCTTGCGATTAAAAATTATAATCACCTTTCTGCTAAAAGTAAAGTTAATTCTTTTAGTAGTTTTTTAAAATAAAATTTGCTTTATAAAACAGGAAAATAACAATGAAATGATTGAAATTTCTGTCAGAAAAGCGGACAATGGTTTTAAACCTTTTAGTAGGAGGAAAAGAGAATGATTACTTTCTCAGAGGCGGAGGAGAAACGCGTTATACGTAAAATATCCCTGAAAATTCTTCCATTTATCTTTCTTCTTTATATCATTGCAATGATCGATCGAGTGAACGTTGGATTCGCAGCCTTAACCATGAATAAGGAGCTGGGTATTGGAGCTTCAACGTTCGGATTGATTGCAGGGATTTTCTTTATTGCTTATTTTCTCTTTGAAGTTCCGAGTAATGTCATAATGTATAAAGTTGGAGCGAGAACGTGGATTGCTCGGATTCTCATTACTTGGGGAATGGTCGTTATGGGAGAAGGCTTTATCCAAAATGCGTTCCAGCTTGGAGTTTTACGTGTACTTTTAGGAGTTGCTGAAGCAGGTTTTTACCCAGCGATGATTTTATATATCACATATTGGTTTCCAGGTAAGCATTTAGCCCGTGCAGTATCCTATTTCATGCTGGCTGTATGCGGCTCGAATATCATTGGCGGTCCAATTTCTACTTGGATTATGGACAACATAAATTGGTTAGGAATGTCAGGCTGGCGCTGGGTTTATATTTTAGAGGGGATTCCTGCCATTGTTTTAGGAATAATTACATTGTCAATTATGATTGATAAACCTGAAGAGGCTAAGTTTCTAACCCGGAAGGAGAAGAGTTGGCTGCTGAGCGAACTTCAAAAGGAACAGCAGGTTAAAGAAAAGAATGCCCATGCCCATACCTCAACATCCTATTGGGAAGCTTTTAGGGAACCTAGGGTTTGGCATATGGGACTTTGTTATATGGTTTATGTTATGGCTATGTATGGAGTCGGTTTTTGGATGCCTCAAATGATTAAAGGATTATCAAAAATTCTGACGTCAACTCAAGTGGGTCTGCTAAGTGCCGTTCCTTATATTGCAGCATCTTTTGTCATGATTTTAGTTGCACGTCATTCAGATAAAGCAAATGAGAGACGTTTTCATGTGGCACTTCCGATTTTAATGACTTTTGTAGGGTTAATCGCTTTAACAATGACCAGTAATCTGTTATTGTCGATGATCTTACTCACGGTTGCTCTTTCTGGAGTTTATGCTTTTGGTGGTACATTTTGGAGCATTCCTAATTTAAGTCTTAGTGCGGCAAGTGCTGCCGTGGGAATTGCTATAATAAACTCTGTCGGTAACTTAGGCGGATTTATGGGACCTTATTTAGTTGGATGGCTTCTCGATTGGACGGGTTCGACAAATGCGGGAATGTATATGTTAGCAGGATGTGCTTTAGCAGAAACTTTATTAATTCTTGCAATACCAAAGAAATTAGTGACGCCTCCTCCGGCAGGCATTCCGCGAAGAGAAGAGTCAGGGGAAGATGACCTAATGGCCTAGAATTTCGTTTTATAAAACATTGGAGGGAATGAGATTGACAAGTAAGATTGAAATCAATAAAGAAACGCAAGAAGATATGATTTTAGAGATTCAGGCTTATTTTTTGAAAGAGCGGGAAGAAGATTTAGGGGATTTGGCTGCTCAATTGATTTTGGACTTTTTTATGGAGAAACTAGCCCCACTTGCTTATAATCAAGGGGTTTTTGATTCCTATAAATATATGAGTGAAAGAACTGAAGATCTGCTTGGTATTCAGAAATAATTGAATAAAAACGGGGAGGGATTATTTTGGATAAATTTACGTTAAACTCAAAAGAAGCAGTTTTAATGGTTATTGATATTCAGGAACGCCTTGTTCCGGCGATGGCGGAAGGTCAAAAGGTGATTCAAAACACGAATACTTTAATCTCGGTTTCGTCTAAACTAGATATTCCAATTGTGGTAACGGAGCAATATCCCAAGGGCCTTAAAAAGACGGTTCCGGAAATAAGCAACAACTTAGAGGGGACATCTGTTTACGAAAAAATAACTTTTTCAGGCTGCACAAAGGAAGTGGAAACTATCTTAAATCAGCTTGGAAAGAAAAAAATTATTATGACGGGAATGGAAACTCATGTTTGCGTTTTTCAAACAGTAAGAGGTCTTTTAGATCAAGGTTACCAGGTTTTTGTCGTCAGGGATGCCGTGTGCTCGAGAACCGAGGAAAATTATTTAAATGGTCTTTCCTTAATGAAAGAAATGGGAGCGGTAATTACAAACACGGAAACAGTGTTTTTTGACTTAATGAAGCAAGCAGGAACGCCTTTGTTTAAAGAACTGTCCAAATTGATAAAGTAATTCCATTCCAATGGATTGCTGCTTATACAAAGGATGAGGGTTTATGACATCGGGGTACATCTTAAAGTATTTCGGTTTTATAAACCCTCTTTGATTTTATTTACAATAGAATGGAGACGTAAGTATGAAAACAATAGGATTAATCGGTGGAATGAGTTGGGAATCCTCTACCGAATATTATCGAATCATTAACGAAGAAGTGAAAAAGAAACTTGGAGGATTGCACTCGGCAAAATGTATACTTTACAGTGTAGATTTTGAAGAGATTGAGGTCTGTCAAAGCAACGGAGAATGGGAAAAGGCTGCTTTGATTTTGAGTGAAGCCGCCCGAAGTCTTGAAGCGGCTGGGGCTGATTTTATTATCATTTGCACCAATACAATGCATAAAGTCGCAAATGAGATTCAGACAGGTATACATATTCCAATACTTCATATTGCAGATATAACAGCTCAACATGTCATCGCCAACGGAATAAAAACAATTGGGCTGTTGGGAACCCGTTATACGATGGAACAAGATTTCTATAAATCACGCCTTGAAGCTCAAGGAATAAAGGTTTTAATTCCTGAGGAGGCAGCTCGAACAGTTGTAAATCATGTTATTTATCATGAACTCTGTCTTGGGCAGTTCAGTAAAGAGTCAAAAGATAAATACAAGAAAATCATTGAGGATTTAATTAAAAAAGGTGCTGAAGGAATTATCCTTGGATGCACCGAAATTGGCTTGTTAGTTAAACCTGAAGATTCTGCAGTGCCGTTATTCAATACAACTGTGCTGCATGCAAGAGGTGCAGTCGATTTTGCCCTTAAACCATCATTTTAGAGAGGTGATCATATTGAAAAGGATAGGGATGATTGGTGGATTTGGCCCAGAGTCGACACTGGACTATTATCGCTTACTTACTCGCCAATACCGTCAATTGCGTGGGGAAGGAAGTCTTCCTGAGATTATGATCTATAGCATGGACATTTATGCCATGCTTAAGCTGGTTGAAGAAAAAAGGTGGGATGATTTAACGGAGTACCTTTTAAAAGGGATCAATACTCTTGCTAAGGCAGAAGCTGATTTCGGATTTATTTCAGCAAATACACCCCACGTTGTGTTTAATCGATTAAAGGAATTATCCCCAATACCACTGATCAGTATTGTTGAAGAGACAAGCAAAAAAACTAAAGCTATGGGATTAAAAAAAGTCGGATTGCTTGGGACAGGTTTTACAATGCAATCGACCTTCTATCAAGAGGTATTTGCAAAGGATAATATATTTATTGTTTTACCCTCTAAACACGAACAGGAATACATTCAGGAAAAATTGATGACTGAGATAGAATTGGGAGTATTTCATGAGGTGACTCATCAAGGGCTGCTGAAAATTGTTAAACGAATGATTGATGAAGCTTTCATTGAAGGTGTGATTCTAGGCTGTACAGAACTTCCTCTTATTCTCACAAAGGACGAATTTGGCATACCCTTTCTTAACACTACGCAGATCCATGTGGAGAGTGTGTTGAATTATTGTTTGGAATCTTAAGGTTTATGGATAAATTAAGGGGAATAAGAATGGGAAATCAGACAGAGGTCAAGAAAAACTTTGGACCGAGAGCTTCGAATTATAGATTAAGTTCTACACATGGAAATCCGGCGGATTTGCAGAGAATGATTGATCGAATAAATCCGTCCTCCGGTGCCATTGCTTTGGACGTAGCAACTGGGGGAGGCCATACCGCACTTGCGTTAGCCAAATGTGTAAAAGACGTTGTTGCTATAGATATTACTCCGGAAATGCTGGCAGAAGCCAAAATCGCAGCGCGTGAAGAGAATATAGATAATATTGCCTTTCAAGTTGAGGATGTCCATGACCTTAATTTCAAGGATCATCAATTCGATATTGTCGCATCTCGCTTTGCGGTTCATCATTTTTCAGATGTGAAAAAGGCTCTAAAGGAGATGTGCAGGGTATTGAAGCCGGGAGGAAAACTCTATATCCTCGATTGTTCGGTTTTTGATGGAGAAGAATCTGAGGAAAAGATAAATCAGATTGAACTATTGCGTGATAGTTCACATCAATTCTCTTATTCACCGCGGTTATGGCTCCAGCTCCTGGAAGAGCTCCCGTTAACAGTTCATAAGACCGAATTGCTTCAAGAAAAGTATGAATTACCTCAATGGTTTGACCGAATGGGGACTGATGAAAAACACCGGGAGGAAGTTTTTCGAATTCTGAATTCCTTGACAGCAGAGTGTAAGGAGAACTATCCTTTCGGCAAGGATTATATAACGACATATCGTTTTGAAATTATAGCAGCCAAGAATTAAGTGCTAATGAAAAGTAAGGGAAAATATTATGGAACAGAGGCCTAATATGATAGAGAAACGTAATAAGAGCAACTTCATTACGTTTCTCAAAAGGTATCTCAAAAAGTTTATCGTTGTTTTGCTTGCCGTTTTAGCAATACTGTTTGCGTCTGTTATGGCGGTGAACATTTATGTTGAGCGAATGGGAACAAAGTATATTCTCGATCAAAATACTGTACCAACCGCTGATGCGATCCTCATTTTAGGAGCCTATGTTTATCCGGATGGAACGACGTCTTCTATGCTGACGGATCGGTTAACAGTCGGCTATGAATTATATAAGGAAGGGAAAGCTCCTAAAATTGTCGTGAGCGGGGACCATGGCCGTAAAGAATACGATGAAGTCAATGCAATGAAAAGCTTTTTAAAGGATAAAGGCGTACCAAGCCAGGATATCTTTATGGATCATGCCGGTTTTAGTACGTATGAAAGCGTATACCGTGCAAGAGATATCTTCCAAATTCATAAGGTCATTATCGTTACGCAAGACTATCATCTCATGAGAGCGATTTTCTCAGCCAGAGAATTAGGTCTTGAAGCGTATGGTATTCCTTCTGATCGCCATGACTATGGACAAGCTATGAAGATGTATCGTTTAAGGGAGATAGCCGCCCGCAATAAAGATTTTCTTTGGGCAAAGCTGCTTAAGCCTAAACCTACATTTTTAGGAGATACAATACCGGTATTCGGTGACGGTCGGGTTACGGATGATAAATAGATCAACCAAACGCGCATGGTCCCATGGCACATTTGCCGCAAACATCACATAATCCTAAGTCGGGAAATTGCTTGTCTACCGCTAATAGATGAGCATAGCACTTTTGCTTATCCAGCCCGTCAACCCTTAAGGCGCCCGTGGGACAGTGGTTTACACAAAATTGACATTTCCCATCACGATTATATCTGCAGTATTCCTCAGATGGTCGAGACGTCGAAGGAATTTCAGCGGAGATAACCAGGCTGCCGAAGCGGCCGGCACACCCGGAAGGAGTAATTAACATTTGATTTAGGCCAAAGGTGCCTAAACCTGCGACATAAGCTGCACTTTTATGCGACCAGAGTGCAGTTAAATCTTCTTCGTTAAAATTATGGGTTGCTTTTTGGGTAACAGCAGAGATCCCTTCGGCTTCGAGTTCTTCCTTTATTTTTTGACTAATGGTTTGGATCAGCGTATTGGTTTCAATATAGGCAACAGACCATTCCCGTGCGACAGCCGGATCCTTGCGATTGGCCTGGATGATGTCCTCTGCAAAAGGAATGAAAAAGGCGATAACCGTTTTAGCATCAGGGAGTAAGTCACAGGGATGTAAATGATGGGTACCGATGATTTCCTTCATTTTAATAAATAGGGGGTCATGGGCTGAGGCAAAACCGACGAGAGGCTTTCGATAAGAAGTGATGGTCTGTGACATCTTCACTTGATCATTAATGATATTTTCAATTCGAGAGGCGAGATCAGCCATGACGTTCATCTCCCAATTGTCCGTTATAAGGGCACTGATCCGAAAAACCTGCAGGAGGAACTCCTAACGCTTGGAGTAATCTTGCCCAATAATTGACCTGTGCTGCGGTGGAAGCAAGAATAACGATTTCTCGTTCAGAGAAGTTTTTCTTCATTTCTTCAATAAGAGATGGAGGGAAAAAGAGCGGGCTTTTTGATATGAATCTTGCATATTCCAAAGCAAGCTTCTCCCGTTGGGAAAACGTTCTGACCTCTATCGGATCTAATTTTTCTTGAAGAGCAGCCATTTCCTCTTCTGTTATTCCTGCTTTCGAAAATTCGAAAGAATTCATGTCTATGCAAAAAGAACAGGAAACGGCAAAAGAAGCTTGGATGCGAACTAATTTTAAAAGACGTTTCTCCGAAGGATTATGGCCATGCGCGACTAAGGATTCAAGAGCTCCTGAACCAATTGCGGCTTTCGGATACCAGGCCAGAAGCTTCGGCGGGAGAAGGTCTTTTCCGGTAATACGCTTCGTAATCCAAATCCCGATCTTTAAATAGAAGGGGATTTTTTGAGGAGGATCGATAAAGGATTTCATGGGCTCCCCCCTTTTCAATACATTTTTCTTCATTATAATCTAAAGAGGACAGATAAGTGGAAGACTTTGAAAGTTTAAGGACGATATAGGGAGTTTTTCGAAGGATTTCCTAAAGATTTAAATCGTATATTTGCAGGAGGCAGAATGAAGTATTTTATTGTCGCGTTATTGTGGGTAGGCTATGGAGTACTGCATAGTTTTTTAATTAGTATCCGGTTTTCCAACTGGGCCAATCGTATTCTGGGGCGATATTTTGCTTATTATAGGTTGGCATATAATGTAGTTTCTTTAGCTCTGTTGATTATCCTTTTTATTTATACAAAAAACGTGGATTCAACGTACGTTATAGAGTTTATGTCTCCATGGACGACGCTTCAGTATGGATTGCTTTTATCCTCGGCCGGCCTGATCCTCTGGGCTTTTTTCAGCTATGATTCCTTGGAATTTATAGGCTTAAGGCAGATCATGGATCTTGGAAAGAAAAAGAACAAAAGCGAGCAAATGGCGATCACGAAAGAGGGACTGCTGGGTGTCATACGGCATCCCATGTATTTGGCAACCTTAGTATTCATATGGAGTTTGAATTCTACGAAGGCGGATATCTTAGTTCACTTGATTCTCAGCATCTATATATTGATAGGAATCAGGCTTGAAGAACGGAAGCTTGTCCAGCAATTCGGCTCGGCCTACCTATCCTATAAAGACGAAGTTCCCGCTTTAATCCCGTTTTCGCGTTTTTTAAAACGTAAGTGGTATTAAATAAATGCATATAACAATATAAAGGAGAAAACGATGCGATTATTTATTGGGATTGATTTGCCGAAAGAGTTAAAACAAGCGCTTCTCAATTTTCAGCATGAATTAAAAGCGCTGGGGTTTCAGGGAGCATGGAAATCCCCGGACAACTTTCATCTTACTTTAGAATTTTTGGGTGAGTTAGACAGCGGCAACGTGACAAAGTTAAATGAAACAATAACTTCTGTCGTAAACAATTATCATCCTTTTGCCTTAAAATTAGCTGGGCTGGGGGCCTTTCCGTCTTTTAAACGTCCGCATACGCTGTGGACTTCATTACAAGGGAGCATAGGTGAACTCAATCGATTAAGAGCGGAGCTGTATGATTTGCTTCGGAAAAACGGATTTATATTAGAGGAAAGACCCTTCAAACCGCATATCACCTTAGCCTCACGCCCCCAGCTCGAGGATATTGATTTATCCGCTGTACAATCACGGGAGTTGGGTGGATTTTCAGTGACAGAGGTTATTCTCTTTGAGAGTAAGGTCATCCGGGGAAAACGCATGTACTTGGACTTATCGAGGACAAATCTGGTAAATGGGTAATGATCTCAATTTCCATGGTTTTAAATATAAAAGCCTCGAAGAGGACTTTTGATTATGGTGAAGAATTAGTAGATGAATAGTAATTTATGGGAATTGTATAATGTTTTCTCTTAGAGCAGTTAGGCCCTGAGATAAAAAGAGCTAAAAGGAGTCTGGTTGATGCAATCATTATCGACGGACAAATGGTATAGGGCTATCTTACAGCGTCATTCGCGAAGGCAATTTAATGGCAGAAAATTGCCTAAAGAGTTAATCAACGGATTATCTCAGTTCTCCGATTACATAGGTGCTCAAATACCTGGTGCACGTGCTGTTGTTGTCACCGAAAATCCTGAAAAGGTTTTTAAAGGTGCTGTAGGATCCTATGGTAAAGTAAAGGGAGCCCCTGCTTATGTTGCCTTTATAGGGGACATGAGCGATCCTCATATTTATGAAAAGGTCGGATATTTAGGAGAATATTTTATTCTTGAAGCGACTGCTCAAGATATTGGAACGTGTTGGATCGGAGGCTTTTTTAAGCCGGATGTCGTTCAGGAGCAAATTCAAGTGACGGATAAGGAGCAGGTTCTAGCAGTTTCACCGCTGGGTTTTGTCAATAAAGAGCCCTCTCTTGAAGAAAAACTGTTGTCCGGTTTGGCCAAAAGTCATAAGCGAAAGCCTTTAGACTCCTTAATTTTAACTTATGCCCAAGAGCCTTTGACGGGTTGGGTCAGCTCAGGACTGGAAGCAGCCCGCTTAGCGCCATCGGCTGTCAATCGTCAGCCTTGGCGGTTTTCGATAGAGGATAATTCGGTTAAAATATTGATAGATGATAATCGGAATACCTTTCATATTCCAAAACGTTTGGACTGTGGAATAGCGATGGCTCACCTCGAAATTGCGGCTAAGCATTACGGGGTTCAGGGACAATGGGAGTACTTAGAGAACCCCGAGGTTGCCCGATTTACTGCAGTATGAATAATCATTAAACCTTTTCTTAACTTAATCAGCTTCTCGGAATATTGATGACTTGACCTGTGTAAAGAGTATTCGGGTCTGTTATGTTGGAATTAACACTCAATATACGTGAAATTGATACGTTAAATCGATTTGAGATGATAAAAAGAGTATCGCCGGGTCTTACAGTATAGAGTGTAATTTCAGGGCGGGGTCCGCATACAGCGCCTAAAGCAGTCCATGTACCCTCATCAGCGACACCGGTAGGCTCGAGTTCTTTAATGCTGGATTGAAAAGCAGTGAGTGCAGCTTGTGTACGACGGCCAAAAATACCATCGATTGGACCAGGGTTAAAACCGGCAATTCGCAGCAGAATTTGGAAGCGCTTTACCTCAGGACCGCGATTTCCTTGACGCAAAAAAGGACAATTAATAGCGCTTATCGGGATGACTAGGGATTGACCTGGAAAAATCAGATTGGGATTCGTAATTTTCGGATTGGCAGATAGGATAACGCCCACTGTTGTATTGAATTTTTGAGCGATAGTAAAAAGAGAATCACCGGGTTGCACAACATAGGTCATGAAAAGAACCCTCCTGACTGTTCTTGATATCTTAGCTTATGGGTACCCTAGTGACTTTGACAGCAAAGGTTAGGTATAATTAATACAAGTGCCAAGGCCATGCAGTATAACAGAGAGGATAGAGTATATGTCCCAACAATATTTCTTTGAATATGGACCAAAAGAAATCGACTACTTAAAGCGAAAAGACAAGAAATTAGGGGCAGCCATTGATCGAATTGGGATAATTCAGCGGGAAGTGATTCCTGATCCGTTTACGGCTTTAATTTCAAGTGTCGTTGGTCAGCAAATATCCAGCAAAGCGGCAGATACGGTTTGGAGTCGTCTTATTCATTTATTAGGAGACATTACACCGGATCGAATTGCCCAGGCTGAGCTTATAGCTATTAAAGATTGCGGAATGTCTGTTAGAAAGGCGGAATATATTCAAGGAATTGCCGAGGCAGCAATATCCGGTACGGTAGATTTTAAAACGCTGTCATCACTTTCAGATGAAGAGATCATAAAGAAGCTGTCATCTTTGAGGGGGGTAGGGGTGTGGACTGCGGAAATGCTGCTGATTTTCTCACTCCAGCGTCCAGATGTTGTCAGCTCTAAGGATTTAGCGATCTGTCGCGGAATGATGAATCTCTATGGCCTTAAGGAGCTGTCCAAAGAAAAGTTCGAACGATATCGCAAGCGGTATTCCCCTTATGGTTCAATTGCTTCTTTATATATATGGGAGCTTTCAGTTCAGTAATATAAAGTAGATATTATAAATGTTAAAGTGGTATTCTCTTCCGAGTAATACCACTTTAAAAATCTGTATCAAGTTTTAGCTTTAAGCTTTAACTTAACCTTAACCTTTAGCTTTAGGGCCGGGAGCAAATTGTAATGGACTGACAGCCGGCTGAGGAAATCGCTGTAAAGGCTGAACATAGGGTTGAGGGCATACACAGCAGTGCTGATACCAGAGGTCGAATAGATGAGGAGGGCAATAGGGTAAAAATTCATACGGCGCGGGACATTTGTAGAATAAATGCATATATTTTCACCTCTTAAGCTTCAAGTGGATCATGATCTGCTTTAATATATGCCAAAATAAACCAGTTGAAAGTTGGCCACTGTCTGTAAACGTATAAAAGTAGCATTTTATGGAAGAAATACATACTGTACTAACACAGGGAGCAATTTATGGACTATAAAGCAATCTGTTATAAATTTTTATTGCCATATTCAGATTTCTGAGTTATCCTATACGAAGACAAATGTATGCCTTAGATGGATGTTGATGATTTTGCTGCATACGTGCTATAAACGTGCAGAAAGATAGGCAGTTGGAATCAGCTTTTTTGGAGGTAGTGGAAGTGCTAACGGTTGAAAAAATTGGCGGAACTTCGATGACGAAGTTCGAAGATGTGTTGACAAATATTATTGGAAATCCGAATAACCCGAATTTCCGCTTCGGAAGAGTATTTGTCGTCTCGGCTTATGCAGGGATTACCAATATGCTCTTAGAAGATAAGAAAACAAAAGCTCCTGGAGTATATCAATACTTTGTTCAAGGTGAAGATTATGAAAAGCCGCTTGAGGACTTGCTGAACCATTTATTAAGCATAAATGAAGGCTTTGTTGAACTGGGACTGGACTATGAAGTTTGTAAAAAGTTCTTGATTGAAAGAATTGAGCAAACCCAATCCTATTTGAACAGTATGGGTGAAATCATTGCTTCAGGATATGTCCAAAGGGAGAGCATTTTTTCAGCAGCTCGCGAGTTGCTTTCATCCATTGGAGAAGCACACTCGGCATTCAACTCGGTTAACATTTTGAAGAACAGAGGTATTCCGGCGAGGTTAGTGGATTTAACCGGGTTTAAAGATTCTAAACAACTCACGATCAGCGAACGGATTGAACAGTCCTTCAAAAATGTCGATCCTTTTCAGGAAATTATTATAGCTACGGGATATACAAAAGGCCGGGAAGGGATTATGCGCCAGTTTGCTCGGGGATATTCAGAAATTACGTTTTCGAAGATTGCCACGCAGCTGCATGCCGATGAAGCAATAATTCATAAGGAATATCATTTATCCTCAGCCGATCCTAAAGTTGTTGGAATAGATAAAGCAGTTCCCGTAGGTCATACCAATTATGAT
Source organism: Desulfitobacterium nosdiversum (assembly GCF_049860565.1). Taxonomy (GTDB): domain Bacteria; phylum Bacillota; class Desulfitobacteriia; order Desulfitobacteriales; family Desulfitobacteriaceae; genus Desulfitobacterium_A; species Desulfitobacterium_A nosdiversum. The sequence continues at coordinate 2,517,715 of NZ_CP172056.1, forward strand.
GTTGCCGATCAGTTAGCAGATATCGGCATGGAAGCCATTCATCCTAATGCGGCGAAGCCGTTGGAATTGGCAGGTATTAATTTGCGTTTGAAAAACACGTTCGAACCGGAGCATCCGGGTACCCTGATTTCGAAAGATTATGTCGGCCCGGAAGCGAAGATTGAAATTATCGCCGGCTCGGATAAAGTTGTGATCATTGAAATTCATGATGCCTCAATGGTTGGACAGACAGGCTTTGACTATGAAATTATGAAAACCTTCAAGCGTTTTGATATAAGTTATATTACAAAGGCAACCAATGCAAACAGCATTTCACTCGTCATTTGGCAAACCGACCTTAAAGATGAATTGATTGGCGAATTAAGAGAGAAGTATCAGACCATAACTGTGAAAGAAGTTGCAATTGTCTGTGTCATTGGCTCAAATATTGCGTTGCCGAACATTTTGGCACGTGCGGCTGCAATTTTAGCTAAAAATAAGATCAATATTAACTGTGTATCACAATCCTTGCGCCAAGTGAATATGCAGTTCGTCATTGATCGGGAGATGTATACAAAAGCGATTATTGAGATGAATAAAGAACTATGTTGTGAAGCGAATAATTAAATCGAATAATTAAGGTGATTAATTGAATACAGCTAAAGCTTGACTTTTCTTAGACTCTCATCTATTATTCTTACTGAGCTGACATTGAGAATACGCAATTTAATTGCGTCTCGAAAAATGGGAAACCACCTGTTATGGACGACAGGTGGTTTCAACTATTTATGGGGTTTTTATTACTTTTTAAAGCCAGAGAGGAGTAGTGGATGCTTCGGGAGTATGACCGCTGCAGACTTGGACACACTCTGAACAACCGCGAATGGATTTCGGAAAACACCGTCGTGGACGGAACACTCCGTTTTCAAAGGCATTTCCAGGACAAGCGCGATAACAGCGATCGCAGTTATTACACGTAGAAAGTTCTTGTCCCGAGTGATCTGTTGCCTCAAACGGTGCATGGGTAAAGAGCGCTGAAAAAAGGAGTTTAGAGCCATAAGTCTTATTGACAACAAGCCCATTTTTACCCCATTGTCCGAGACCTGCAGCAACAGCTAAAGGGCGAAAATCTCCAAATACGGAGAGTGAGCTTTTGATTTTACAGTCAAGTCCTTCTTCACGCAGGATTTGAGCCAGTTTTTCATGAACTTTATGTTCGTGATATAAGGCCTCACCAAATCTTCGTGTAATGTAAAATGGGTGATTTAAAACCCAGGAATTCGAAAATGGAAAGGCGAGGACCATAACGGGGAGTGTTTTCCTGACTTTAGTATACCCGGCAAGAAGTGCACCGTGTTTTAATGCAGTATGAGTGAGATAGGCTTGAAGGGTAGGCTCAGCCTGATCTTGCATAAATGAGCTCTCCTTTGATCTAGTTAAGATACGTATATAATAGAGTAACCTTAAATCATGGAGAACATGTAGTTAATCAAGCGTGTAATAAATTGGTTTAATCAAGCAGAATACATAGTCATGATTGGTAATACCAAGTCGTGGCTATTTTTTTTTCCTTAGCTGGCGCCATTAACCAAGTCCAACTTCTAAAATCAATTGTAACCTTTAGTTTCAGCTAGTTGATTCCATTAATATCATAATGATTCTTAGGACTAACTATGCTAATCTTTTTCAGTAAAAGAAATAATTTAGCGGGGTGAAATTTTTGGAAAAAAAGTTTAAGAAGCTATCATTATTTATGCTAATTCTTACTACTCTTGTATCCAGTTCATTTTCTCAAAGCATCGCCTATGCTGCCGAACCCCCTGCAACGTTAAATGCTGAACAAATTCTTGAGACTTTTGAAGGCAAATTTGGAGCTGAGTCTGCAGGTAGTCCAACAAGACTGGGAGGTAGCGATCGTTATGAAACAGCTGTGAAAATTTCTCAAAAAGGATGGACTGATGGCTCCAGTGAGTTTGCTGTTCTTTCGTCAGGCTTAGATGAGAACCTGGTCGATGCGTTAACTTCCTCGCCCTTAGCCTATGCTAAAAAAGCACCTATTCTTCTAACAGATACCCAAGAACTTAGCAATACTACAAAAGCAGAATTACATAGACTTGGTGTAAAGACGGTTTATTTAACTACTGGAGTTGCTGTTTTTAATAGCAGCGTGATCAAAACCTTGGAGGAAGAATTAAATATTACAGTTATTCCATTGGGTGGACTAGATCGTTTTGAAACTTCTATTAATATTGCTAAAGAATTAGGCTCCTTTAGAGAGATTATGGTAAGTACGGCCTATTCTAATGCTGATGCCCTATCCGCTGCATCCATTACAGCCTACAAAGGAATACCAATCTTACTTTCGAACGTTAATGGGCTGCCAGAATCTACGAACAACTTTATCTCTTCACTTGAAGTAAAACCAACAAAAACCTATATTTTAGGCGCTGAAGGAGTATTAAGCACAGCTGTTGAAAAGTCTCTTCCTAATTCTGTACGTTTAGGAGGTATCGATCGATTTGCAACAAATGTAAAGATTGTCACTGCATTTCAAAATGATTTAAGAACCGAAAAAGTGTATATCGCAAATGGTCAAGACGATCATTTAGTAGATGCACTTGCCGGATCCGCCCTAGCAGCTCACACAGCTTCACCTATGATCTTGACAAATAATGATTCTGTCCCAACAGGAACTAGAACTTTAGTTAAAGATAGCATGTTCCCTGTGCATGCAAAGAATCTTGTAGCGCTCGGTAGTGAAGGCGTTATTTCCAATAATCTAGTGAATGATCTGGGTACAATTGTAGAATATGCTACTCCTAATGCTACCGAGGGTGGTACAAATTCAGTTGTGAATATTAATCATGGAATAGCGATTCTTGCTGATGGGGTAAACGTTAGAAATATTAACGCTCAATATAACGTTTATGTGGAAGGTAACAATGTTAAATTAAACAACATTAGTGTAGGTGAAGCGCTAATATTAAATCCAGGCGATAATGGTAAAGTAGATTTAACCAATGTAAATGCAAAAGCCGTTTATATTCTCTCCAGCGGGGATCCTACCGTAATAACGGATTCGAATATCAATGTATTGATGATTAATGGTGTTAAACGAGTGGCAACACAAGTTAATGTTGATAGCAACATTGGTATGACCATAGTATCTTCGGATGCCTATTTACAAGAAGTTAAAGATTGGAATAATGATTTTGACACAGGTCGAATATATGGTGATATTGTTATAACCAGTCTCCCCAATGCTACTACAATTCCTCATGTGGATTTATCAGGTCTCTTTAAAAGGCCCATTATTATGAGTGAGGGCAGTCTTACAAATAGATCTTACAATTATCTAACAGAAGTTATCGTTAGCCCTTATAAAGAGGGGGCAAATGTGACGCTTGAAGGTATGTTTGATAAGGTTACGGTTACTAAACCAGTTAATTTCAAGTTAAATGGTCCAATTTCAGTGTCTAAATCGGAAATTAATAATTTAACCATACCGTCAGATTCAACGATGCAATTTCTGGGTATTGTTAAGTTAATAAATTATGTAGATTAGATTGTCTGCTAAAAGCACAAGTAAACAATCCTAACGGGTTGGATGCATGTGCTTATTTATAATGTTTCACTGTCAATTAATGTTTCCGGCTTGGGCTTGCGCGGTGGTTTAGGCCCGAAAAATTGGTAATAATGGCATTCCAGACGCCCGTTATAAAGTTTACGGCTTTTGTCCCAACGCCGTCCGATCATGTCTTCGGGATTCTTAAACGTCGTAATGACATGAAGAGACCAAGTCGGTAATTCGCGGAAGGTATTACCGAGATCCTCATATAATTTTTTAACATCGTCTATTTCACCAAGACGTTCGCCATAGGGAGGATTTGTAATTATATGGCCATATTGGAAGCGCGAACGGACTTCGGCCGCAGGCAGCTTCTGAAAGAAAACCTTATCTTTCAGCCCTGCTTCTTCAGCATGGGTACGAGCGAGTTGTAAAGCTTTTGGGTCAATATCTGAACCGTAGATATGTAGATCAATATCAGGATGATAGAGATCATGAGCTTCTTCACGGGCTTGCTGCCAATATTTATCAGAAATATTGCCCCATTTTTCAGAGATGAATTCCCGTTTTAGTCCGGGTGCCCGGTTCTGTGCAATCATCGCAGCTTCAAGAGGAATAGTGCCTGTTCCGCAGAAGGGGTCGATCAAGGCACGATCGGCTTTCCAATAACTGAGCTGAACCATTGCCGCAGCTAACGTTTCTTTGAGTGGGGCTTGTCCTGCTAACTGGCGGTAGCCTCGTTTATGAAGGCCTACTCCGGATGTATCAATGGTTAAAGTCGCAATATCTTTAAGAAGGGCGACCTCAACTTTATAGCAGGTTCCCGTTTCTTTAAACCATGAAATACCGTAAACGGCCTTTAAACGTTCAACGATTGCTTTTTTGACGATGGCTTGACAGTCGGATACGCTGAAAAGCTTAGATTTAATCGACTTTCCCTCAACAGGGAATTCGGCATCGATGGGCAGCCAGTTCTCCCAAGGAAGCGCTTTAGTCTGCTGGAAGAGTTCTTCGAAGGTTGTCGCTTTGAATTCTCCTATTTTTAAAAGCACGCGTTCTGAGGAACGCAGCCATAGATTGGAACGGCAGATTCCGAGCTCATTAGCCATGAAGGTGACTTTTCCATTTTCAACCTTGGTTTCTGTGTATCCCAGATTTGAAAGCTCACGGGCCACGATGGATTCAATACCAAAGGCAGAGGTTGCAATTAACTCGAGTTTTGACAAACGGAACACCTACTTATTTAAATATATTTTTAAGAACATTTATCATAATAGAGGTCTATCCTTACTATAGTATAGAGCTTTAAGAAAAAAGGCAAGTTAGGGAAAGTTAAACAGTTCAGGAGGCAAATCCAATGCGTGTTCTCTTTAAAAATGCTCATATTGTTACGATGAATCCGGCTCGGGAAATACTTCAAGGAGACTTGCTGACGGAGAACGAAAAAATCGCAGCTGTTGGGGAAAGGATAACGGAAACGGCTGATCGTGTGATTGATCTTCAGGGGAAGATTCTGATTCCTGGTTTGATTCAGACACACATTCATCTTTGTCAGACCTTGTTCCGGGGGCAGGCTGATGATTTAGAACTTTTAGATTGGCTGAAAAATAGGATTTGGCCTCTCGAGGGCGGGCACGATCCCGAATCTCTCAGGGATTCGGCATTGCTTGGAATTGGGGAACTCTTTCTTGGCGGGACGACTGCGATAGTCGATATGGAAACCGTTCATCACACGGAAGCCGCTTTTGAGGCTATTCTCGATTCTGGGATAAGAGCACTTTCCGGAAAAGTCATGATGGATGATCCAAGTAAAGATATACCGGTTTCGCTTCACGAAAGTACTCAGGCTTCTCTTCAGGAAAGTGTTGATCTCTATGAAAAATATCATCTTCAGGGAAAAGGCCGTTTAGAAGTCGCATTTACTCCTCGGTTTGTAATCTCCTGTACCGATGATCTCCTTAAAGAAGTCTCAGAGATTGCCCATCTGAAGAACGCTTTTGTTCATACTCATGCTTCGGAAAATCGCAGTGAAATCCAGGTTGTAGAACGTACTCGTGGGATGAGAAATGTTGTCTATCTTGATCAAGTAGGTTTAACTGGTCCTCGTCTTATTTTGGCGCATTGTATTTGGCTTGATGATATGGAAAAAGAGATTCTTCTGAACAGCCATACGCGTATATCGCATTGCCCTTCCTCAAATCTGAAATTGGCTTCAGGAATTGCGCCTATACCTGAACTGCTTCAACAGGGAGCTGAAATTTCCCTGGGAGCTGACGGAGCCCCCTGCAATAATAATTTGGATGGATTTCAGGAAATGCGCCTGGCTGCTCTCATTCAAAAGCCCCTCCATGGACCAACGGTAATGCCTGCTCAACAGATATTTGAGATGGCAACCATCTACGGAGCTCGTGCCATTGGCCATGAGCATGATTTGGGAAGCCTTGAGGTGGGGAAAAAAGCGGATCTTGCCGTTGTGAGTTTGGAAGGTTTGCATACCTGGCCTAATGAAAAGGTTGATCTTTATTCTCAGCTGGTTTATCAAGCTCATGCTTCTGATGTAAGATTAACCATGGTGAATGGGCAAATTGTGATGCAGGACCGCGAATTACTGACCATAGATGTACCTCACTTAAAGCAGAGTGCTGCAAAGAGTTTAAAAAGGGTTCTGAATCGAGTCGGTCTTAGCTGATAACAAATTACTTGGAAAAAAGGATTTTTGAGCCATAGAGTCGAATATCATTTTGACCAGAAATAAAGAAAGGCTAGCCGGTCATTGGCTAGCCTTTCCTCATGCTTGTTAAGACAGACTTCCATTCGGAATAAAGGTAGCACAATCTGTCATTTCAGTCGTTTTAGCATTAGGGGCTTGAACTTCGATTTCTTGGGCATGGCAATGGTCTCCATCCCAGTAATGACAGGTGTTTACAACGCATTTAACCCCTTGAATATGGCTTTTAATTTTATCAACTCGTCCTGGCATGTAATTTTCCTCCTTTAAGATTACTATTTTTTTCGGACAAGAACTATTTTTTGCTCTTTAATACAATTTATGAGTGGAAATTTTTTAATAAAATAAAAAACGAATAGGGGACAATGATGGGTAAAATTCTTATTGTTGCGGAAAAACCGTCTCAAGCGCGTGAATACGCCAAAACCTTAGATGTTAAGGGAAAAGGTGACGGCTTTCTTCACAATGAACACTATATTATTACCTGGTGTATCGGTCATCTTCTTGAGTTAGACCGACCAGAGGAATATATGGACATCGAAAAAGTGGGCAAAAGATGGGGGCTGCACCGTCTCCCTGTTTTACCTCAAATTCAAAATTTTAAGCATCAAGTTAAAGCCTCAACCCGCAGCCAATATCAGGTTCTGGTCAAACTTTTGAAGTCCTCGGAAATCGATCATGTCATTTGCGGGACAGACGCCGATCGGGAGGGCCAGCTTCTTTTCCAAGAGATATGGGACACAGTGCAATGCCAAAAACCGTTGAAACGGCTTTGGATTTCTTCCTTAACCGGTGAAGCAATACGGGAAGGAATGAATAAGCTTCAGAGGGAAGAAGAGGTCAAGGGATTAGCCCAAGCGGGTTACGGCCGGAGTTACGCGGATTGGGATTTTGGTATGAATCTTACGGAAGGGTTTACCTCTTTGTTTGGAAGCTTTGATCCTGTACGTAAAAAGCCGAATGTAATTTCCATCGGCCGAGTTCAAACGCCAACCCTTGCTCTGGTTGTAGAGAGAGAATGGGAAATTGAGCAATTTAATCCGATTCAGTACTGTGAAGTTGAAGCGGATTTTGAAGCAAATGCTGGCTGCTACACAGGTAAGTGGATCGATGACCCGACGAAGCAAGAGATGCAAGAGGAAAAATATGAATTAGATATGAAGCCGAACCAGCAGGCTTCGGAATTGACTGAACACGGATTAGACCGCATCAGAGCGGAAGAAATTGCAGCCAAAGTTAAAGGAAAGCAGGGAAGTATTTATTCCATCGAAGCAAAAGAGATTCAGGAACCTCATCCTTTGCTCTTTGATTTAACCTCGTTAACAGTGGCTGCTTCAAAACGCTTTGGAATGAGTGCTGAACAAGTACTCAAGACAGCACAATCGCTTTACGAAAAAAAAGCCATTACCTACCCTCGGACGGACTGCAACTTTCTCCCTCCCGATATTCTTCCTAAACTTCCTGCCCATTTACAAGCTTTAAGAATAGAACCTTACAAAGCATGGGTTGAAGAGGCTGTGAAAAAAGATCTGCCGAAGGGAAAGAGGGTTATCAATCAAATTACCGCTCACCATGCGATTATTCCGACAACGGAAAGGGTATCTCCTGAGAAACTTTCCTTAGATGAAGGAAAACTGTGGGACATGATCGTCCGACGTTTCTTGGGTATTTGGTTTCCTCCGGCACGGTATGAGACAACCGTCGTTCTTACGCAGGTGGAAGGTGAATATTTTCGGACAAGAGGAAAAGTTTTGCTTGAATTAGGGTGGAAAGATCTTCTTGGAGATACCGCGGATGAAGATACTTCTAATCAGCCCAAACGACGCAGAGGCAAATCGAAAAAAAGGGAAGAGGGAGAGGACGGAGAAGCGGATTTCGTTGATTTACCGATTCTAAGTAACGGCGAGAGCATTAAAACGCTTAAAGCTGTGATTAAAGAAAAAGAGACTAAACCTCCCAAACGCTATACTCAAGGAGATTTGCTGAAGGCAATGGAGAATGCCGGCAAAAAGGTTGAAGACGAACTGCTGCAGCAGCAACTCAAGGGCAAGGGTTTAGGGACTGTTGCAACACGCCCGGCGATTATTGAGAACTTACTGGATCGGGGCTATTTATTACAGGAACATCGAACTCTGCATCCAACAGAAAAGGGAAAAGAACTCATTCGCCTGATTAAGGAAGAATTGCCCAAGGCTCAACTTTTAGTCAGTGCGGAAATGACAGGTCAGATGGAATATGAGCTTTCGCAAGTTGAGCAGGGAAAACAGGAATTAACAAACTATATGGTTCAAGTGGAAAATGCTATTCGCGAGATTCTGAATGAATTAAAGGTTTTTCAAAGTGCTTTTGGTAAGCGTCCTCTTGCGCTAGCACCCGTTAAGTCAAAAAGCAAGACCTCGAAAACAAAAAGCCGGAATAATTCTTCTTCAAAAACGGAATTAAAAGATCAGAAAGCTAAGCAGGAAGAGGCTGTTCAAGCTCAGGCACTAAGAGAAGTATTAGGAAGCTGTCCGCTTTGCGGCGGGGAAATCGTTGAAGGGAACAAAGGATACGGCTGTATGAATTATCGGCAAGGGTGTTCCTTTGTCGTTTGGAAAACTCCGATCTGCGGTAAGGTTCTTACTCCCGCCCAAATGAAAAAGCTTCTTAGCAAAGGAAAGACGGATTTAATCAAAGGGTTTCGCTCCAAAACAGGAAAAAACTTTTCAGCCTATCTGGTATGGCAGGAAGCAAGATCAAGCCAGCTCAAATTTATGTTTGACAAGGATACGTAATTAACAAGGATATGAAGTAAAAGAATGATTAAATTTTAACGCTTGAACGGAAAGCTGCTGTTCAAGCGTTAATTTTTTGTTCTAATGGGAATTGAAATGCTTAAACTGCCAAACACTATTGAGGATAAATCCCGTTGATTTTCTATTCGTTTTATGAAGAGGAGCAAAATGATAGATGAGCAGAGTGCGGAATAATCAAGAGCAATTAAAAAGAACGTTAACTGAGCGGCATGTTCAAATGATTGCACTTGGCGGAGCAATTGGAGTTGGACTCTTTTATGGATCCTCAACGACCATCAAAATGGCAGGACCGGCCATTACATTGGGCTATATTCTGGGAGGTTTAATTATTTTCATTATCATGCGTGCGCTAGGTGAAATGGCGGTCGCCGACCCGAGAGCAGGTTCTTTTAGCGCCTACGCATACCGTTATGTGGGACCTTTTGCAGGATTTCTAACAGGCTGGAACTACTGGTTTTTATGGATCGGCGCAGGAATGGCGGAGATCACAGCTCTCGGCATTTACGTGAATTTCTGGTTTCCGGGAGTGCCGCGCTGGCTCTCTGCCCTGGTTGCTTTAATAATTATGGCTTCGATAAACTTAATTAATGTGAAAGCCTTTGGCGAGTTTGAATTTTGGTTTGCTATCATTAAAGTTGCGGCGATCTTAGGCATGATTCTGTCCGGAATTATAATTATTCTAGGCATTGGGCCGGGGGGACGTCCTCTTGGGTTTAGTAATCTCTGGGCACATGGCGGTTTTTTGCCCAATGGAATATCAGGATTGATGCTTTCGTTAGTCATGGTCATGTTTTCTTTCGGTGGAGTAGAATTAGTCGGAATTACTGCCGGTGAAGCACAAAATCCAGAGCACACGATTCCTAAAGCTGTTAACAATGTCTTCTGGCGTGTGCTTATTTTCTATGTTGGTGCAATCGGAGTCATGATGGCGATTTACCCTTGGAATGAGATTGGAAGTCAGGGAAGTCCGTTCGTCCTGATTTTTGACAGAATTGGGATTCCGGCAGCAGCCACGATCATCAACGGTGTTGTTATCACTGCGGCCCTATCCGCTTTTAACAGCGGTCTATTTAGTACTGGACGAATGCTGTATAATCTCGCTCTTCAAAATAATGCGCCTAAAATGTTTGCACAACTCAGTGAAACAGGTGTGCCGAGGAATGGCGTTCTTATTTCTTCCCTGATCATACTCCTAGTAGTTGCCCTCAATTACTTTATACCTGGCCGAGTATTTATTATTGTTTCGGCAATTACCACCTTTGCAGTGGTCATAACATGGACAAGTATTCTTATCACTCAGTTGTATTTCCGAAAAGCTTTATCCGCAGAACAGATTAAGCAGCTAACCTTTAAAATGCCGGCGCATAAACTCTTATCTGGGTTCGCTCTTCTTTTTCTGGGAATGATTTTAGTACTGATGTATTTTATCCCGGATATGCGTTTTGCTCTAATTATAGGGCCGTTATGGCTGCTCCTTCTTTATATAAGCTTTCGGATGAAGAGTGCTCAGGCAGAAAATGCATAAAGGAAGTCAGAAAAGATTAAGAAAGGGTTTTATTGATGACATCAATAGAATAAAATAAAGATAGAGCCTTAGTCTGGCGGCAGGTGAATAAGTACATTAAAAATGTGCCGAAAGCCTGAGCAGACTTTTGGTATCTTATTCGGTTTAACTTGGAACGTCGAGGGAGGGGATAAGGTGCTAAGCACTGCAGAAAATATGATCATAGCCTTACTCTTAATCCTTGTTTTTACCTTTTCCCGTAGACTTTTCGGACATAATGAATTGGACATAAAGACTAAAAGGCATTATCCTGAAAAACCAAAATCCTCTTTAAAAAATAAAGAACTGCGTTCTAAAGTAATGGATCGGTCACGATCAAAAGAGGTCATATCCAATCGAAGTAAAAACTACAGCCTAAAGAAACGAAAAACACGGATTAAAGCAAATGCAGATCGACCTGCTTCAGTTTTGCTTCATCCTCACACGCTCGAAAAGGCTAGAAAGGAATTCCTTGAATATGCCTCTTCTTTTAAAGGTCTCTATGAACCGCTCTATCAGGCGAGCCAAGATAATTTACGGGAATCAAGTCAGAATGAGCTGCTTAAGGCCTGGGAAGATAAGATTAAAGCTACCCATTCACAATATTTGGAGCTCATATGGGAAAATAGCGGATATCAATGGGCTTCTCGAAAAGGAATTGTTGGAAAAGCATATTGGGAGCTTTGGCTTAAACATTTAAAGGACTGTGGATTACAGCGTTCCCAAGAATCAGGCCAAATTTATTGGAGCCTTAATGGATGTATTCTGGAACAAAGCAATCACGAAAATGAGAAAAGCAGTTAGTGAGTTTGTATTGCTCAATCATAATTCATAGTCTATAATTAAAAAAATACTGGATAAGAACCCACCTTGTATTTTGGTGGGTTCTTATCTATAAACGATTTGGTATAATTATTAAAAGAGATTTAATCTACTTCATCAGATGTGGCAGCGAGCATAGCTGAACTTTCTTCAACGGGTAAGGTTTGGACTTTCTTAAGCTTGCGTTCTATTGTTCGCGACTTTTGTGCAGCAGTATCAATGGTGTTACTCGCTTCTTGAAGTTTTTTCTGTGTTTTCTCGAGGATCTCGACAAACTTGCCGAATTCTGTTTTGACAGCGCCAAGAAGGTTCCATACTTCACTTGAGCGCTTTTCAATGGCCAGTGTTCGAAAACCCATTTGAAGGCTGTTAAGAAAGGCTGCAATTGTAGTTGGCCCTGAAATGACGATCTTATAATCATGCTGCAATTGATCACAAAGTCCGGGACGGCGGAGTACTTCAGCATAAAGGCCTTCGATCGGAAGAAAAAGGATTCCAAAATCAGTTGTATGAGGTGGATCGATGTACTTCATTCGAATAGATTTAGCCTCTGTTTTTATGCGGTTTTCAAGGGCCTTTCCGGCTTCTTCAATAGCCGAAAGATCCCCTTTATCTTGTGCTTCCAGGAGACGTTCATAATCCTCCAGCGGAAATTTAGCATCAACAGGCAGCCAGACAATCCCATTATTCCCATCCTTGGCAGGCAGTTTAATTGCAAATTCTACGCGATCGTTACTTCCGCATTTAGTGGCTACATTAAGCGCATATTGCTCGGGAGTCAGGATTTGTTCAAGAAGATTGCCGAGTTGAACTTCACCCCAGATTCCTCGGGTTTTAACATTGCTTAATACTTTTTTCAGGTCTCCAACACCGGAGGCAAGATTTTGCATTTCACCCAGCCCTTTATGGACCATTTCTAAGCGTTCACTGACGAGTTTAAACGATTCACCTAATCGTTGTTCTAAAGTTGAGGTCAATTTTTCGTCGACAGTAAGGCGCATCTGTTCAAGCTTTTGAGAGTTATCTTGCTGGAGATGGAGCAAACGATCTTCTACTGTTTTACGTAATGACTCTAATTTCTGCTCATTGGTTTGGGTTAGCTGATTCATCTGACGAGCAAAAATATCTAACTGGTTTCGTTCAAGATTTGCAATTTCCGCCATGCGTGCAAGAACGGAATCATTAAATTGTTTAAGGGATTGACCTTGTTCCTCTCGAGACATTCGTATACTTTGGCTTGTTTCTTCGCGATTGCGGGCAATTTCATCGGAAATAGCTCTGATTTGACGATCAAGATTTAAATGCGCTAAATGATTCCAAAGGATAATTAAGAAGATTAGAGTAATAGCACTAAGACATGTTAAAGCAATAAGAAAAAATTCGGTCACCGTTTTCCCTCCAAATGTATTAGAATCAATTCCGGTCTCTTTACTTTATCATGGACAAGGAGATAATGCAAAATGAAACGATCCCTGC